>JANNKM010000469.1:0-11076 GCA_031396305.1 Rhizobacter sp.
AAGGCCGGCGCCTGCGCCTTCAAGCTTCACGAGGACTGGGGCACGACGCCGGCGGCGATTGATAATTGTCTTACCGTCGCCGAGAAATACGATGTGCAGGTGATGCTGCACTCCGACACCTTGAACGAGTCGGGCTTTGTCGAAGACACGGTGAAGGCCTTCAAGGGCCGCACCATCCATGCCTTCCACACCGAGGGCGCCGGGGGCGGGCACGCGCCCGACATCATCAAGGTGGCGGGCCTCAGGAACGTGCTGCCCTCCTCCACCAACCCGACGCGTCCCTTCACCGTGAACACGCTGGAGGAACACCTCGATATGCTGATGGTGTGCCACCACCTCGACGCCAACATCGCCGAAGACCTGGCGTTCGCCGAAAGCCGCATTCGCCGCGAGACCATTGCCGCCGAAGACGTGCTGCACGACCTGGGTGCGATCAGCATGATGTCAAGCGACAGCCAGGCGATGGGGCGTGTGGGCGAGGTCATCATCCGCACCTGGCAGACGGCGCACAAGATGAAGGGCCAGCGCGGTTCATTGCCCGAAGACAACGCGCGCAACGACAACTTCCGCGTCAAGCGCTACATCGCCAAGTACACGATCAACCCGGCCATCGCCAACGGCATCAGCCACGACGTGGGCAGCATCGAAGTCGGCAAGTGGGCCGACCTCGTGATCTGGCGGCCGGCGTTTTTTGGCGTCAAGCCGAGCCTGATCTTGAAGGGCGGCTTCATCTCCGCGGCCTTGATGGGCGATGCGAATGCGTCGATCCCGACGCCGCAGCCGGTGCACTACCGGCCGATGTTCGGCTCCTTCGGCGGTGCGCTGCATCAGGGGTCGCTGACCTTCATGAGCGGTAGCGCCGTGGACGGCGGTTTGCACGAACTGCTGCGCCTGAACAAACCCGTGAGCGCCGTGCGCGCCTGCCGCGGCGTGCGCAAGCACCACATGGTGCACAACGGCTACCTGCCGAAAATGGAGGTGGACGCGCAAACCTACGAAGTGCGCGCCGACGGCGTGCTGCTCACCTGCGAGCCGGCAAGCATATTGCCGATGGCACAGCGCTTCTTCCTCTTCTGAGTGTGCTGGCGCAGCCAGCGGCGCGACACGGCAAGCAGGAGCACCCGGACAGTACGCTCAACGCATGAAGAACAAGACACTCGACCTCATCGCCATCGGCGAGCCGCTCATCGAATTCAACCAGCGCGACCCGGCACGCCCGGAATTCCAGATGGGCTTCGGCGGCGATACGTCGAACGCGGCAATCGCCGCAGCGCGGCTGGGCGCGCGCTGCGCGTACATCACGCAGGTCGGTGACGACAGCTTCGGCGCAGCGCTGCTTGCGCTGTGGCAGCGTGAAGGCGTGGCCACCGACGCAGTGCGCGTGGTGGCCGGCGCGCCGACCGGCGTCTACTTTGTCAGCCACGGCGCGAGCGGCCATGTGTTCACTTACCGGCGCGCCGGCAGTGCGGCGAGCCTGATCACGCCAGCCGACCTGCCGCGCGAGCTGATCGGCAACGCCGCGCAATTGCATATGTCCGGAATTTCACTCGCGATCAGCCTGAGCGCCTGCGACACGGCGATGGAGGCGATTCGCATCGCTCGCGCCGCCGGCACGCGCGTCAGCTTCGATCTGAACCACCGGCCACGCCTGTGGTCGGCGGCGCGCGCGCTGGAGATGACGCGCAAGGTCTTGCCGCATTGCGACCTGTTCCTGCCCAGCGTCGATGAAATCGCGCTGCTGACCGGCATCGGACAACCCGAGGCCGTCATCCGCTGGGCGCATGAGCAGGGGGCGCGAGCCGTCGTGCTCAAGCTCGGCGCAGCGGGTTGCATCGTGTCGCAGGGCGCGGCCCTCACGCGGCTTGCGGGTTTCGCTGTCACGCCGGTCGATGCCACCGGCGCGGGAGACTGTTTTGCCGGCGCGATTCTGTCGCAACTCGCGCGCGGCGCGTCACTGGTGGAAGCCGCGCGCGTGGCAAACGCCGCCGCGGCGCTCAGCACGCTGGGCTTCGGTGCGGTGGAGCCGCTGCCGCGTCGGGAACAACTTCAAGAGGCAATCAGCCGCCGCGACGTGTGAAGCCGTGCCCGGCTATGCCGAGACCTACCCCCGACTCGACAACGATGCCTGACCGCACCGACATCCTCATCATTGGCGCCGGCCCGGCGGGCCTGGCCGTGGCAGGTTGTCTGGTGCAGCGCGGCCTGCGGCCGCTGGTGCTTGAGCGGGCCACTCAGGTCGGTGCATCGTGGCGCGCTCATTACGAGCGGCTCCACCTGCACACCGTGAAAACCCACTCGGCACTGCCTGGCATGGCGTTTCCGGAGTCCGCGCCGCGCTACGTGCCGCGCCAGGGCGTTGTCGACTATCTGGAGCACTATGCCCGGCAACATGGCATCGCACCTTTGTTCGGTGCCGAGGTGGTTGCGCTCACGCCCGATGAGTCGGGCTGGCACACCCGAACCACGGGCGGGCGCGAATTCGTCTCGCGTGCCGTGGTGCTCGCCAGCGGCGCGAACAACGTGCCGAACTTGCCGGCGATTGCCGGCCAGGCGCTGTACCGCGGCCAGGTCGTGCACAGCCGCGTCTACCGCAACGCGACTCCGTTTGCCGGGAAGCGCGTGCTGGTGGTCGGCATGGGCAACACCGGCGCAGAGATTGCGCTCGATCTCGCCGAGCACGGTGTGCAGGTGGCGCTGTCGGTGCGCTCGCCCGTGAACCTGGTGCACCGCGACGTGCTCGGCAGGCCGACGCAGCTGTCGTCGATTCTGCTGTCCAAACTGCCTACACCGTGGGGCGACGCACTCGCAACCCTGTTGCGCAATCTGACGGTGGGCGACTTGCGCCGCTGGGGCCTGAGCACAGCGACGATGTCGCCGCTGCGCCAGCTGCGCGAACTTGGCAAGACGCCGGTGATCGACGTCGGCACGCTGGCGCACATCAAGCGTGGCGAAATCGCGGTTCACCCGGGAATCGAGACCTTCACGGCGCAGGGGCTGCGCTTCACTGACGGCACCGAGCAGGCATTCGACACCGTGATCCTGGCCACCGGTTATGAGGCCGGCATCGACCAGCTCTTTCCCGGGCCGAAGCCCGGGCTTGATGCCAACGGCATGCCGACCGATGTTGAAGGCCGCGGTGCGTTGGCCGGTGTCTACTTCGTCGGCTTCGACATTCGCCAGCCCGGCGGACTATTGCGCGCGATTGCCGCGCAGGCGCGGCAGGTGGCGCAGGCCCTCGCAGCCACTGCGCCTGCGACGCTTTGAGGAACGGCTGCTACCGCATCGCGCCGCAACGGCCGCACCGACTACAGCGACTTTCCGTTCCCTGCACCGAGCGGGCCTCCTTCATAGATGTCGGCCCGCGTCAGGGGCACCGCCGGCGCTGCGGCGCGGCGCTTGCCGGTCAGGATTTGGTAGATGCCTGTGCCGCCCGACTCGAACTCGAGCGCACACGCCGCCATGTAAAGGCGCCAGACGCGGTAGGTGGCCTCGTTGACATGTTGCAGCGCTTCGTCGCGTCGCGCCTCGAGACGCCGCACCCTGTGGCGCAGCGTCATCGCATTGTGCGGGCGCTGGGCCTCGACGTCGAGGATCTCGAAGCCCGCGCGTTCCATGCCGCGCTGCACATTGCTCACGGTGTCGAGTTCGCCGTCGGGGAACACGTAGCGATTGATGAAGTCGCTCACGAGTCCGGGTTGCCAGCCCTCTTCATCGTGCGTGATGCCGTGGTTCAGGAACAGGCCATCGTCGCGCAACACGCGGTACGCCGTGGCGTTGTACGCCGGCAGGTTTTTCAGGCCGACATGTTCGAACATGCCCACGCTCGAGACCTTGTCGTAGACCGCCTCACCCAACAGGTCGCGGTAGTCGAGCAGTTCGAGCGTCACCCGGTCCTGCAAGTCAGCGGATGCGACACGCTCCCGAGCCAGCTCCAGCTGCTGACGACTCAGCGTGATGCCGTGTGCCTGGACCCCGTAATTCCTGGCTGCCCACATCGCCAGCGCACCCCAGCCGCAACCGATGTCGAGCAGCCTCTCGCCCGGTTTCAGGCGCAGTTTGCGGCAAATATGGTCGAGCTTGTTGCACTGCGCCGTATCCAGCGAATCTTCGGCGCGGTGGAAGTAGGCGCAGGAGTAGACCATCTGCTCGTCGAGCCAGAGCTTGTAGAACTGATTCGACACGTCGTAGTGGAAGGCGATCGCGGCCTGGTCGCTGTCTCTCGAATGGCGGTGCTGGAAGGGCCGCGGGTCGTGTCCCGCCCCCGCGGCGGTGGGCGAAACCACGAGGCGCTGGCGCTTGGGCAAACGCAAGGCGTCGCGCCACAGCGCGGCGCGCTCGGCGCAACTGAGCGACAGACCCTGGAAGTGCGTCTTCAGTCGCAGCGCTGCGTACAAATCGCCCTCGAAATCGACCAGGCCGCGAAAGTGGGCCTCGGCGAGCAACAACGGATTGCGTTGCAACACGAGCTCACGCAACACCGTGGGGTCGCGCACGACCATCGTGAACTCCGGCGCTGCGGGTCCGAGCCGGAAAATCGTGCCGTTCCACAGCCGCAACCCCACAGAACCGCGAAACCCGCGCAGCAGCCGCTGCACGATGCGCTGCGCCGCTGCAGCGGAAGAGGAATCGCCGCCGGGCAGCGTTGAGGCCAGGGTGTTCATGCTTGGTCTCCTGCGGATGACTCGGCTACAAATCTCCTGCATCTTCCATGCCAGACGGCGATCTTGTCGCGAACAGAATCGCAGCGCAATAGCGAAACACCTGATTGCCTCGTCCCTGCATGACCCCGTTTGTCGCTTCGCAAACGGCACGTTTGACACCGCGACGCAGCCGCCGCCTCGGTGCGGAACGGCGGCTGGGGCGAAACGCTGGCACACTCACGGCCCGCCCCGCCTCTCCAGTTGCACATGCTGATCGCCAACCGACTCATCCCCCACGGCCGCGGACTGGCGCCGACGTTGGTGAACCGCGCCCCCACGGCCGAACTCGACTGGAACGTGCGCCAGAAAAGTCGCTTCGATGCGACGGACAGCAACGGCCGCGCTTTGGGCGTGATCCTGCCGCGCGGCCACATGGCGCGCGGCGGCGACGTGCTCGTCGCGCAAGATGGCACACTGATCCGCGTCATCGCCGCGCCGCAGGCCGTGCTGGTGGTGCGCCACTGCACGCAACACGGTGCGCCGTTCGACCTGCTGCGCGCCGCGTACCACCTGGGCAACCGGCATGTGCCACTCGAACTCGCACCCGATCATTTGAAACTGGAGGCTGACCATGTGCTGGCCGACATGCTGCGCCAGATGCACTTGATCGTGGCCGAGGAAACTGCGCCGTTCGATCCCGAGGCTGGCGCGTATGCGGCACACGCGGGACACGGTCACGCCCATGACCATGGGCACGATTCACTCGGCCACCCGCACGAACCTGGTGACGATCACGGCCACACCCACAAGGCCGAGCATGTGCATGGGCCGGACTGCCGGCACGACCATGGCCACGATCACGCCAGACATTCCTGATTCCGATTCGGCGCGCCAACGCGCCACGATCCTGTTGCGCTTGATGCAGCTCACTTCACCGGCGCTGCCGGTGGGCGGGTTCAGTTACTCCGAGGCGCTGGAGGCCGCGGTCGATGCAGGCCTCGTGACCGACGAGCAGCAAGCCACTTCATGGCTGCTCGACCAGTTGCACCTCGGGCTGGCACGCAGCGACCTTGCCGTGGCGGCCCGGGCCTTTGATGCTTGGCGCGAGCACGACGCGGCAGCCCTGGCGGAGCTGAACTCCTGGATCCAGCGCACCCGCGAGAGCGCCGAACTGCGCCAGCAAAGTGAACAGATGGGCCGCTCGCTGCTGGCATGGCTGCGCAATTGCAGCCCCAAGGCTGCTGACGATGCGCGACTCGCGACTCTCGCCGCGCTGGAGCCGGCACCGAACTGGGTGGTCGGATTCGCGCTGGCCACGCTGCAGGCCGGTGCCACCCGCCACGAGGCGCTGCTCAGCCTCGCCTTCAGTTGGGCCGAGAACATGGCGCAGGCGGCGATGAAGTGCGTGCCGCTCGGCCAGACCTCAGCGCAGCGCATGCTCGCAGCGCTGATCGAACACATTCCGGCTGCGGTGGACCGGGCGCAGACGCTTCCCGACGCGCAGCGCCAGGCCTTCACGCCAATGCTGGCGATCCTTTCAGCGCAGCATGAAACCCAGTACTCGCGGCTGTTCCGGTCGTGATGCACAGACAATCAACCGCATGAGATCCAACCTGCACAGCATCGCGCGCCGCACGAAACACCTCCCGCCACTGCGCGTGGGTGTGGGTGGGCCGGTCGGATCGGGCAAGACGACGCTGGTTGAAATGCTGTGCAAGGCGATGCGCGATCGCTACGACCTGGTCGTCGTGACGAACGACATCTATACGAAGGAAGACCAGCGCCTGCTCACCGTGGCCGGGGCATTGGACGCCGAGCGCATCATGGGCGTGGAAACGGGCGGCTGCCCGCACACCGCGATCCGCGAAGACGCGTCGATCAATCTCGAAGCGGTGGATCGCATGCTCGAAAAGTTTCCCGACGCCGACATCGTATTCATCGAGAGCGGCGGCGACAACCTCGCGGCGACGTTCAGCCCCGAGCTGTCGGACCTGACGATCTACGTGATCGACGTCGCCGCAGGCGAAAAGATCCCGCGCAAGGGCGGCCCCGGCATCACCAAGAGCGACCTCCTCGTCATCAACAAGACCGATCTCGCGCCGCATGTGGGCGCGAGCCTGGAAGTGATGCGCACCGACACGCTGCGCATGCGTGGTGCCAAACCCTTCGTCATGAGCAACCTGAAAACCCGCGACGGCCTGACGGAAGTGGTGAGCTTCATTGAGACGAAGGGACTGCTGCTCGCCGCGAGCTGATGCACGCCGGCCCTGCGTCGCAGCGACCGGCTGCGGAATCAGCGTATCGCGCTCAACCCGCGCAGCGCCTTCACCGCGCCGGCGCCGATCGACGCGCCGAAGCGCTTGGCCAGGCGCTCGGCCACGTTTTCCTTGGGCGTGTAGTCGATCACTTCGGCGGCTTGAATCACGTCGCGCGCGACAAAATCCAGGCTGCCGAGCTTGTCAACCAGGCCCAGCTCCATCGCTTTTTCGCCGTTCCAGAACAGGCCGCTGAAAGTTTCACTTGAGGGTTTCAAGCGCTCTCCCCGGCCCTGTTTGACCACGCTGATGAATTGCTGATGAATCTGATCGAGCATTGCCTGAACATGGGCGCGGTGCTCGGCTGAGAGCGGCGAGAACGGGTCGCCCAGCGCCTTGTTCTCGCCGGCGATCAGCAAGCGGCGCTCGACGCCGAGTTTTTCCATCGTCTCGGTGAAACCGAATCCGTCCATCAACACGCCGATCGATCCGACGATCGACGCCTTGTCCGCGTAAATCTCGTCCGCCGCCACCGCGATGTAATACGCGCCGGAAGCACAGGCCTCTTCAACCACCGCGTAAACCTTCTTGCCATGCACGGCCTTCAGGCGGCGAATCTCGTCATGCACGATACCGGCCTGCACCGGGCTGCCACCGGGCGAATTGATGCGTATCACCACCGCCACCGCGCCGGCGTCCTCAAACGCTGCTTTCAGGCCCGAAATCAGGATCTCGGCGCTGGCGTCGCTCTCGGAGGAGATTTCGCCGCGCACCTCCACCATCGCGGTGTGCGGGCCGTTCGGCGCCGAAACGCGGCCGCGTGAAGAGAGCATCACCGCGCCGATCAGCAGCAACAATAGAATCCACGTGACGCGCTTGACGGTGCGCCAGCGGCGCTCGGCGCGACGTTCCTGCAACACGTCTTGCGCGAGTTTCACGAGGGCTGCGTCCCAGGCGGGCCGCGCCGCCACGGCCGGCGCGGGGCTGGCGCCGGCCGGGTCGAGCGTGGGTTCGCGCGGTTCGGGGGTTCGATTCGAGTCGTCGGTAACCATGATGAACTTTCAGTCGCTAAAGGCCGGCCGGGTAACGGCGGAAGGGTGCCAATAAACCTGACCCGCGCTTTCTTCAACCACCAGCGGTGTCAATCGGCCGCGGCCGCATGGGCCACCGATGCAGCGCCCGTCACGCGGCGCGTAGGCCGCGCCGTGGATCGAACACAAGATGAACTCGCGGCCCGCGTCGAGAAACTCGCCCGGCTGCCAGTCCATTTCTGCAGCAACATGAGCACAGCGGTTCAGGTAGGCGACAACGCGTCCGTCAAAGCGCAGAGCAAACGCCGTGGTGGGCGCCTCGTGGTGGAGCACGTCGAACACGACAGCGCGACCCTTTTCTTCCAGCTCGCTCGAGCTGCACAGGGGTTGCGGCATTGCGGCGCCAACGGGTGAGTCAGGCATTTTCGCGCAACCACGCGTGCAACTCGGTCACAGAATGCGCCACGGCGAGCGGGGCGAAGGCGTCGAACTCGGCGTGTTCATGTGCACCATAACTCACCGCCAGGCTCGCGGTACCGGCGTTGGCGGCGAGCTGCAAGTCGTGCGTCGTGTCGCCGATCATCAAGGTGCGCTGCGGTGTCACGTCAAGTTCCTCCATCAATTCGAGCAGCATGCGCGGATCCGGCTTGGACGCGGTTTCATCCGCGGTGCGGGTCGCCTCGAACATGCCCGCGAGTTGCACGCTGCGCAGCGCCTCGTCCAGGCCGCGCCGCGATTTGCCGGTGGCCACCGCGAGGCTGTGCTGGCGTGCCTTCAGGTCGTGCAACATCGCCAGCGCGCCCTCGAACATCAGGATTTCATGCTGCTTGGCGAAATAGTGATGGCGGTAGCGGTCTGCCAGTTCACGGTGGCGTTCGCGCGGCAGCGTCGGCGCGGCGTGCCGCAATGCGTCGGCCAGGCCCAGGCCGATGACGAAACTCGCGTCACGACTGCTCGGCACGGGTGCGCCGACATCGGCACACGCCGCCTGGATGCAGCGCGCGATCAGCTCCGTCGAATCGAACAGCGTGCCGTCCCAGTCGAACGCGATCAGGTCAAAGCGGCGGGCCAGGGTCATGGTTCGAGGGTTTCCAGGAAAGCCCCGCATTCTGCCGGCAAGGGCGAGGCCAGCTCCAAGGGCTCGCCGCTCGTGGGGTGAATCACGCGCAACCTGGCGGCGTGCAGGAACATGCCATCGAATCGCGCGCAGGCGCCTTGGCGCCCCACGCCTGGCCATGCGGCGCCGCGTGCCAAGGCCTTGTTCAGATCGAAATCGCCGTACTTCGAATCACCCACGATGGGGTAACCGGCGTTGGCCAGGTGCACGCGTATCTGATGCGTGCGCCCGGTCTTGATGGTCACTTCGAGCAGCGTGAAGCCGGCAAAGCGGCGCTGTACCTTGACCAGGGTAATCGAGCGGCGCGCCTCTAGGTGGTCTGCATCGACGACCCGCACACGGCGCTCGCCCGCGGCATTGAGCGTCTTGAGCAAGGCGACATCGATGACCCTGAGGTTTGACGGCCAGGCACCGCTCACCAAGGCCTGATAGGTCTTCGTCACGCCTTTGTCGCGCTGCCGAAGCTGGTCTTGCAAGGCCAGCAGGCTGGCGCGCTTGCGCGCCACGAGCAGCACGCCCGAGGTCTCCTTGTCGAGGCGGTGCACAAGCTCGAGGAACTTGTCCTGCGGGCGCGAGCGGCGCAACTGCTCGATCACGCCGTAGCTCACACCGCTGCCGCCGTGCACTGCAACGCCTGCCGGTTTGTCGATCGCGATCAGGTGCTCGTCTTCGAAGAGCATCACAAAGTCGCGCGGCGGCACGGCTTGCGGGTCGCCCGTGGCCGCCACACGCACCGGCGGCACGCGGATCTTGACGTCCAGGGCCAGCCGGGTATCGGCGGCGGCGCGCCCCTGGTTGACACGCACTTCGCCGCTGCGAATGACGCGATGCACATGGCTCTTGGGCACACCCTTGAGCAGCTTGATGAGGAAGTTGTCGAGGCGCTGGCCCGCCGAGCCTTCGTCGATGCGGACATAGTGCACGCTGGCGCCCGACGGCTTCAGGCCACCCGCCGCAGCGGGCCGCCGTGGCGCCGCGCCCTTGGCCCCTATAATGCGCTGCACCACGTTGTTGAGCTAAGTGATTGATTGGCAAGAGTTTAGCCTTGGCCTATCAAGACAGAACCCGCAACGGGTAGAGGGCGAGCCGAAGGGCCCGCCCAACAGGTGATGCAACGCATCCTTGTGCAGGGCAGGCAGGGCCAACGTGATTGGCGCTGCGGCCCAGGCTCAGAGTGCGGCAGAGCAACGCAAAGAAGGCACCCACCCACTAGGTTTCCCAGGCGGCAGACACGGGCAACAGCGGCAACCGGCAATCGCGCCGGCGCCACCCACCCAACCCTCCCGCCTCGCGTCAAGTGATCCCATGCGGATGTTGACCCCGGCCCCCCACTCGCTGCCCCTTGTTGAAGCGCGGATTCGGCTTGAGCGCCGATTCCCTGCCGCAACGCCCGGCACAGGATGGGCCCAGTCGAGCGATCCACGTGCAGCGACCCGGCCTCAAGGCCGGACACATCGCCTTCACGGTGCAATGGTCACTTCAACGCAAGCGCCAACGCTGCGCGCCGTGCCGGTCTGACGACCGCAGCAGGCACACAGTCCAGGGCGATTCCTTCCGGGCCTTTCAGCGTTTTTCGTGCATCGAAGCGTCGCCTGCGGCTTGGCCGCAGGGACAGTGAGGTTGTGCGCCACGCCCCAGGGCAGCGCACCGGACAGGAGTGCACATGAAACGCATGCTGATCAATGCGACGCAGCCCGAAGAGCGTCGCCTGGCGATTGTTGAAGGCCAGAAACTGATGGACTTCGAGACCGAAATCGAAGGCCGCGAACAACGCAAGGGCAACATCTACAAGGCCGTCGTGACTCGCGTCGAGCCCTCGCTCGAAGCCTGTTTCGTCGACTACGGCGAAGACCGCCACGGTTTCCTGCCGTTCAAGGAAATCTCGCGCAACTACTTCCGCGAAGGTGTCGATGTGCGCACCGCGCGCATCCAGGACGCGATTCGCGACGGCGACCAGCTGCTCGTGCAGGTCGAGAAAGAGGAGCGCGGCAACAAGGGCGCGGCACTCACCACGTTCGTCAGCCTGGCCGGGC
>JANNKM010000501.1:0-25782 GCA_031396305.1 Rhizobacter sp.
CGACCAGCGCCCCGACCCGAAGTACGCCACCGGCGCGGTGGTGAACTTCGCGGCGATCGCCCCCCCGCTGCCCAAGGCCGATGGCAAGTGGAACACCTACGACATCACCGTGAAGGGCAAGCGCATCACACTCATGTTGAACGGTGCCACCACCGTGGACTTCGAAGACGTCACGCTCGCCAGCGGGCCGATCGGCCTGCAATACGCCGCCGGCACGGTCAAGTTCCGCAAGGTGCAGATTCGCTCGCTTTGAAATTTAACCCCGCCCAGGACGCCCATGGACACTGAAATCTTCAAACGCGAACTCGGTGAACTCGGTTTCACCGAGGTTCTGACGCGCAGTTGGCCGCCAAATCAGTTCATCGACACGCACACGCACAGCTTCGAAGTGCGTGCGCTCGTGCTCGAAGGTGAGTTGGTGCTGGGCTGCGACGGGCAGAACAAGGCGCTGCGTGCCGGGGACATCTTCACGCTTGAAGCGAACCGACCGCACACCGAGCAGTACGGACCGCAGGGCGCGACGTATCTGGTGGGGCGCAAACACGCCAGCTGAGGGCGGCGGCCTTCGGCGGGATGACATACAAGAGCGGCTGTCATCCCGGCGCAAGCCGGGATCCAGGGACTTCGCGCACAGCCAACGGTGGATCCCGGCGTTCGCCGGGATGACATACGAGAGCAAGAATTCTCAGTCGCGGAACATCCGATCCAGGCGTTCGAGGTCGTTCACGACACGCCACGAGCCCGCGCCGCCGGCCAGTACTCGCTTCTCCCAGGCCTCCAGTCGGCCCGTGTAGCGCGCCGGGTCGATGTTGTCGGTCTTGAGCTTGGTGACGTTCAGCGCCACCACGCGGATGCCGGCGAGGTTCAGCGGCAGGTCGCGCCGGGTCTGTTTGTCCAGCTCTTCCTGCATGTCGGAGAAGATCAGGATCGTCTTGCGGCCCGCGCCGGTCTCGTGAAGGAACTCTGCGGCCTGCAAGATGCCGCCGGTGATATCGGTGTAGGCGCTGCCGCCCTTGGTCTGCTCACGCAATGCGGAGAGTTTGTCCTTGAGCGCCTTTTTCTGCTGGTTCACCTGCAGCGGGTCTTTCACGAAAGTCGCCTTGGCGATGATGTCTTTCTCGCTGAAGGAGCGGCTCTTGACTCGCGCTACGGCAAGCGTGTCGCCGGGATTGAGCGTGCCGATCAGCCAGTTCACGACGTATTGCGCCTTTTCCACTTCCTGCGAGTAGGTTCCCGACGTGTCGAGCAGCATGTACACGGCGCGCTGGTTGCCACCTTGCTCGCCGCACGCCGAGGTGAACAGTGCGATCGCGATCCCCGCGATCAAATTTCCCCACGTGCGCCTTTTGAGTAAATGTGGCTCTGCCACTTTACCCAACCCCAAGGGCCACGAAGGGGCCCCTTCGTGGCCCTTGGGGCGGACGGCGTCTGTCGTCGACCTGGGGGCGCTCATGACGAGCGCCCTTGGGCGCGCGGAGCCGGCGTCGGCAGCGCTTCGGCGCCGCGCGACTTGACGAGCCGCTCCACGCTCAGCGGCAAGAAGATCAGCGCGTCAAACAGCATCGTCAGCGCCTTGCCCAGGTGCCGGAATACGTTTGAGGCGATGCGCGCGGCGATGCTCAGCAGGCGCAAGACAAACACCAACAGCGCCCCGATCACGGTGCGCGCCGAGTGGATGAAGTACTCGAGCGGCAGGCCAACAAAGGCCAACGCGAACGGCAAGATGAAACCCAGGATCATCTGCCCGGCCACCGGCACCTTCTGCACCCAGCCCAGGTCTGCCGCGGCATGCGCGACGACGGCGCCCGCCGAACCACCGAGGTTTTGCTTGAAGGCGAGATCGGCCAGGATGATCTGATCGCGCATCACCGCCAGGCCAACCTCGACGCCGGCCAGGATCAACAAAATGGCGAAGAACCCCCAGGCCAGCGTGCGGCGCATCTTGTCGGGCATCGCATTGATGCCGGGAAACAGATGCGTGATGCGCAGCGTCTCCAGCAGGAACAGGCCCATCGCCGATTCGATCAGGATGATCACGAGCGCAGCGATATGCGAGACCTCCAGGTTGCCGACGATGTATTCGCCCGCGCCGACCATTGCCGACATCGGGCGCTGGATCAACCAGAAGTTGACGAAGGCGCCGCCCAGTGCGATCACGAGCACGGTGCCGGCGATGAAAAACTGGCTCGACGCCGAGGCGGTGAGCGAGTGCTCGATCTTCTCCGAGGACTTCTGGATTTCCTGGTACTTGTCCATCAGGCCGTCAATGCGTGCCGCCCCGTCCTGCATGCCCGCCATGTTGGCGTCCACCTTGGCCAGCGTTTGCTCCAGCGAACGCCAGAACGGCATGAAGCCGGCAAGGATCTTGTGCCGCATTTCGTACGAGCGCCGGTACTCGCCGACCACCTTGTCGTAGATCGGACCCATCGACTTGGCGATGTCCTGCAGAATCTTCTGCGTCAGCGGATCGCCCATGTTCTTGATTCCGGCGATCGTCTCGGTGGCCTTCACCCAGTCGGGCGGCGGCGGCGGGACTTCGCCGCACTTCTTGTAGTCGTCCTCGACGCGCGTGATCTCGTCCAGCAGGCGCCGCTGCAACGCCGGGTAACCGCCGAGGTCGCGCCGCACCATCAGCGTGATGCGCTCGAACTCGCGGGCAATCTCTTGCTCGACGCCCTTGCGTGCCTGCGACAGCAGCACGAGCTTGTTGCGTTCGCGCAAACCCTCGGCGGCGCGCGACAGCCACTTGCCGCCTACGCGAAGGCTGCCCGCGGCGACACGCGCCAGCGCAGCCAGCAGGCCGTGCACGGGGGCACGCGCCGCGTAGAGAAAGACGATCGCGATCAGGCCCAAGGTCAGCGCCGACAGCGCCGGGTTATCAGGAAACAGCATCCAGCTCATGGGGTACCTCAGGGAAGTGAGTGCGCCGCCAGTTCAGGCCGATCCGGCCCGCACCGACAGCGGCGCCCATGATGGGCGCGCCCGCGGCTGCAAAATGTCAGCAAAAGTCAGGATGAATTCAAGACAACGCAGCGCGAGCGCGTGCGCGCCCAAGGTGCCCAGTAATACCGGAATTCGTCGTCAGCGGCTTGAAAGTGACGTCGCCAGATTGGTGCGGCTGTGCTATTTGCCCAATCCCATTTGCTTGCCCACGTCGGTATAGACCTTGATGCGTTCCTTCATGAACGCATCCATGCGCTCCACCCCCACGTTGACAAGCTCGAAGCCACTCTTGGCTGCCAGCTCTTTCATTTCAGGGTCGGCGTTGAGCAGCGCCCACAGATCGGACAAGCGCTTGCGCGCGTCTGGCGGCGTCGACTTCGGCACGCCGATGCCGCGGTAGGCGCCGTCGACCCAGTCCACGCCGAGCTCCTTGAACGTGGGCACGTCGGGCAGCAGCGGATGGCGCGCGTCCATCGCCACGGCGAGCGCGCGCACCTTGGTCTTGTTGTTGATCGCGAACGCGGTGAACGTCATGCTGCCGTCGACATGGCCGCCGAGCACCGCCATCGTCATGTCGCCGGTCCCCTTGAATGGCACGTAAGTCGTCTTCACGCCGAACGCCTGGTTCATGCGCTGATGCGCCGCGTGGTTCGCCGAATTCAACCCGGAGCCGCCCAGGTTGAGCTTCTCCGGCTGCGCCTTTGCTGCCTTCACGAAGTCAGCGAAGCTCTTGAGTGGGCTGGCCTCGGGAACCACTAGCGCGTCGGGCGTGTAGTGGAACCAGAACACGGGCGTCACGTCTTCCGTCTTGTACTGAACCTGGCCCTCCATCGGCTGCAATACCATGTGCGGCAGGTTCACGCCGGCAATGTTCACGCCGTCGCCGGGCAGGGTGTTCAGCGTGCTCCACAGCAGCGCGCCGCCGGCGCCGGCCTTGTACTGGATCACGGTATCGATGGCCGGGCACATTTTCTTCAGCACGACTTGCTGGTGCCGCGCCGAAAGATCCGACTCCCCGCCGGGTGGGAACGCCTGCCAGTACATCAGGCTTTTGTCGGGGCAGGGCTGGGCCTGGGCGGGTGTTGCAAGCGCGGCAGTGGCCAAGGCGAGAGCGGCGATGATGTTCGAGTTCATGGGTGCATCTCCATCAACGTGTGTCATCCCGGCGCACGCCGGGATGACAGGCGCCGGGATCGATCTGTATCTTGCGCTCAAGTGGCAGGGCGATCCAGCGGGTTGTCCCGCAGCGACGCGCAAACCGCTGCCGTGACTTGCGCCGTCGTCGCGGTGCCGCCCAGGTCACGCGTGTGCAGCTGCGGATTGGCGGTGACGGCCTCGATCGCCGCCATGACACGTTTCGCCGCGTCGACTTCGCCCAGATGCTCGAGCAGCATCACGACCGACCAGAACGTGCCCAGCGGATTCGCCAGCCCCTTACCCATGATGTCGAAGGCCGAGCCATGGATCGGCTCGAACATCGACGGGTAGCGCCTTTCGGGGTCGATGTTGCCGGTGGGCGCCAGGCCCAGGCTGCCGGCGAGCGCGGCAGCCAGGTCGCTCAGGATGTCGGCGTGCAAGTTGGTCGCGACGACAGTGTCGATGCTCGCCGGCCGGTTCACCATGCGCGCCGTCATCGCGTCCACGAGTTCCTTGTCCCACCGCACGTCGGGGAACTCCAACGCGACTTCGCGCGCGATCTCGTCCCACATCACCATCGCATGGCGCTGCGCATTGGACTTCGTGACGACGGTCAGCAACTTGCGCGGGCGCGAGCGCGCCAGCCGGAAGGCGAAACGCAGGATGCGTTGCACGCCGGCCCGAGTCATCAGTGTCACGTCGGTTGCCGCTTCGATGGGCTGGCCCTGGTGCACTCGCCCGCCCGCACCGGCGTACTCGCCTTCCGTGTTCTCGCGCACGATGACCCAGTCCAGGTCCTGCGGCGCACAGCGCTTCAGCGGCGCGTCGATGCCGCTCAATATGCGCGTCGGCCTCACGTTCGCGTACTGGTCAAAGCCCTGGCAGATCTTCAACCGCAGGCCCCACAGCGTGATGTGGTCCGGAATGTGCGGGTCGCCTGCCGAGCCGAACAGGATGGCATCCTTGTCGCGCAATCTGGCCAGGCCGTCGTCGGGCATCATCGCGCCGTGCGCCCGATAGTGGTCGCCTCCCCAGTCGAAGTTCTCGAAGTCGAAACCAAAGCGGGTACTTGCGGCGGCGAGTTTCTCCAGCACTTCACGGCCGGCGGGAATCACTTCCTTGCCGATGCCGTCTCCGGGTATCGTGGCGATGGTGTAGGTCTTCATGGGGATGGCTCGCGGCATGTACGATGATGGCGCCTGCACTGTAGGGCATCGGCGGGCAGGTCAATTGACGCTGCGGCGCAGCTGCCCGCCGCGGGCATGCGTTCAGCGTCACAACGAGGAGATCGGCAAATGGGAACCACAGTCACCTTCAAGCGCCCCGACGGGAAGAACGTTCAGGGCTATTTGGCCGAGCCCGCGCAGGCGGTTGGTGCGCCCGCGGTCGTCGTGATCCAGGAGTGGTGGGGCCTGAACGACCAGATCCGCGGCGTCGCCGAGCGCTTTGCCGCGGCCGGCTACCTGGCGCTCGTGCCCGACCTGTATCGCGGCAAATCGACGCTGGAGGCTGAAGAGGCGCATCATTTGATGTCGGGGCTGAATTTCGGCGACGCCGCGTCGCAAGACGTGCGCGGTGCCGTGCAGTACCTCAAGGGGCGCAGCGTCAAGGTCGGCGTGACCGGCTTTTGCATGGGCGGCGCGCTGACCGTGCTCGCTCTCGCGACGGTGCCCGAGGCAACCGCCGGCGTCGTGTGGTACGGTTACCCGCCGCTGGAGTTCGTCGATGCGTCGAAGATCAACGCACCGATGCTGGCGCACTGGGCGACGCAGGATCAAGCGTTTCCGATCGCGACGGTCGACATCCTGGAAGAGAAACTGCGCGCTGCCGGGGTCGCGTACACCGGGCATCGGTATCTCGCCCAGCATGGTTTCGCGAACGAAACCGCAACAGGCCCGCAGCGCCTGGCGATCACGCAGTACGACCCGGCATGGGCCCAGATGGCCTGGGACCGCACGTTCAGTTTTTTCGGCAGGCAATTGGCTTGATGTCGCGCCGTTGCCTCGACCCTCGCGCTCTGTTCAACGACCCACCGCTACCACATGCTTGAACTTCTGACCGACCCGCAAGCCTGGATCGCCTTCGCCACGCTCACCGCGCTGGAACTCGTGCTGGGCATCGACAACATCATCTTCATCGCGATCCTGGTGGACAAACTGCCCAAGGAGAGGCGCGAATTCGCGCGCCGCATCGGCCTGTTCATGGCGATGTTCATGCGCATCGGGTTGTTGCTGGTGCTGGCGTGGATCGTCGGCTTGGTGGAGCCGCTGTTCACGGTGCTGAGCCAGGCAATCTCGGGGCGCGACCTGATTCTGATCCTCGGCGGCCTGTTCCTGATCTGGAAGAGCACCGGCGAGATTCACCAGTCGCTCGAAGGCGAGGAGGGCCATGCGTCGGGCGCGGTGAAAGCCACGTTCGCCGCTGTGATCCTGCAGATCATGCTCGTGGACCTAGTGTTCTCGCTCGACTCTATCATCACCGCGGTCGGCATGGTCGACGAGGTGGCGGTGATGATCGCCGCGGTGGTCGCCTCGGTGGCGCTGATGATGGTGTTTGCCGGCCCGATCGGACGTTTCGTTTCCGACCATCCGACGATCAAGATGCTCGCTCTTTCGTTCCTCATCGTCGTCGGCGTGGTGCTGGTCGCCGAAGGCTTCGACCAGCATGTGCCCAAAGGCTATGTGTATTTCGCGATGGCGTTCTCAGTGGCTGTGGAGATGCTCAACATTCGCCTGCGTCGCCGCAGCGCCAAGCCGGTGAAGTTGAACCCGCCGCACATCCCGGGTGACTGAGCAACCGTCATCCCGGTGAACGCCGGGATCCACCCTTTGCCGGGCTCCATCGTCCTGGATCCCGGCTTTCGCCGGGATGACATACAAGGGCCTGAGTATTTCGATCATGCCCGCTCATCACGCCGGAACGCGCCCGCTCTCGGCGTACGAAACGCGCCTCCTCAGGCCGCGGCGCCGGGCGCCTTCTGGCCCAGCCAGCGCGCCACCTTGGAAGTCAGTTTTTCCCGGTCATAGGGTTTGACCACATAGTCGGCCGCGCCGGCCTTCATGCTGTCGACGACCGCGGTTCCGTCGCTCTTGCCGGTGAGCATGATGACTGGAATGCCGGCCAACTGCGGCGCGGCCTTGAGGCGGCGCGTCGTTTCGATGCCATCCATGCCGGGCATCTGCAGATCCATCAAGATCAGGTCGGGCCGGAGCTTCGATACAAGCTGAAGCGCCTCGGCGCCACTGGAGGCGAACACGAGGCGGCGGTTCGTTCCGGACAGAATCTTCGCCGCCAGCTTTTGCTGAAGGTCGTCGTCGTCCACGACGAGCAGCGTCGCCTGAACCTGCTGCGCCATCGTGCCCAACGCAGTCGATGCAGCGACATGCGGGGCGCACTCCTGCTTGAAATCGCTCACCCATTGTTTCAGCGGTGCGATCGAATCCGCCGCCGCCTGCAAAGGTGGGTGCACCGCGTCGCGTTTCATGCGGTCGATCTCGCGATTCAGACCTGCCGGGTCGCGCACCTGTTCGACACCGGGCAACGCGCCTTCGCTCATGCGCCGCGAAAACCCGTCCAACGCCGCGCCGATGTGGTGTCCGGCTTGTTCGATCGCCTGGCTCGTCACGTCGATGCGTTGTCCGGCTGACGCCATCTGGCGCGCCAGCAGCGCCTCGAATTCCGACAGGCGCCGTGCCTGCGCCGCGAAGTCCGCCGCCGACGGCCCGGCGTCCTCGAGCAGTGCGAGTTCTCGCAGCGCGTGCTGGACCGACATGCGCAGCCGCGGTGCGTCGTGGTTCAGCGGCCAGAACAGCACGTAGTCGTCGAAAGAATGCTTGAGGCACAGATCCGACACTTCGCGCAGTTCCGACTTGTCGCACAGGATGATGGTGCGGCGCGGTTGCGCGTGAATTCCGCTGCTCAGGCGGTACAGCGCCAGGCAATAACGCTCGGCCCTTGCCAGCGCGTTGAACGCCAGCACCAGCACATGGGGCCGCAGCCGCTCGAAGTCGGCGAGGGCCTTGGCTTCGTCGGTGCAAACGAAGACGCTGTCGAATGCGCCTGCCAGCAGCGATCGCACAAGAGCCGCGTCGGTGGAGTTGTCCGAGGCGACCAGAATGTTTCTGGTGGTTCGGGCCGGGGTACTCATGGCGGGTTGCTTTCGTCAGTCGAGCGTTGCGAACTCTTCGACCCGATCTTCCCAGTCCTGGGCCCACGCTGCCAGTGCTTCGGCGGGCATCGGCTTGGCGATGAAATAGCCCTGCGCCATGCCGCAGCCGGTCTCGCGCAAGAAATTCCAGTCGTTCCAGTCTTCCACCCCTTCGGCAACGACATCCATGCCCAACTGGCGGGCCATGCTCAGGCTGGCGTCGTAGATCGCCCGCACGGTTTTGTTCTCGAAGGCGCCATGGACGAAGCCACGGTCCACCTTGAGTTCGTCGAACGGGAAGTCGCGCAGTTGGGCGAGCGACGAATGCCCGGTGCCGAAGTCGTCAATCGACAGGCCGAAGCGCTTCAGGCGCAGGCGTGCCAGAACCTCGAGCGGGGCGCGCAGGTCTTTGAGAAGACGGCTTTCCGTGACCTCCAGGATCACATCGCGGGGTGTTACACCTGCGGCAATGACTTGTGCCGCAATCACATCGGGGAAGTCCAGCGAGGCCAGGTTGTCCATCGAGACGTTGATCGACACCGTGAGCGCCAGCCCTGCGTCACGCCAGCGCTTGGCCTGGGCGAGCGCCGAACGCAGCACCACGACGGTGAGGGCGTCGATCAGACCATGGTCTTCCGCCACGCCGATGAACTGATCCGGAAACACCATTCCATCCACCGGATGCTGCCAGCGCACCAGCGCCTCGACGCCCTTCCAGCGGCCTGAAGAAACGTCCACCTTGGGCTGGTAGTGATTCACCAGCTCGCCGTTTGCGATCGCGCCGCGCACTTCGTCGAAGCTGTAAACATTCTTCGTTGCCGATCGCTTGCGAAGTGCATGTGGCGCCCATTGGTCGAGCAGCGCGGCCAAGGCGGCGCGCGGCACCGGCTTACGCAGGCGCCCCAGTACGGCCATTCGATGCGCCCGCGCCAGCGATTCGACAGCTTGCAGCATGCGCTCGTTCTCACCACTCACCAGGATCAGGCCGCCGGCATAGCGGCGGCCGACCAGGTGGCGCACGAATTCGGCGCCGTCGATGCCTGGCATATTGAGGTCGAACAGGATCAGGGCCGGCGCGCAGTCGCGGCCGTCGATCGACTCCAGTGCCGCGCTTCCACTGGCACACGCGGTGACGCGCTTGAACCCCAGGTCGCCGAGCATCAGTCGAAGCAGCTTGAGCATGAACGGATCATCGTCGAGGACTAGAATTTCAGCTTCGCTCTTCATGTCCACGGCTGTTCTTCCTCGCTGAATCGGTGCTCGCAATTGAATCGCGACGCGACCCGTTGCCGCCCGACGCGATCTTCGCGCCCTTGCAGCGCGCAACGGCAGGATCACCCCTCCGATCACGGAATCGTCGCCGGAAGTTTCGCCGCTGCGGTGGTCATTGGATCGCGGAAGAACGCGGCGAAAGCCGGTGCAGTTCAGCGCGCGGAACCCACCGTGGTGAGCCGGTCAATCTGCGCGTCGACGGCGCGCAGCGCGGCCTCGAACTTGACCACCCCCTGCGCGATGCTTTCCCGTGCGCCGCTTCGACACGCGTTTTCCAGTTCAGCGCACAGGTCGCCCATGACCAGCGCGCCGACCGAGCGCGACGAGGACTTGAGTTTGTGGGCGATGGCGCCGATCTGCCGGATATCGTCTGCGGCGCGCGCGGCGCGCAACTCGATCGCCAGGCGCCCCACCGAAGTCCGGTAGGCTTCGAGGAACTCGCTCACGACTTGCGGGTCATCGCCGACCAGGCTCTCCAGCACCGCCACATCGAGCGCCGGTGCTGTGTGAACGCTGCCGGGTTGCGCGGGCAGCCCGGCCGGCGTCGTAGCCCCAGGATCCCCAGGCAGCCATTTCCTGATTGCCGCCTTGAGCAGATGAAGTTGCAGCGGCTTGGTCAAGTACTCGTCCATGCCCACGGCTTGGGCGCGAATCGCCTCGCCGCGCAAAGCGTTGGCGGTGAGGGCCAGGATCGGCATGCGCCACTGCAATGCATCGCCGCGCTGCGCCTCATCCCGGCGAATCGCCTCGGCGAGGGTGTAACCGTCCATGTCCGGCATGTGCAGGTCGGTGAGCAACAACGCGTAGTTTCCGGCGCGCCACAGCCGCAAGGCTTCGGCGCCGTTGTCGGCGATTTCGGCCGCGTAGCCGAGCACTTCAACCTGCCGCAGGATGACTTTCTGGTTGACCTCGTCATCTTCGGCAACAAGGATGAGTCGGCCCTGCGCACGGGCCTGGGCAACGGTCGGCGGCCCCGCCTGCTCGCCCGCCGGGGCCTGGCCATCGCTTTCGTGGAGCACGTCAGGCGAAGCTCGGCCTGCGGCGACCGCGACGGCGTGCAGCAAGGCCTGGCGCCGCAGGCCGTTGCCCTCCAGAGTCACCCCGTCCGTCGCCGCCATCCGCGGGCGCCGGCGCTGCCCGCGCGCGATCAGCAGGTGCCGAACCTCCGGGGTGGCGCCGAACACGGCGCGCAGCGCGTCGCAGGACGGGCCGTCGCGCGGCGTGTTCTGGATCACCACCGGTCTGTTCAAGGCGGTGGCTCGCTGCACCGCGGTGTCGAGACTCGCCGCCAGGTGCACCCGCGCACCGGCGTGTTCGAGATAGGCGCGCAGATCGTCGGCATTCACATCCGAGCCCACGACGATGCAGTCGAGCCCGGTGAGGTCCGGGTCGGGGTGCCGCGTGCCCCCGTCTACCGCTTCGACCGGCAACGTGACGCTGAAGGTCGAACCCTCGCCGAGCGTGCTTTGCACGTCGATCTCGCCGCTCATCAGCGTCACCAGGCGCTTGCAAATGGCCAACCCCAGCCCGGTTCCGCCGAACCGTCGCGTGGTGGACGCCTCGGCCTGGGTGAACGAGGAAAACAGATGGGCCAGCGTCTCAGGCGCGATGCCGATGCCGTTGTCGCGGCAGCGCAAGACCAGTTGCGCTGCCTCGCCCCCCGCGACGTCCACCCGGATCGACACCCGACCGCGCCGCTGCGGTCGGCCGGCGCTGAACTTGATGGCGTTGCCCGTCAGGTTGAACTGCACTTGGCGCAACCGGGTGGCGTCGGACCACACCTGCGCCGGCACGTTCGGAGCAATGAACAGGCTCAGCTCGACGTCCTTGTCGTTCGCCACCGGCAGCAGCGTGTCGCAGACGCTTTCGATCAGCTCCGGCAGCGCCACCGGGGCGCGCTCGAGTTCCAGCCGACCCGCCTCGATCTTGGAAAAGTCCAGGATGTCGTCGATGATGCCCAGCAGTGCGAACGCGGACGCCCGGATCGTCCTCACGGCATCGGCCTGATTCTCCGGCAGCCGACTGTGGGAGAGCACCTCGACCATGCCGATGACGCCGTTCATCGGGGTGCGGATTTCGTGGCTCATTGTCGCCAGAAAGGCGCTCTTGGCGCGGTTGGCGTCCTCGGCCGCTTCGCGCGCCTGCACCAGTTCGATGGTGCGGTCGGCGACGCGGCGCTCGAGGTCGGAGTTGACGGCACGGATTTCCTGTTCGACCCGCCTGCGCTCGGTGATGTCGACGCTGAAGATCGAGATCCCCTCTGCTGCCGGCAGCACGCTGACCTGAAACCACCTTGGGGTGCCATCGGGAAAGACGAACTCGGTTTCGGTGTGCTGCGCGATGCGTTCGGTCATGCAATGACCGAGCTTGGCAAAGATCTCCGTCGCTTCGATGCCTGGGTACGTTTCCATCACGGTGCGGCCGAGAAGCGCCTGCGCCGGCTGGCGGTTTTGCTGGGCGGAAGCCGCGTTGAGATAGCGATAGCGCCAGTCGAAGCCGATGATCTGGCAGCCTTCGAGCATGTTGTCGAGGGTGTGCCGGTACAGCGCCGCACTCTGGCGCAGAGCATCGTCGATCCGTTCGCGCTCGGTCACGTCGCGCACCGCGGCAACGACAATCATGTCGCCGTCGGCCTGCAACGGACTCAGGCTGATCTCGATGAAAAAGGTTGTTCCGTCCTTGCGCAGGCCGCGCAGCTTGCGCTGCCCCGGCCCCATGGCGCGCGGCACGGCGGACTCGAGGAAGCGTCGGCGCAGCCCGACATGGCCGGCCCGAGCATCGGCCGGCATCAGCAGCTCGACCGGCTGGCCCAGCAGGTCGGCGCGGGTCCAGCCGAACAAGGTCTCGGCCTGGCGGTTGACTTGCACGATGGTCCCTTCGCGATCGGCCATCACGAGGGCGTCGGGCGCGAACTCGAACAGATCGACGAAGCGGCGCTGGTTTTCTTCGAGCGAGGCGGTGCGCTCTTCGACGCGGCGCTCGAGATCGGCATTGAGTTGGCGGATGCGCGCGTCGGCGCCCGCCCGCGCCAGCATTTCGCGACGGATACTGTGCAACAGAAACCCGAAAACGCCTGCCGCGCAGGCCACCGTCAGGAGCAGAAAGACCAAGAGGTTCTGGCGATCGCCATTGGCACGCGCTTCACGTTGGACCAACCGCGCGGCTTCGGCATCGTCCACCTCGCGCGTCAGGGCGCGCAGGGCGTCCATGATCCGGGTTCCAGCTTCGGTGGCCACCCTGGCGCGTGCCGCCTCGAACCCCTGGTCGTCATGGACCGCCATGGTTTGCTGCAACGCCGTCAGGCGTTGCGCCACGAGGGCATTCAAGCGCTCCAGCAATGCTTGCTGCGACGCGTCGGCAACCAGGCGACCGAGGACCTCTGCGTTGTGGCGTGACTCGTTGACGAAGCGTGCGTAGTCGTCCTTGTAACGTTGGGTTCCGGTCAACACGTAGGTGCGCGCCGCCGATTCGGCATTCGAGACCGCCGCGTAGAGTTCGCCCAGTCGGGCGCGAACCTCCTGGGTACGGGCTACCGCTTGCGCCGATTGCGCGAACTCGGCGCTGCTGCGATACGTGATACCGCCGCCGACGACCAACAACAAAAAGGCTGCGACAAAACCGGCTGCGACCTTGATCTCGATCGATGCGCGAGTTGGCACGCCGATCCGGGCATGGCGCGCGCGGCTTGCCAGCAAGGTGCCGATCCCCAGCAACGTGAAGGCCAACGCCGTGTGCACGGCAACCGGCGGGACCAAGTCGTCCGTGACCAATTCGCTTGCGTTCCAAACGTAGCCGAGCAGGCTGACCACGCCGACAAAAGCCACCAGCACCGCCATCAGCCACACCACAGGCCGCAGCCTCGCGCTCGGCACGACAGCCAGCGCAAGCCCGATTGCGCCGAAAGCGAGCGCGCTGTAGGGCGACATGCGGCCCGGGATGGCGTTGTAGGCGTTCGCCGTGTCGCGGAACAGCAGTTCATCGATACCCAGGCGCCAGCCGAAAACATACTGACTCAAGGTGACCAGCCCCAGGGCGGCCACGATCAGCGCCATGACCCGCGCCAGGCCCTGCAGCGACGGCGCAGCGCGACTGCCGGAGATGAACAGGGCGGCCCCCGCGAGCACCAGCGCAACAGCGGTATTGGCTTTCATCTCGACCGCGCCGCGCAACACACTCTTCAACGCGGGGATGTCCAGGGACCAGCCCGCGACAACCAGCATGCCGAGCAGAACCGTCAGGGCGCCCGCGATGCGGGCGAGCGGGGATGGGGTGGTTGAAGCAGTCATGCGCTGGCTCCGATGGCCTGGAAATCTTCCGCAACCGTTACCTCCCAGGCCTGGATCCAGCCTGGAATTGCGTCGGCGGGAATCAGCTCGGCGATGGAATAACCCTGCGCCATGCCCCGGTTCGGCATGGGTTGTCTTCCCATTGGGCCCGGTGCTACCACATTCGCACCCCGGGCGAATCCAGAGCCTCATCCACGGCCGCCATCTCGGCCTCGAAGCGTGGCCACAGGTGGGTGATGGTGTCGAGCCGGCCGGCCTGGCCCGCCGCTTCGAGTTGCTCGCACAGCTCACCCAGGGCCAGCGCACCCATCGAGCGCGCCGAGGACTTGAGCGTGTGCGCCACCGCCTCCACAAGCGGAGCCTGGCGAGCCAGGCAGGCGGCGCGCATCTGCGTTGCGGCTTTGCCCGCGCTGATGCGGAAGTCCTGCAGGAACTCGCTGATGACGTCGTGGTCATCGCCCACCAGGGCCTTGAGAACGCTCAAGTCGAGCACCGGCGTGGACACAGGCGTTCTTGGCAAACCCGTCTTTGCCCCTGGCGCTGGCGATTCCGGCTGGAGCTTGGCCGGCTCGGGCAGCCACTTGGCCAGCATCGCCCTGAGATCCACCAGCTGCACCGGCTTGGTCATGTAGTCGTCCATGCCGATGTCGCGGCAGCGCCTGGCTTCACCCTTCAGGGCATTGGCGGTCAGGGCGACGATGGGCATGCGCCGCTGGCCCGCCTCGGCCTCGCGAATCGCCACAGCCAACTCGTAGCCGTCCATCTGCGGCATGTGCAGGTCGGTGAGCAGCAGCGGGTAGTCGCGCCGGCGCGAACATTCCAGCGCCTCGCGGCCATTGCCGGCGATGTGCGCCGTGAAGCCGAGCAGCGCGAGCTGTTTGCACAGCACCTTCTGGTTGATGTCGTTGTCTTCGGCGACCAGGATCAGCCGGCCCTGCGCACTGGCTTCGTGCAGCGACAACGGCGCGGGCATCGTCTCGACATCGAAGGACGACGGCTCTTGCGCAGCATCGGCAGTGACCCGCCCTGCGGCCAGCGCCACCGCGCGCACAAAGGCACCACGGTGCAGCACGTCGCCGTCCAGGCTGACCAGATCAGTGGCCGTGCCGCGTGGCTTGCGGCGCCGCCCGCGCTCGATGATGACAAAGCGCATCTGCAGGTTCGGCCGGACGCTGCACAGTGCGCGCAACTCGGCCAGCGTCTGGTCCGGCGCCTCGTCGAGCGCGCCCTCCGGCGTTTCGCCCGCGCCGGCGATGACGCCGATGCACAGCCCAGGCGCACAAGTGCTGAACCATTCGCGGGCCGCCGCCCGGTCCGCCGCCCGGTGTACCGCAGCGCCGCTGTGGGTCAGGTAGACGGCCAGATCGTCGGCCGGGCCCTGCGAGCCACCCATCACCATGCAGCGCAGCCCGGCAAGATTGAACGCCTCGTCGTCAAGCTCGGCGTCAAGCGCGGGCTGAAGCTCATGCTGAGGCGGCAACGACGCCAGCGGCAGGCGCACGGTGAAGGTGGAGCCCCGGCCCGGCTCGCTGTGCACGCGTATCTCGCCCCCCATCAGTTCGACCAGCCCGTGCGAGATGCTCAAGCCCAGCCCCGTGCCGCCGTAGCGCCGCGTGGTGCCGGCGTCGGCCTGGGTAAAGGGGGTGAACAGGCCGGCCAGCGTCTCTTCATCCATGCCGATGCCGTTGTCGGCCACGCTGAACTCCAGCACCACCTGGTGCAAGCCGCGCTCGACCACGCAGGCGCGCACGCTGACCCGGCCCGCACGCCCGGGAGCATTGCTGAACTTGACGGCGTTGCCGGCCAGGTTGAGCAGCACCTGGCGCAGCCGCGTCGCGTCGCCCAGCAGCTGCGCGGGAATCGATGGGTCGGTGAACAGCGTCAACGCGACGTCCTTCTGGGCGGCCAGGTGGTTCAGCGTGTCGCACACGCCTTCGACCACGGCGGCCACACCCATGGGCTCGCTGTCGACCTGGAACTGGCCGGCCTCGATCTTGGAGAAGTCGAGCACGTTGTCGACGATGCCCAGCAACGCATACGCCGACTCGCGAACCGTCTTGACGATCTCCACCTGCGCGCTCTTGAGGCTGCTTTGCTCGAGCACGTCGATCATGCCCACCACGCCGTTCATCGGCGTGCGAATCTCGTGGCTCATGGTCGCGAGGAACGTGCTCTTGGCGCGGCTGGCGGCTTCGGCGTCATCGCGCGCCCGCGACAACTCGACGGTGCGCGCCGCCACTTTGCCTTCGAGCTGTTCGTTGTGCCGTTGCAGCGCGACCTGCGCCTGCACGCGCTCGGTGATGTCCTGCACATGCGCAACCGTCATTCGACCCTCGGCAGTCCCGAGGGTGCGCAGCTGAACTTGCGCCGGGAAGGCGCTTCCGTCGCGTCGCCGGCCGCGCATGTCCTTCGATCCGCTGTCGATCGGGCCGGAGAAGTGCGCTCCGACAAAACGCCTGAACAGGGCCTCGTATGCCTCTCGGTGGTCTTCGGGAAACAGCAGAGCCACTTTCTGGCCGATCAGGGCTTGCGGCTCCCAGCCGAACAGACGCTCACCGGCGCGGCTGCCCATGCGAATCGTGCTTTGGCTGTCGATCAAGAAAACGGCACTGGGTGAGCCGTCGAACAGATCGCGGAATTTCTTCGCTTCGCGTTCGCGCACCAGCTCTGCGCCGACGCGCAAGGCCAGCAAGGGCAGCAGCGTTTGCACCGCGTCGATGTTGCGCAAGGGGTGACGCGACATGACGGCCAAAACCCCCAACGGCGAGCCCTCCGCGGTGGCCCCCCCGAGCGGCACCGCGGCATACGACTCGATGCCCATCGTCGCCAGCATTGCGTCGCCGGGAAACCGGCGCTGCACCTGTTCAGCATAGACGCACAGTTGGTTGCCCACCACGCGTTCGCATGGCGTGCCGGCCAGATCGTAGGAAAAGTCCGCCGCGAACGCGCCGTCGATGAACAAGGCGCGGGTGTTGAAGCGTGCCGATTGTGAAGGCGCCGCTTCACCGATGAATGCATATTCGACGCCCAGCAATGTGGCGAGCGTTTGCGTCGTGTTGCGCAGAAACGCCTCGCCGGTAAGGCCGGTGTTGAGGGCGTCCAGCGCGAGGCGGGTGAGCTTGCGCAGATGAATGTCTTCGATGACGGCGACCCGGTAGTCGACAGCCCCGGCCGCATCTCGAACCAGTCCGGCGACGACGCGGACCCAGACCAGCTCTCCGTTCTTGCGCACATAGCGCTTCTCGATCTGGTACGACGACACCTCCCCCGCCAGCAGGCGCTGCCTCAGGGTCAAATCGTCGGCCAGGTCATCGGGGTGGGTCACGTCGCTGATCGTCATGCGCGTCAGTTCGTGCTCTGCATAGCCGAGCATGTCGCACAGGTGCGGGTTGCAGCGCAGAAAACGGCCCTCGCGCGACGCGTGCCCGATGCCCACCGCAGCGTGTTCGAAGGTGTTGCGGTATTGCGCCTCGCTGGCGCGCTGCGCGGCCTCGGCCGCGGCGCGCAGCCGGGCGGCTCGCTCCAGCCGGAAGTAGTAGTGGGTCGCCAGCGCCATCGCCGCGAGCAGCACGGCAATCACCACGACGAGGGTGTCTGTCGCTTGTTCGCGCCAGTCCGCGAGGGCCCGGTCCTTGTCGAAGTGGACTGCGATCGCGAACGGGTAGGCGTTGGAAGCGAAGTAGGCCGTCAATACTGCTTTGCCATCGTCCAGGCGCTCCTCGAAGCGGGCGAAGCCGTTTTGTGCAAGGCGCGCCTTCACAAGATCTGCCCGCTGACGAACGCCCGACGACTGCGATGGGCCGGTGGAAAGCAGCAGGGACCCGTCGACGCGCAACCACTCGACCGTGGCTTTGGCGGGGTCAAGTACCCGGCTGTAGTGGTTGATGAAGAATTCGCCGTTCACCGCAGCCAGCACGGTCGCCCGACGGCCGTCGTTCAGACCGATGTCGCGCGACACCGGCAGGAAGCCCATGTCCTGCGCGGCGGACGGTTTGTCGGAGTTGCCCGGGTGGCCATCATCGAAATCCCGGCCGGTCCATGGCAGGCCGACGCGAAGCACCGCCGACGAATCGTGCATCGCGGGCAAGAAGCCATCGACGTCGACATGACGGCCGAGGCTGCGCACGTTGGAACTGGTGACGATCGCGCCGTGCGCGTCGAGCAGCGACAGCGAGCGCAAATAGGGGGCCTGGTTCAGCGCGGTGGTGAATCGCTTTGGCAATTCGGCCGCAATCTTTGCCCCCGAGGCAATCTCGGCCGCGTTGATCATCGTCAGGTCGATGACGCTGAAACTCTGGGTCAACTGGTCCTCGAACGTGCGAGCGTACAGGTTCGCTGCGTCGAAGGTCCGATCGATGGCCTGCTCGCGGTGGTGCAGCTCGAATTGCACGGCGAGGCCGACGGCGCCGAGCGTCAAAGCCGCCATCGCCGAGAAAAAGATCCAGCGCCGCAGCGCCTGCGGCTGCGGCTGCGGTAAGTTCATCGCAGTTCAACGATCATGTCGAGCTTGCGGCTGCGGGCGCTCGTCAGCAGGCGCCCGTCGCGCTTGATGGCGGCGACGAACTGTTCGAGCCGGGCAAACCAAGCGTCGTCACCGGGCCGCACGGCGTAGGCGTACGGGGTCACGTGATAAGGTGCGGTGGGGCTCACCACGCGTGCCCAGTCGACGGTGTCGAGCATGCGCCGGCTGTACGGAAGGTCGGACATGAAGACATCGGCACGGCCGGATTCCACCTCCTGCTCGCGCGCCCGCGGGCTGTCGACCACCATCATCGTGGCGGCCTTCAGCTTGTCGCGCAGCACCGGTTCGTGCAGCGTGCCCCTGAGCACGGCGACCACGACGCCGGGTTTGTCGATGGCAGGCCAGGCCTGGATGCGCCGGTCGCTGCGGGTGGTGATCGCATGCATGTCACTCACGAGGTAGGAACGCGTAAAGCGCAGCTTCCCGGCCCGGGACGGCGTGATGCCGACGCCGGACATCGCGACGTCGCAGCGATCCTGGGTCACGTCGTCGATCAGCGTGGCGAATGAGGTGTTGACGAAGCGCAGCTCCAGGCCCAAGTCCTGGGCGAGGGCCCGTGCCATGTCGACGTCCAGGCCCGTCAGGAGCCCTGTGTGAGGACTGCGATAGGTGATGCCGTAGTAGTCGGGCCAGATGCAGACTCGCAGTTCCTTGGCAGCCCGTACGCGATCCAGACGAATGGAATCGGCCCGCGCCGGCGCGCTCAGCAGCACGCTCAGCGCGAGCAGAAGAAGAAGGTGTTGCACGCGGCGTCTCCTGGCTAGCGATGTGCACCAAATCGGCACATCTGGATTGTTCTGGGGTGGCGCGAAGGTGTAGGCAGCGTGTAGGGGGCGAAACCGGCGCTTCTTTGTTGCGGGCTCTCGGCGACGAGGCCACGAAGTCAGAGCCTGTGAACATTTAGCGGCACAGATGCTGCATGTCTTTTGGCATGACCAGCATTACCACCGAACCGGCATCGAAGGGGCGCACAGGCGCACTGTTCGAGGGCCTGCCTGTTCCTGCGGACAGCGCCGCTGCCCTGAAACGGAGCACGCCCAAAGGTGCGCCGCGCGTGCAAAGCGCGGTGCGCAACCAAGTCGAACTGCGCGCCTGTGACCTTGACTCTTCCTTGCCCGCCGAGCACCAGGCGCGTGCCGTCTGGGCCTCTTCGTGCAGTCGCTTGATCTTCAAGCCTTGTGCGGTCGCCTCCTGCGCCGCTGCAGTGTCGCGAATGCTCTGTTCCTTTGCGGCCGACGCGATGTCGACCTGCCGCCCCAGTCGGTGTCCGTAGACCAGGGCGCCCAGCACCATGAACAGAATGCCGCATGCGATGACTACCTCAAGGCTGCGCAGCGAATTCGCCAGGCCCAGCTGTTCATCGAAGTGCGCGCGCTGAGTCACATACACCTGCGCGCTCAGGCTTGCCAGCGCGGCGTTCAACTGCGCGTACTTGCGGTCCATCGTCGCCATCCGCGTCCCGGCCGCTGCGGCGTCATGGCTCGCGAAGTAGGAGAAGATCATCCTGGCCTCGCTCGTCATGTCCTCCATGGCCGCCGCCGCGGCAATGGCTTGGATCTCGCTCATCAGGTGCGCGCGCGTGAATCGCAGCGTCTCGGCCTTGGCCGGCGTGATGCCGATCGCGAACATGGCGACGTCACAGCGATCCCGGGTCACGTCGTTCACGAGCAGGGCAAACGAATTGTCAACAAAGCGAAGCGTCATGCCCAAGTCCTTTGCAAATGCGCGTGCCATGTCGGCGTCCACGCCCGTCATTTCCTGGGTGTGCGGGTTGCGGTAGGAATTGCCGTAGTAGTCGGGCCAGACGCAGACACGCAGCTCCCTGGCTGCCAGCACGCGATCCAGATGGCTCGAATCAGCCCGCACGGTGCTGCTGGCCAGCAGGCTCAAGCCAAGCAGCAGGGGCAGGAGGTGTCGCACGCGCTTCCCCAATCGGCGTGCCACAGGTCGGCACAGCCTGATTGTTCCGTGGCGACACGAAACTGGGCACGGCGTGTAAGGGGTGAATCGAGCGCTTTTTTGCTTCAGGTCCGTTGCGGTACGCGGCTGATCGCTGCGACTCTCCGCCACTTGCCGACGTTCAACTCAAAGTCGCCCACTCGCTGAGGCCGGTGCGCTCGACGCCCCAGGCGGTGTCGAGTTCCATGCGTTTGATTTCTTCAACTGCGCCGTCGACGGCGCCGCCGACCTTGCGAATCTGCGCCCGCGCCAGGCGCTCCATCAGGCGCATGTCGCGGTTGCCGAGGCCCATCGCCGTGGCGGCCCAGTGGTCGACGATGGTCTGCAGCGACTCATAGGGTATCGGCGCGGCGACGCGCCGCGCTTGCAAGGCGGCGAGCGTGCCGCGAAAGCGCGGTTCCATGCTGCGCACGAATTCATTCAGAAAGGCCGGCGCGGTGTCGTCGTCGACGACGTACTCAACCAAGCCACGTCGCTGCAGTTGTTCGGCGCCATAGACCTGCCCGGACAGCACCATCTCATTGGCAACCGCGAAACCGGCCTTGCGGATCGTCAGATTCCAGCCGCCCATGCCGGGGAACAGGTTGAACAGCACTTCCGGGAATCCGGCCTGGGCGCCGCGTTCCATGATGACGGTGTGGTGCAGCAGGGCCGATTCGAGCCCGCCGCCCAGGGTGTCACCCTGCACCAGCGCCGTGGTGTGCACGCCAAGGTTCGCCGCGTTTTCCCACCACCACACCAGGTCCAGGCAGCGCCGCGCGTACAGACGCAGCGATTCATGGTCACGCGCGCGTACCAGCAGGACGAACAGTGACAGATCGCCGCCAAAGTTGAACACGCCGGGAACGTCGGACGCGGTGACGAAATGGCGCACCAGGCCCGGGTTCGCGCTGATGTCGTTGAACACCTGCTGCAGCTCGGCCAGCGCAGCGAGGGAATAGCACTGAATCGGCTTCACGCCCATGCGCGCCGTCAGCATCGAGAACTCAGAATTCCAGGTCAGGCGGATGTAGCGGTAGGTGCGGTCCAGCGGGGTGGGCAGCAGGGCCTTGAGGGTATCGTTCATACGGCCTCGAGCACTTTGCCGAATTGTTCGAAGTTGAAGCAGACCGACTCGATGATGACGTGCTTGGTGGCGTCGTCTTCCACCGCGTTCAGGATGACGCGCAGATCGGCCATGTGCTGGGCGTCCAGTTCGGCGTGCGAACTGATGAAGGAGATGCCACGATCACCCTCCAGGAGCAACGACTCCTGGATCGCCGCGGTCATCGGGCCGCCGTAGACCGACGCCACCACTTCCAGCGCATACAGCATGCCCAGCACAGCCACCGGATTGAGGCGATCCGCGACCCAATAGTTGTAGCCGTTGAGCGCCAGCATGTTCGTCGAAGCCTTGTAGCGTCTGGCGCTTTCCATGTCCACACCGACCACGGCCAGGTCGTTGAGCACCCATTCCTCGTGGCCCTTCTCCTCCTGCATGTGGTCGTACAGGAAGTAGCGCACGTGCTTGTGGCGATCGTCGATGCGGCTCGCCGCCGCGGCGCAGACCGGATTGAAGTGCCACACCAAGTGGTAGAGCTCGAGCATCAGGGTTCGATAGCGTGCCACGGGCAGACCGTTGGCGACGATCGCCATGACCTTGCTGTTGGTCTCAAAAGTGCGCCGCGCTTCATCGGTGCGGGCGACGAGATCGATGAAAAAGGGTAAGGAAGGGGCATCCATCGCTGCTGGGCTGGGTCAAGGACTTCGGGTGAGTGAAGCCCGACCTTAAGGCCAGAAGGCAAGCCCAGTCATCCTCACTTGTGAGGAGGCGCAACAACGCGCGCAACGCCGTTGCGCCAGGCAGGGCCGTCAGGAGGCGCGCGCCGTCGCCACGAGCGCGGCTCGGCCGCCGGCAACGGCAGTGACCTTGTAGCCCTCCCGGGTCAGGCGGTGCGAGATGAGCACACGATTCGGCTCTTCGTCGTCCACCGGCAGTACAGATTTTCAGCGGGGGCCATGGGCAAGGCGCTCCGCGGTCTATTCCATCGCTGCCAGCAGCGGTTCTCTTTCGATGCGCGCCGCACCGCCTTTGTGGATGCGCCGCATGAGGGACTCGAAGCGCGCCAGCAGTTCGCCCACCTTCGTTTCGTCGTGCGCCTTCGCTGCGCCTTCCATGGACTTGGCCAGATCCAGCAGCAACGGATAGCCATAGCCACCGCCCACCGATTTCAGGTCGTGCGCGCATTGGCCGATACGTGCGTAGTCCAGGCTGCCCACGGCGCTGCGCATCCGCTCCAGATAGTCGGGGATCTTGGCGAGGAAATAGCCCACCAGGTCGGCCATGTCCGGGCCCTCGGCGAGAAGTTCGGAGACGATCGCCGAATCGTCGGGTTCGTCCTGGGCGGTGGCCGGTGCCAGGCCCGGAACTTCAAGACCCATGCGCTCGGCCAGGATGTCGAGCCGGGTGCCCAGCCTGGTCAGCGTTTTCAGGTCTTCACTCGTGGCCGCGAATTCGATCTGGCCTCCGAGTTTCGCGGCAGGCGGGCAATGCAGTTCGCTGGCAAGCGAACGCAGGCGTCGCGCCAGCTGCTTGATCGCCGGGAGCTCGGCTGGGCTGGACACGCCTTCCAGTTTGCACTCCAGGTCGCCGATCAACCGCACCAGTTCGCGGCGCTGCGGATCGCGCGATGGGTCGGCGTCGGTGCCAGTGGCGAAGATTTGCGAGCCCGTGGGCAAGAAGTTCTGCTCCACAGACCCTGCTGCGAGGAATTTCCGGATGATGCGCTCGAACTTGGCGCGGGCAATGGGTTTGGTTGCAAAGTCGTTGCACCCCGCGTCGATGCAGAACTGCATGTCCTCGCGCGTTGCGTTGGCGGTCAAGGCGACGATCGGCACCGGATAGCCCTGCTCGCGCAGCTTGCGCACGGCAGTCATGCCGTCCATCACCGGCATCTGCATGTCCATCAGCACCAGATCGTGGTGCCGCGCCAGGGCGGCCTGCACGGCACGCTCGCCGTTGTCGACCACCTCCACGGTGGCGCCCAAGCGCTTCAGGTACAGAGTGATCAGGCGTTGATTGTCGGCGTTGTCTTCGGCCACCAAGACACAGCCGCTGAATGATTCGTGACGATCCGCGCCCTGGAAGTGGGCCGTGGCGGGCAGTTCGGGCGGCTCCGCGTCGAGCATCTCATCCACCTGCCCCGCGGGTAGCGTCAACGTGAAACAGCTTCCCGTACCCGGTGTGCTGCTGACTTCCAGGCTGCCGCCCAGGGCTTCAGCCAGATTCCTCGAGATTACCAGGCCCAGGCCGCTGCCGCCGTAGCGCCGGCTCGTGGATGAATCGGCCTGACCGAAGGGCCGGAACAGGCGACCCATCTGGTCCTGCGTGATGCCGATCCCGGTGTCGCTGACGGCAACGACCAGGCGACCGGACTGTGCCTGATAGCTTGTGCGAACCGTGACCGAACCGTTCGCGGTGAACTTGATCGCGTTGACCACGAGGTTGAGCAGGATCTGCCGGAATCGAAGCGGGTCGGTGGTCACCGTACGCGGAATCGGATACTCCTGTTCGGCGTTGAAATTCAAGCCTTTCGCGGCGGCCTGCATATGGGCCAACGAAACCACCTCGTCGATCAGCGGCAGCAAGGGCACGGCCACCCACTCAAGCTGGAGTTGACTGGCCTCGATCTTGGACAAATCGAGCAGGCTGTTGATCACGTTGAGCAGGTGCTTGCCGGCCATGTTGATGGTGCGTACCGCCTGGACGCGGTCTTCCATCGACTGGTCGATGTCCAGCAACTCCTCTGAAAACCCGATCACCGCGGCGAGCGGCGTGCGGATCTCATGGCTCATGTTGGCCAGGAAAACGCTCTTGGCGTCAGCCGCAGCGTTGGCGGCAGCGGTGGCTTCACGCAATGCGGAATTGGCAGCTTCCAACTCCAGGCCGCGCTGGATCGAGCGAATCACGTGTGTCGCGAAGGCGCGCGTGCCCGAATGCATGCCGTACCAGAAGATCGCCGCCAACACGGCAATCGGCAGGGAACGTGCGCCGTCTGCCCACAGGCTCACGCCGATCAGGGGGCACAACTGTGCCGTCGTCAGGATCGTGAATGACCGGCCGACGAGCGGCATGAAGAATGCCGCAATGCCGACGGACCCGAGCACCAGCACGATATAGACCGCTTGGTCGATGCCCCGTAGCTGGGGGTAAATGCCCAACGTGGCGACGATCCACATCAAGCCGGTGGCCAGCGAGTTCGCCTCGAGTGAGCGTGTCAGGGTTCGCAGGCCCGACTCACCCTCGGCGGCAATCTGGTGCGGCGCGCTGCGGGCAATCAGCAGACGCCAGATCGCGAGCGCCAGGGCAAGCGCGGCGATCGTCAGCGCCGCTGTCAACTCGCCGACCGTCAAGCCGAAGTAGGCGACGAAGCCGCCGGCAAGCGGCAACATCGGGACCGTGCGCGACAGATTTCTCGAGGCCAGCGCGAGCAGTTCTCGCTGCGTCCGGCCGGCTGTCGAGGGTTGATTGCTGGGATCCATTGCGCGATGAGCAGAAGAACGGGCTGCGAGGTTGGGCCGAGGATCGCCGATGACGCGGGTCCGCCATCGGCGGAATAGCGGCGCGTTGTTCGTCCAAATGCGCGCTTGCCGCGCGTTCTTCGTCCAGACGCGCTTGCCGCGCGTCGGGGCTCAGAGGCTGAGAGGCAATCGGATGCACCCCGGCCCGCAGGGTGAGGCCATCAAACGGGCCCACTCGTCGTTGCAAATGCTCGCCGGGCCACCAGCCCGACTGCGCGTTGCGCCTAGATTGGGCCCGTTTGATGGCCTCACGCGGGTGCATCCGATTGCCTCTCAGCCTCTCACCCCGAGCGGCCGGTTGCGGATCAACCGGTCAGGCCGGCGAGGACGCGCCCCTCACTGCAACGACTGCGCGTCGCTTTGCGAATGGCAGCCCTGGCCCAGCATGTCGGGCGTGATCAGCGTGATGCCGCGCTGTGTGACGTGAAAGCGCGTCGCGTCGTGGGCGTGGTTCATTCCGGCGGAAAAACCGTCGGGCAGTCTGCAGCCCTTGTCGACGACGCAGCGGCGCAACGTGACGCCGCGGCCGATGTTCACATTGGGCAGGATCACCGACTCCTCGATCAAGCTGTCTTCCTCGACGCGCACCTTGAAGCCCAGCAACGAGCGGCGCACGCTGGCGCCGCTGACGATGCAGCCGCTGCAGATCACCGAATCAGTGGCCATGCCGCGTCGGCCGGCGTCGTCGAACACGAATTTGGCGGGCGCGAGTTGGCGCTGCAGGCTCAGCACCGGCCAGTCGTCGTCGTACAGGTTGAGCTGCGGCTGGACCTCGATCAGGTCCATGTGCGCTTCCCAGTACGCGTCCACCGTGCCCACGTCGCGCCAGTAGGGCGTGTCGCCCAGCATGTTGACGCAGCTGCGCGCATAGCGGTGCGCGTGCACGTGGGCGTGGGCCAGCACGCGCGGAATCAGGTCGTGGCCGAAGTCGTGACTCGAGGCCGGGTCGGCCGCGT
>JANNKM010000515.1:0-10724 GCA_031396305.1 Rhizobacter sp.
CAAGATGCCTGACCCGGGACGGATCAACGAAATCCGCGAGCCCATCGTCACGGTCCACCTGTACATGCCGCAAGACTATGTCGGCCCGGTGATGACACTGGCCAATCAGAAACGCGGCACCCAGGTCAACATGGCTTATCACGGCCGCCAAGTGGTGCTGACCTACGATCTGCCGCTGGCCTAAATCGTGCTCGACTTCTTTGACAGGCTCAAGAGCGTGTCGCGAGGCTATGCGTCGATGGACTACGAGTTCAAGGAGTACCGTGCCGCCGATGTCGTGAAGGTCGACATCCTGCTCAATGGCGAGCGCGTTGACGCGCTGTCGATCATCGTGCATCGCGGCCAGAGCCAGTACCGAGGGCGGGCGGTCGTGGCCAAGATGCGCGAGATCATTTCGCGCCAAATGTACGATGTGGCGATCCAGGCGGCGATCGGCGCCAACATCATTGCGCGTGAGACAATCAAGGCGCTGCGTAAGAACGTGATCGCCAAGTGCTACGGCGGGGATATCACCCGCAAGCGAAAACTTCTCGAAAAACAAAAGGCCGGCAAGAAACGCATGAAGCAGATCGGTTCCGTCGAGGTTCCCCAGGAAGCGTTTCTGGCCATCCTGCAAGTGGACGACTGATGGGAGCACTCACCGGTTTGCTGTACGGCGCCCTGGCCGCATTCCTGGGGGGCTGGTACCTCGGGAAATGGTCCGGCAACTTTTCGTTGTTGTTGTTCATCCTGACGCTGGTCACGCTCGCTTTTTGGTTGGCGGAACGTTTCCATTTCGCGCCGCGTCGCCATCGCGCCGCCGACCAACTGGAACGGCATGACGCCGCTCGCCGCGAAAAACTGAGCGCACAAGGCATCGCCAAGGTCGACAACAACCTCGCCCAGTCCAAGGATGCGGTGCTGGCCCAGCCCTGGTGGCTGGACTGGACGGCAGGCTTGTTCCCGGTGATCCTGGCTGTCTTCTTGCTGCGCTCCTTTCTTTATGAGCCCTTCAAGATTCCATCGTCGTCGATGCTTCCCACATTGCTCGTTGGTGACTTGATCCTCGTGAGCAAGTTTCACTATGGCGTGCGGCTGCCGGTCATCAACAGGAAGATCATCGCCAACAACGATCCACAGCGTGGCGATGTGATGGTGTTTCGCTACCCGCGCGACACGAGCATCGACTACATCAAGCGCGTCGTCGGCGTGCCCGGCGATGAGGTCACCTACCGCAATCAACGGCTGTCGATCAACGGTGCACAAGTGGCGGTTGAGCAAAAGCCGCCGCCCGGCTTCTACGACGAGGAGTCGCAGCGTTACTTCGCCGAATTCGCGGAGCGGCTGGGCGACGTGAGCCACGGCATCCTTGTCAACCCGAACAGCCAGCCGTTTTATGGCGCTGCGGACGAACGAAGTGCATTCCCGTTTCGCGAGAATTGCAGGTTCCTCCCCGACAGCGTGAGCTGCAAGGTACCGCCGGGACACTACTTCATGATGGGCGACAACCGCGACAACTCGCAGGACTCGCGCTTCTGGGGGTTCGTACCCGATCAGAATATCGTTGGCAAGGCATTCTTTGTGTGGATGAACTTCGGCAATTTCAAGCGCATTGGTTCGTTCCAATAGTGTTCCGAATATCGGGGCGAACCTTCGCTGTGTCGACACGACAGGAGCGAGTAGCATGACAGTCGAGTCTCAGCGCCGTCAACGCGGCATCACCATGTTCGGCTTGCTGATGTGGGCCATTCTCATCGGCGCGGTGTCCCTGGTGGTGATGCGCATCGTGCCGAGTACGGTGGAGTACTTCACGATCGTCAGGGCGATCAACAAGGTGTCAGGCGAACCGGGCGCCACCGTTCCGCAGATCAGATCGTCTTTCGAAAAGCAGAGGGAAATCGACGACTTCAAGGCGATCACCGGCAAGGACTTGTCGATCACCAAGGAGAACGATCAAGTCGTGATTGCCTTCGCCTACGACAGCGAAATCGAACTGTTCAAGCCGGTCTATCTGCTGATCAAGTATGAAGCGCGCTCCAAGGGCGGCCGGACCTTCTGACGCAATGTTCATATGGACAGCCAGATCGTGGCCCTGCAGCAGCGCATTGGCTACCGCTTTTCCGATGCCGAGTTGCTGACGCGGGCGCTGACGCACCGCAGCTTTGGCGCCGGCCACAACGAACGACTTGAGTTCCTGGGCGACGCGGTACTGAGCCTGGCGATTTCAGGCTTGCTCTTCGATCACTTCTCGGGCTCCGACGAAGGTGACTTGACGCGTGTTCGCGCGCATCTGGTGCGCGAGGAAAGTCTGCATCGGGTGGCTCTGCAACTGGGTCTTCCCGACGTTCTCTTCCTCAGCGATGGCGAGGCACGCGGTGGCGGCGCGCAGCGTGCGTCGATCCTGGCCGACGCGCTCGAGGCCATCATCGGCGCGACGTTTCTGGATGGTGGGTTCGACGCTGCGCACAGCGTGGTCGAACGCCTGTTCGGCGAGATCATCTCCACCGCTGACAAGGGCAGCTGGAGCAAGGATCCGAAAACCGAACTTCAGGAGTGGCTTCAGGCGCGCCATCTGGCGGTGCCGAACTATCGCATCGTCAATACGCGTGGTCAGCCGCATGCGCAGACCTTCGAGGTGGAGTGCGCCGTGCCGACTTTGGGCCTGGCCGAACTCGGCGAAGGAAGGTCACGTCGCATTGCCGAACAAGAGGCGGCGCGCCGCATGCTCGCGGCGCTGCACTGTGCTGACAAGCCAGACGGGCCTTTGCACTCATGAGCGTCCTAAGGCCGCCGCCTGGCGGCGGCAGTCCCCCTCGGGATTCGATGAAAGTGGCAGAGCCGCATTTCCTTGCGAACATACCGGCGCTTCCGGGGCGCGACAGCATGGGAGCGGTTGCGCCAAACGACGACGCTGGGGCCGCTCAGCCTCGACGCTGCGGTCTGGTGGCCATCGTCGGACGCCCGAACGTGGGCAAGTCGACACTGCTCAATGCCCTGGTCGGGCAAAAAGTGAGCATCACGTCGAACAAGGCGCAGACGACGCGCCACCGCATCACCGGAATCCGCACCGAAGGCCAGTCGCAGTTCGTCTTCGTGGACACGCCTGGATTTCAGCTTCACCACCTCGCCGCGCTGAACCGCACCTTGAATCGCACGGTGCAAGGCGTGCTGGCCGACGTCGATGCCGTGCTGTTCGTCGTCGAGGCCGGACGATTCGGCCTGGACGACGCCAAAGTGCTGGCGTTGATGCCGGCGCACAAGCCCGTGCTGCTGGTGGCGAACAAGCTCGACAACGTACAGCGACGGGCGGACCTGGCGCCATGGCTGAAGGGCATGCAGGAGCGCCATGAGTTCGCCCAGTTCGTGCCTCTTTCGGCAAGAAAGGCGGCGGACGTGCAGCGGCTGCTGGGCATCATCGAGCCCTACCTGCCGCAGCAGGACTGGTTCTATGAGCAAGATGCGCTGACCGATCGAAGCGACCGTTTCCTGGCCAGTGAAATCATTCGCGAAAAGCTGTTTCGCCTGACTGGCGACGAGTTGCCCTACACCTCGACCGTCGTGATCGACCGCTATGAGGAAACGGCGGAAGCGGGGCCGCGCAAGCGGCTCGTCAAGATCGCCGCGAGCATCGTCGTCGAACGCGACGCCCACAAAGGCATGATCATCGGCAGCGGCGGTGAGCGGCTCAAGCGCATCGGCACCCAGGCACGTGAAGACCTCGAGGCGCTTCTCGATGCGAAAGTCTTTGTCGAGCTGTGGGTCAAGGTGCGCTCCGGCTGGGCCGACGACGACGAGCACCTGCGCAGCTACGGCTACGAGTGAAGATCGCCTGGCCGTCATGGCATCAATGGCCGGCGGTTTGGCGCGCATCGCTCCGACCTTGACATGATGGCCCCCAAGCGCAGCGCTCAGGAACCGTTGTCCGCCTACGTGTTGCATCGCTATGACTGGAGCGAATCGAGTCTCATCCTCGACCTGTTCACGCGCGAGCACGGACGCATTGCCGTGGCTGCGAAGGGCGCGAAGCGGCCCTATTCGCAACTGCGTGCGGTGCTGCTGCCGTTCCAGCGCATTCATGTCACATTGGGGCGTGCACGCAGCGACCCCTCGGCCGGCGACATCCATACCTTGCGCGGCGCGGAGTGGGGAGGTGGCGCCGCCATGCTCACCGGGGGTGCGCTGTTCAGCGGCTTCTATCTGAACGAATTGCTGATGAAACTGCTGGCGCGCCACGACCCGCACCCGGCACTCTTCGACGCCTACGCGCAGGCGCTGCCCGCGCTGGCTGCCCCGGATGACGCGGGCGTGCAAGCCGCGTTACGTGCGTTCGAGCTGACCTTGTTGCGTGAAGTGGGGGTCTTGCCGGATCTGAACCTGGTGACGTTGACCCAAGAGCCGCTGCAAGCGTCGCAGTCCTACTCATTGCTGCCCGATGCCGGTGTGGGCGCGCCCCGCGGCGACGCAAATCCGTTGAACGGTGCAGTGCTGCTCGCTTTGCATCAGGCACTCACGCAAGCCGATCCGGCCGCGCTGCGCCTGGCGTGCAGCAGCGCGTTGCCGGAACTGAAATCCACCTTGCGCGGCTTGCTTCACTATCATCTGGGCACGGACCAACTGCGAACGCGCCAGGTGCTGCTGACCCTTCCCAACTCACCATGAGATTGCGGCGATGATCTTTTCCGGCCAATCGCGGTCGCCACTGCTGGGCGTGAACATCGACCATGTGGCCACGCTGCGCAATGCGCGCGGTGGCGCTTACCCTGATCCGGTGCAGGCCGCTCTTCTCGCCGTCGAAGGCGGCGCCGACATCATCACCTTTCATCTGCGAGAAGACCGGCGCCACATCAATGACCACGACGTCGATCGCCTGAAGGTGCGCCTGCATGTTCCACTCAATTTCGAAGCGGCCGTCACCGACGAAATGCTCGGAGTCATCGAGCGTGTTCGCCCTGAACATGTCTGCCTGGTGCCCGAGCGCCGCCAGGAAGTGACGACGGAGGGCGGCCTCGAAGTCGCGGGCCAACTCAGCCGGATTCAAGCCGCGTGCGAGCGCCTGGGAGCGGCGGGTTGCCGGGTGTCGCTCTTCATCGGTGCCGATCCGCGGCAGATCGAAGCGAGTGCGCGCTGCGGTGCACCTTGTGTCGAACTGCATACAGGCGCATTCGCCAACGCATGGTGGGCGCGCGATGCGCAGGGCATGCGCATCGAGCTGGATCGATTGAATCAAGGCTTGCAGCTGGCACGCGCCATCGGGCTGCGCACCCATGCCGGCCACGGGTTGGCACTATGGAGCGAGCCGGGTCCGCACCCGTTTGCGAGCAGCACGGCGCAAGTTGCAGCGCTTGGCGACGTCAGTGAGTTGCACATCGGACACGCCTTGGTCGGTCACGCTGTGTTCGTGGGCCTGCGCCAGGCCGTCGCCGACTTCCTGGCCGAAGCGGTGCGCGCCCGGCGCACGGCATGATCTACGGCATCGGCACCGACATCTGCGATATCCGGCGCATTGCCGCCGTGCTCAGCCGGCGCGGCGAGCGCTTCGCCCAGCGTGTGCTCGGCCCGAGCGAACTTCAACTGTTCCATGCGCGTTCGCGAAAGCTGCCAGCACGCGGCATCAGTTTTCTCGCCACTCGCTTTTCCGCCAAGGAGGCATTTTCCAAGGCGATCGGCTTGGGGCTGCGCAGCCCGATGACATGGCAAGCGTGCGAAATCGTCAAGGCGGCGAGTGGCAAGCCAGTGATTCTCTTACACGGGGAACTCGCGAACTGGTTCAATGCAAGGGGCTTGCGAGCCCACGTCAGCATCAGCGACGAAGCCGATTTCGCCGCCGGCTTCGTTGTCGTCGAAACGATAGGCCAGCACCCGGAAAGTTCATCATGACCCACGCTCCCGTGATCCTCGACATCGCCGGCTTGGCGCTGACCGAGGCCGACCGCCGCCGCCTGCGCCACCCGCTGACCGGAGGCATGATCCTGTTCGCACGGAACTGGGAGAACCGGCGCCAGTTGCTGGAACTCACGAGCGAAATCAAGAGCATTCGCGACGACTTACTGATCTGTGTGGACCACGAAGGCGGGCGCGTGCAGCGCTTTCGCAGCGACGGATTCACCTCGCTGCCGCCGATGCGCGCGCTGGGCGAACTGTGGATGCGCGACCCGCTCACCGCCACAGATTGCGCGACGGCCTGCGGCCAGGTGTTGGGCGCCGAGCTGCGTGCCTGCGGTGTCGATTTGAGCTTCACGCCGGTCCTGGACCTGGACCACGGCGGCTCCAACGTGATCGGCGACCGCGCTTTCCATCGCGACGCGCGTGTCGCGACATTGTTGGCCAAGAGCGTGATGCACGGGCTGCTGCTCACCGGCATGGCCAATTGCGGCAAACATTTTCCGGGTCACGGCTTTGTCAAGGCCGACAGCCACGTCGAGATTCCGGTGGACAAGCGCAGCCTGAAAGTTCTGCTCGCCGACGACGTGCGTCCGTACGAGTGGCTCAGCACCAGCCTGGCCAGCGTGATGCCGGCGCATGTGGTCTACCCCAAGGTCGATTCGCGACCGGCTGGTTTCTCGCCGCGCTGGCTGAATGAAATCCTGCGCCAGCAGCTCGGTTTCACCGGCGCCATCTTCAGCGACGACCTGAGCATGGCGGGCGCCCGTTCAGTCAACGGACAACAATTGAACTGCGCGGAGGCCGCCGCGCTGGCGTTGGCCGCCGGCTGCGACATGGTTCTGCTGTGCAATCAGTCGGTGGACGGTGGCGAGGCGGTCGATGCCTTGCTCGACGGACTGGTCTGGGCGCTCGAAGCCGACCAATGGCAACAAGACGGCGACAGCGAAGCACGACGTACGAGCCTGCTGCCGCGCAGCGCACCCCTGGCGTGGGACGAATTGATGCACGACCCGGCGTATCAGCGCGCGCTGGAACGTCTGCCCTGATTGGGGGTACCGCCGCACCGTCTGACCCAACGAGCCGATGTCAGACGTCGCGGGCCGGGCGGCTCACCGAATCCGAGTCCTGCTCCTGCGCATTGGCAAGGTACTTGGCATTCGCCTCACGCACGCGCTGCGCCGCTTCGTCGTGAAGAAAAGGCACGAACATGTAGCGGCGGCCCTTGGTCACCGTGGTGGCCTCGTGCAATAGCGAACACGAAAATACGACTGCGCCACCGACAGGGGCGCCGTAGAGTGCGTTGCCGTATTCGGGGAAGCGCAGCAAGCCGCCTTCATACTCACCCGGATTGAGAAACAGCGACACTGCAAAGCGCCGGTGCGCAGTGCCCAGCGTCGTGTTGTCGCGGTGCGGGTTGAAATGGCCGGACTCGGCGGCGTCGTAACACGCGACGATGTAGCGTTCCATGCGCGTCGCCTCGAACTGGAACGCCTTGCGCACTTCGGGCGCGAGCCGCGCGTGCACGCGCACCCTGCAGGCGCGAATGAGGGTGTCGTCGACAATGTCGCAGTCGCTGCGCCGCTTGTGCTTGTGGTCCACGACCACGACCGTCTTGCCGTCGACGTCGCGCATGAAGCCGGAATCGTGCCCGCCACGCGCCTCATAGTGCTCGATGAGCGCCTTGCACAAGCCAGGCTCGAAGATCCGCGGCACCACCAGCACGGGCGCCTGCGGTCGCGCCCGGTGCACAGCAGGTAGGGGTCTGAGTCTGTCGAGCAGACTGCGCAGGGTCGACACATGGTCTTGCGCGGGTTGCGTCATCGGCAGCGCCAGCATCACGCGAAGCTGCGGATCGAGCACCAACGTGTGGGCCTGGTAGCTGCCGTCCTCGGCAACGGCGCCATACAGCGCGCTGATCGAGCGATCGGCATCAAAGAAGTGGCGCATGCCGGGCCGCATGTCGGCGACGCGCTGCAGGCGTTCGTCGTCGGCGTCCACCGAGACGCCAAAGAACATCAGGTGCTTGTCGTCGAAGCGATCGCGCTGTGCCAGCAAGCGGTTCAGCACTTCGGCCGCCAGCGGCTCGGCAGCCGAACCGAACAGACAGAGCACGATGTACCGCCCAGCCGCGGTGTGAAACGCAAAGCGCGCAGTGCTCGAAGTACGGCCCATGAACCATGGAGCCGGCTCGCCGACATTGAGTGCGACGGTGCGCTTCACCGCTGGGCTGGGGGGAGTTCTCGTCAGTTCGACATGCCGGCTTCGAACGGCAGCTTGATCTGGCTCAGGTCCTTGCGTGTTTCCACAAGCACCAGCGGCCCCTCGTCGATGCTCACCAAAGGTGGGCGCTCGCGTGGCACATGCACCGACTGCGGTTCACGCGCCATGGCCTCTTGAACCGCGCGTGCCTTGTCGGCGTCGGAATTGATCCACTCCAGGCCACTCGCCGCAGCCACCGCTTGCAGCGAATCGATCGGCAATACATAGGGTGCGACGGGTGCCGCGACTGGGGGCGCTGCGACGGGAGTTGGTGGCACCGAGACAGTCTGCGCAATCACAGTTTCGGCGTGCCGCGGTTCGCTCGGCGGCGCATATTGCGACGCCAGCGCGTCGGTCACCGAGTCGGATTCCCGCGACATGACGACAGATCGTGCCTCACTGCTTGAATCGATCGGTGCGGCAATCGTCGCCGTTTCATCGCCGCGCTCGCGCCGGGGGCGGTTGCGCCCGCCCTGCTGGCGCGCATCGGGTCGATCGTCGGCCTGCTCCGCAGCAGACGCGTCGTGCGTTGCAGGTGTCGCAGTCGCAGAGGCGTCGGGCGCGCCGGATTGAGCCTCGACACGGCTGAACAGATCGCTCGGGCCGGTGGCTGCAACGGACGGGTTGTCGTCCAGCACCGGCTGGCCGGCTTGCGCCTCGCCTTGACGCGAATCATCGCGGTCCCTGCCGCGCCCACCGCGCCGACCCCGACGGCGGCCGGGTTGGCCTTCGCCTTGAGACTGGGGCGCGTCGGAATCCGGCTGCGCCAATGCTGCTGGCGCGTTCACCTCGGCAGCGTTGGGCTGCGCGCCGGTTTCCTGAGCCGGCTTGTTCCGACCTGGATCGCGTTCACTGCGTGGGCCACGTCCACCACGATCTGCTCGCGGCTCGCTGCGGCCTTCGCCTCTGTCCTCGCGCGCCGGGCGCTCTTCGGAGCGCGCCGCGGCCTGCAGTTGTGGCGCCCCGGCGTCATCCGGCATCGGACGCTCGGGCCGATTGCCGCGTGAACTACGCTCGTTGCGCTCGGGTCTTTCCGCACGGTCCGGCCGTTCGGCACGTTTGTTGCGATCCTCGCCGCTTTCAGGTGCCGCGCCGCTGCGCTCGGGTCTGTCGGACTTGTCGCCACGATCTCCTCGATCGCTACGCGCTCCGCCGCGCCCACCGCGCCCGCCGCGGCCACCCCGGTCACTGCGCCCGTCACTGCGCGCACCGGCGGCAAGTGGCGTCGCCGGTTTCACGGCGCCGGTTGCAGGGGCTGGCATCGCGGGTGGCGGCGTCGTGTCGCCGCCAAAGAATCGCTTGACCCAAGCGAAGAAGCCGCCCTCATGGCTGGCCGTTGCCGGCGCCGAAATGGGTGCTGCCAGCGGCGCAGAAGTCGGCTTGGGGGGCACCTGCTCAGCCACCGGCTTGGGCTCGACGACGGGAGCTGGCGTCTCCGGCAAGATGCCCTTGATCACGGGTTCCTGCTTCGCCTTCGCTTTTTCACGGCGCGTGAACCCGACTTCTTCTTCGGCCTCATCGACCATCTTGTAGCTGGCTTGCAGGTTCTCCAGGCGCGGGTCGTCCTGGCGCAGCCGCTCCAGGCGATAGTTCGGCGTTTCCAGGTTCTTGTTCGGCACGAGCAGCACGGTGACGCGCTGTTTGAGTTCGATCTTGGTGATCTCCGTGCGCTTCTCATTGAGCAGGAAGCTCGTCACTTCCACCGGCACCTGCACATGCACGGCGGCGGTGTTGTCTTTCATCGACTCTTCCTGCACCATGCGCAGAATCTGCAGCGCCGAGCTTTCCGTGTCACGGATATGTCCGGTGCCGTTGCAGCGCGGGCAGGTGATGTGCGAGCCTTCGCTCAGCGCCGGGCGCAGCCGCTGGCGGCTCAGCTCCAGCAGACCGAACTTGGAAATCGAGCTGAACTGCACACGCGCCCGGTCCTGGCGCAACGCGTCGCGCAGACGCGTTTCCACCTCGCGCCGGTTCTTCGACTCTTCCATGTCGATGAAGTCGACGACGATCAGGCCCCCCAGGTCGCGCAACCGCATCTGGCGTGCGATTTCATCGGCCGCTTCAAGGTTGGTTCGCGTCGCGGTCTCTTCGATGTCGCTGCCTCGCGTCGAGCGCGCGCTGTTCACGTCCACCGATACCAGTGCTTCGGTGTGGTCGATCACGATCGCGCCGCCGGAGGGCAGGTTCACGGTGCGCGAGAACGCCGTCTCGATCTGGTGCTCGATCTGGAAGCGGCTGAACAGCGGCGCATCATCGCGGTAGCGCTTGACGCGGGCCGCGTGCTCCGGCATCACGTGCGCCATGAACTGCTGGGCCTGCTCGTAGATGTCGTCGGTGTCGATCAGGATGTCGCCGATGTCGTGGTTGAAATAGTCGCGGATCGCGCGGATCACGAGTGACGACTCCTGGTAGATCAGGAAGGCGCCCTTGCCGCCTTTGGCCGCGCCGTCGATGGCGGTCCAGAGCTTCAACAGGTAGTTGAGATCCCACTGGAGCTCGGGGGCGCTGCGCCCGATGCCCGCCGTGCGGGCGATGATGGACATGCCGTTCGGGTACTCCAGCTGGTCCATTGCCTCCTTCAGCTCGGTCCGGTCGTCGCCTTC
>JANNKM010000538.1:0-5190 GCA_031396305.1 Rhizobacter sp.
ACCGTTCCAGGGCCGCTGCGTGCCGGCGAGTTGGGCGTGACGCCGACGCAGTAGCACGCCAAGCCGACCATGCGTATGCCCGGCAGGTCGCGCAACGCGGGGGCGGTGGGCTTCATCACCGATGGCTGCGTGCGCGACCTGCCGGGCATACGCATGGTCGGCTTGGCGTGCTACTGCGTCGGCGTCACGCCCAACTCGCCGGCACGCAGCGGCCCTGGAACGGTGGGGTTTCCCATCACAATCGCCGGCCATCCGGTGGCGAGCGGAGACGTCGTCGTTGCCGATCAAGACGGCGTGGCGGTCGTTCCGCAAGCGCGGCTCGAAGAGGTGATCGCGCGCCTGCCGGCGATTCGCAAGGCGGAAGCCGAGTTGGACCAGGCGGTGCGCGACGGACTGCGCGTGCCGGCGTTTCTGGCACGAGGTTGATCCAGGTCGTTTTGCTGCGAAGACAGCGCTTGTCGCTGTGGCTGCACGCCGCGCTCGCCCTCAATCGCGCCTCAATCCAGCATCCCGGCCCACTTCGGCAGCCACAGCGACAGCGCCGGGAACGCGAGACACAAACCGAGGCCGATAAGCTGCAGAAACACGAACGGCCACATCGCCTTGTAGACATCGCCCATCGTGATTCCCGGCGGCACCGTGCCCTTCATGTAGAACAGCGTGGCGCCGAAGGGCGGCGTCATGAACGACGTTTGCAAGTTCACCGCGACGAGGGTCGCGAACCACGGCATGAAGTAACTCTTGTCGCCCAGATAGTCGCTGAAATCGAGCTTCGCCAGAATGGGCACGAACACCGGCAGCACGATCAGGCAGATCTCGATCCACTCGAACGGAAAGCCGAGCAGGAAGATCAGCCCCATGACGAACGCGAGCATCTCCCATTTCGTGTCGACCCCCATCTTCGCCAGCACCTCCATCACGACGTCGTCGCCGCCGATCGCGCGAAACACGTAGGAGAAGCCGGTCGCGCCGAGGAACAGCGTGAATACGAGCGCATTCGCTTTGGCGCCCTCGCGAATCGCCTGCCTGAGCATGTTCACGTTCAGCGTTTTGTTGAACCAGGCCAGGACCAGCGCGCCGATCACACCGAAACCGGCGCTCTCCGTGGCAGTCGCCCAGCCGGCGAAGATGGAACCGAGCACCACCACCATCAGGAACGCCATCGGAAACAGCCCGTGCCAGATCTCGTGCCAGAACTCGGCGCGCGTCTGCGGCCCCCACTCGGGTGGCAGCTTGGGTGCGGCGTTGGGCACCAGGATCGCGAAGCCGAGGATGTAGGCGAGGTACAGGCCCGAGAGCACGAACCCGGGCACCGTGGCGGCCGCGAACAGCGAGCCCACCGAAGTACTGAGCATCTCGCCCATTACCACCAGCATGATCGAAGGCGGAATCAGGATGCCCAGCGTGCCGGCCGAAGCGATGGTGCCGATCGCGAGGCGCTTGTCGTACTTCTGGCCCAGCATCTCGGGCAGCGCGATCAGCGACAGCAGCACCACGGAGGCGCCGACGACGCCGATCGGCGCCGCGAGAATCGTGCCGATCACCATCACCGTCACCGCCAGGCTGCCGGGCACGCGGCGCAGCATGACTTGCGATGCCTTGAGCATGTCGGCAGCCGCGCCGCAACGCTCCAGCAGCGTGCCCATGAAGATGAACATCGGGATCGAGACCAGCACCGGGTCGGTGGCAACGCCACCCCACATTCGCAGCAGTATGCTGTTCAGGCTCTCGAGCCGGAACGTGCCGAGCGACCAGCCGATCAGGCCGAAGATCAGGCCCGTGCCCCCGAGCACGAACGCCACCGGATAGCCGCAAAAAATGACGATGAACATCGTCACGAACATGATCACCGCAAGGTAGTCGGCGAGGAAAGTCAGCACGGTCTCCATCAGATCGACTCGACCTTCTTGTCGATCGGCAAATTCGCCTGCGCGGCCAGCGGTTGAGGCCCGAACAGGAACACGCACAGGCGCGCGATCATGCTCAGCACCGAGACCGTCAGCAGCACGAGGCCGATGAAGAAGATCGTCTTCAGGATCCAGCGGTGCGGGAGCCCCGTCGGCGCCTCGGAAACCTCGCCCGTCATGAACGAGACTTGCACGAAACTGACGCCGTACCACACCAGCACCGCGCAGTACGGCAGGGCGAACACCAGGCAGCCGGTGAGCTCGACCCAGGCCTTACCGCGCAGGCTCAGCGGCTCGGTGTAGGAATCGACGCGCGGGTGCCCATTGATGACGTAGTTGAATCCCATCCAGAGCGAGAAGATCACCGCGTGCAGGTGCCATTCCAGTTCCTGCAGCATCGTCGAGCCGAAGCCGGGTATCTGGAAGCCGAACTTGCGCGTGACGACGTCGAAGAAGATCACCCCGGCAAGGGCGAGGAACAGCCAGCCGGTGGCGTCGGCGATGCGCTCGAGCAGGCGGTTGACGAGGTTGCTGGCGGCGAGCAGGGCTCTCATGCTGAGCGGCTCACGCCATCAGGCATCGCGCCCACCAGCGCCCGCTAGCGCAGGTAGCCGCGCTCGCGCCACACCGAATACTCGGCGCGGAAGGCACTCAGCGAATCCCAGGCCTTCTTGAACTCGGGGCTCTTCGCCGTTTGCTCGATCACCACTTCGTTCCAGGCCTTCTCGTACGCGGCGAGGAAGGTCTTGTCCCAGGTCATCAGCTTGACGCCCTTCGATTCGATCTCGCGCATCGCCTTTGCCTGTGAGGCCTCGGAGAGGGCGAAGCCGCGCACGATCGCGCTGTCGCACGAGGCCTCGACCTGCGCTTGCTGCGTCGGCGACAGCGTGTCCCACTTCTTCTTGTTCCAAAGCATGTCGCCGAACGTCGACTGCTGGTGCCAGCCGGGAAAATAGTAGAACTTGGCGACCTGGTGAAAACCGAGCGTGAGGTCCATCGCCGGCATCGAAAACTCGGTGGCGTCGATCGTGCCGAGCTGCAGCGCCTGGAAGATTTCGCCTGCCTGCAGCAGTTGCGTCGACACGCCCATCTTCTGCATCACGTTTGCGCCGAGGCCGAAGAAACGCATCTTCAGCCCCTTCAAGTCGTCGAGCGTCTTGATCTCCTTGCGAAACCAGCCCGACGCCTCGGGCGCGATCAGGTTGCACAGCAGCGAGTGGATGCCGTACTTGGCGTACAACTCCTGCATCAGCTTCTCGCCGCCGCCGAACTTCATCCAGGCCAGATACTCGCCGCCATCCGGGCCGAAAGGCACGGTCGCGAAAACGGCAAAAGCGATATCCTTTCCGGTCCAGAACCCGGGCGTTGCCCACGCCGCATCGAGCGCGCCCGAGGCCACCGCATCGAACGCCTGCCCAGGCGGCACCAGCGCGCCCGGCTCGAAGAACTTGACTTCGATCGAGCCGCCCGAAACGCGTTGAATCGTTTCGGCGGTGTACTTCGCGTTCGGCCCGAGGATCGCCACGGAGGTGGCGAAATTGGACTGCATCTGGACGCGGACTTTCTTGTCCTGCGCCTGCGCCATGGCGCCCGCAAAAACAAAAGCAGCGGCGACGCCAAAAGCCGCGATCCTGTGAATCAGATGCATGTTGGTCTCCTCGGCCATGTTGTGATTGCCGGACCGTGACGCGGACTGCCGCACCCGTTCGGCCGACGCGGCGGGTGCCTCGCCTTGAAAATCAGTCTACATCGTTGCGCGCTGGGCATGGGAGCGGGATTTTCCTGACAAGCCGCAGCGGGCCTGCGCAGCCGCAGTGCGGCCGAACAAAGCGCTGGCGCGGCCGTGCGGGCATGGAGTAAGCTGCCCAGGAGTCACGAGCCAGCCGCTACGACATGACACCACAGACACGCTACGCCAACAGCGGCGGTGTCAGCATCGCCTACCAGGTGCTGGGCGAGGGGGCGTTGGATCTGGTCGTGGTGCCGGGCTGGGTGTCCAACCTCGACGCGTTCTGGGAAGAGCCCTCGGTCGAAGCCTTCTTCCTGCGCCTCGCATCGTTCTCGCGCCTGATCCTGTACGACAAGCGTGGCACCGGGTTGTCGGATCGTGTGGCCGACTTGCCGTCACTCGAAGTGCGCATGGACGACGTGCGCGCCGTGCTCGACGCCGTGGGCTCGCAACGCGCTGCGCTGCTTGGCTATTCGGAAGGCGGTGCCATGTGCGCGTTGTTCGCCGCGACTTATCCGCAGCGCACGTCGGCGTTGATCACGGTCGGTTCGTATTCGCGCATGATGGCCGCTCCCGGGTACGAGTTCGGTCGAACGCAGGAGCAGAAGGACGCATTCCTCGACATTCCGGGCGCAACATTCATCGAATTGCAGGGGATCGACCACGTTCCCTGGTTGAGCGACTCCGAGAACATCACCGGTCACATCGAAGAATTCCTCACCGGCATGCACCACCACGACGTCGACGACAGAATTCTTGCCACCGTGCTGTTCACCGACATCGCCGGCGCCACCGAAACGGCGGCGCGCCTTGGCGACAAGCGCTGGCGCGAGCTGCTGGCCCAGCACCACGTCGCCGTGCGCCACGAACTGCAACGCTTTCGCGGCCGTGAAGTCGACACCGCCGGCGACGGCTTTTTCGCCACCTTCGACGGCCTGGCGCGCGCGGTGCGCTGTGCCTGCGCGGTGTCGGATGCGATGCGGCCGTTGGGCATCGAGCTGCGCGCCGGCGTGCACACCGGCGAATGCGAAGTGATGGGTGACAAGGTCGGCGGCATCGCGGTGCACATCGGCGCGCGCATCACCGCCTGCGCCGAAGCCGGCGAGGTCTTGGTGTCACGCACGGTGAAAGACCTGGTCTCGGGCTCGGGCCTCGCGTTCAACGAGCGCGGCGAGGAATCACTGAAGGGAGTGCCGGGGCGCTGGATGTTGTTTGCGGAGCAGCGCTGAGCCGGTGCGCTGCGCCTCGACCACGCCGCCGAATCCTTCGCCATGCGATTCCGCGGAAAACTCGACCGACGCATCAGTGCGGTTGTCGGCGAGCACGAGCAGGATCAGAGGCACATCTTCGCGTGCGCGGATCGGCGCTCCGTCGCGAGAACCGGCGACGCGGTCGACGGTGATCGTCGCGCGCACGATGCGCGGCGATGCGAGCGAGCGGTAGGCGGAGTCGAGCGCCGCGGCGAGATGCGCATCGTCCGGCTCGACGCTGCCGAGCGCGATACGCGCCGCTGCGAGCGGCGTCTCGATGTCAACTTCCTCGCCCAATGCGGCG
>JANNKM010000547.1:0-10602 GCA_031396305.1 Rhizobacter sp.
CAGCGACTCCAGCTGTGCCGGGGCGATCGGTGTGGGCAGCGGCCCGCGTCGGCCGCGCTGCATGCCCAAGAAGCGCTGCTGGATCGACGTGAACGCCCAGGCAGCGGCGTCGTCGGTGTCGGCGCAGACGACGTTCACACCGACCATGGCGTGCGACTTTGGCCAGCGCTGCGACGGCCGGTACGTCGAACGATAGACCTGCAACGCCTGCAGCAGCAAGTCGGGCGCGAAGTGCGAGGCGAAGGCGAACGGCAGCCCGAGGTACGCGGCGAGCTGTGCGCTGTACAGGCTCGAGCCGAGCAGCCAGATCGGCACCTGGGTGCCGATGCCGGGGATGGCGCGCACCGGCTGGTCGGCGCTGCCTTCACCGAGGTAGGCCTGCAGCTCGAGCACGTCGCGCGGAAAGTCTTCTTCGTCGTTGCTGGTGAGGCTGCGCCGCAACGCGTGCATCGTCAGTCGGTCGGTGCCGGGCGCGCGGCCCAGGCCCAGGTCGATGCGGCCCGGGTAGAGCGTGGCCAGCGTGCCGAACTGCTCGGCGATGACGAGCGGTGCGTGGTTGGGCAGCATCACGCCGCCCGAGCCGACGCGGATCGTCTTGGTGCCGCCGGCGATATGCCCCACCAGCACGGCCGTGGCCGAGCTCGCCACGCCGTCCATGTTGTGGTGTTCGGCAACCCAGTAGCGCCGGTAGCCCCAGCTTTCCGCGTGTTGTGCGAGGTCGAGGCTGTTGCGCAACGCCTGGGCGGCGTCGCTGCCTTCGACGATGGGGGCGAGGTCGAGGATGGACAAAGGGATCATGGCGCGCATCATGCCGCAGGCTGCGGCATCGTGCGCGTGCCGCCGCTTCGTGCACACTGCGCGACATGAGCTCGCCGTCGCGCATCGTGATCACTGGAGCCGCGGGTTTCATCGGCCAGGGCGTGTGTCTCGCGCTGCATGCGGGCCTCGCTTCAAGTTCGAACTCAGGTGGCGAAGTTGTCGCAACCGATTGCGTTGGCTCTGCCGAAGCGGCCGGGGTCGCGTGGAAGCCCGGTGACATCGCCGACGCCGCGCTGATCGGATCGCTGTTCGACCGCCCGGTGCAGCGCCTGTTCCACCTCGCGGGAATCGTCAGCGGCCGTGCCGAAGCCGATTTCGCACTCGGCAAGCGTGTCAATCTGGACGCGACGCTCGCGCTGCTCGAGCGCTGCCGTGTGCAGGCCGAACGCGGCGGGCCGGTGGTGCGCTTCATCTACGCGAGTTCGATCGCCGTATTCGGCGCACCGCTGCCTGAGCGCATCGACGACAGCACACAGCCCTTGCCGACGCTCAGCTACGGCACGCACAAGCGGGCGATCGAACTGCTGATCGACGACTACACGCGGCGCGGCTTCATCGACGGGCGCACGCTGCGCCTGTCGGGCGTGCTGTTGCGACCCCCGATTGCGCACCTGGCAAGCTCGGCTGCGCTGTCGGCGTTCAACAGTGATGTGATTCGCGAGCCGCTCGCCGGGCGCGCGTATGTGTGCCCGGTGGGGCCGCGGGCGACGATCTGGCTCACGTCGTTGCGCAGCACGCTGCGCAATCTGCAGGCCCTGGCCGAACTTGACGAGAAAGCGCTGGGTGCGCAGCGCAGCGTCACGGCACCGGCATTGGCGGTGAGGATTGCCGACATCGTTGCGGCACTCGGCCGCATCGACGCTGCGGCGCCATCACGGGTGACCTATCAGCCGCAGCCCGCGCTCGAAGCGCAATTCGGCCGCTGGCCGCTGGACTGTTCGTTCGAGCGCGCCAACGCGCTCGGTCTGCACGTCGATTCGAGCATCGACGCGTTGCTCCACACGATCTTGGAACCCGCATGACTGAACCGAAGCAAACGCTGCGCTCAAACCTCATCCACCAAGGCCTGGATCGCACGCCGCACCGCGCGTTTCTGCGCGCCGTCGGCATGGCGGATGCAGACTTCGGCAAGCCGATGGTGGGCATCGTCAGCCAGCATGGCGAGAACACGCCGTGTTCGATGTCACTCGGGCCGCAGGCCGACGCGGCGCGGCTGGGCGTCGCGGCAGGGCAGGGCGTGGCCGTGCCGTTCACGACGATCTCGGTGTCGGACGGCGTGTCGATGAACCACCGCGGCATGCGCATGAGCCTGGTGTCGCGCGAGCTGATCGCCGACTCGATCGAGGCCGTGATGCGCGCCCACTGCTACGACGCGTTGGTGGGATTTGCCGGCTGCGACAAGACGCTGCCCGGCGTGATGATGGCGATGGTGCGCCTGAACTGCCCGAGTGTCTTCGTCTACGGCGGCGCCATGTTGCCGGGGCGCTGGCGCGACCAGGACGTGACGATTCTCACCGCGTACGAAGGCGTGGGCGCAGTATTGAACGGCACGATGAGCGAAGCCGAACTCGAAGAACTCGGCCATGCCTGCGCGCCCACACTCGGCTCGTGCCCGGGCCAGTTCACGGCAAACACGATGGCGATGGTGGCCGAAACCTTGGGCTTGGGCGTTCCCGGCTCGGCGATGTTGCCGGCGGCGTATTCGCAGCGCCTCGCGCTCGCGCGCCAGGCCGGCAGGCGCGCCACTGAACTCGTGCTGCAAGGTGGCCCACTGCCGCGCGACCTGGTGACGCGCAAGTCGCTTGAAAACGCCACAGCTGCAGTGGCCGCCACCGGCGGCTCGACGAACGCCGGCCTGCACCTGCCGGCGATCGCACATGAAGCGGGAATCCGCTTCACGCTCGACGATGTGGCCGAGGTCTTTGCGCGGACTCCGCTCATTGCCAATTTGCAGCCCGGCGGCAAGTACCTCGCGATCGACCTGCACCGCATCGGCGGCGTCAGCGTCGTGCTCAAGTCCTTGCTCGATGGCGGGCACCTGCACGGCGACGCGCTCACGCTGTCGGGCCGCACGCTCGCTGAAGAACTGGCCGACGTTGCCGCCCCGGACGGCGATGTGGTGCGCAGTTCGCAGCACGCGCTGCTCGCCAGCGGCGGTGTGGTGGTGCTGAAAGGCAATCTCGCGCCTGACGGGGCGTTGATCAAAGTGGCGGGCTTGAAGAGCCGCATCTTTGAAGGGCCGGCGCGGGTTTTCGAATGCGAAGAAGACGCCTTCGCTGCGGTCACCGCGCGCGCTTACGCGGCGGGCGACGTGCTCGTGATCCGCAACGAAGGTCCGGTGGGTGGCCCCGGCATGCGCGAAATGCTTGGCGTCACCGCGCTCGTCTACGGCCAGGGCATGGGCGAAAGAGTGGCGCTTCTCACCGATGGGCGTTTCTCCGGCGCGACGCGCGGCCTGATGGTCGGCTACATCGGCCCCGAAGCCGCGCTCGGCGGCGCGATTGCACTGTTGCAAGACGGCGACCGCATCCGCATCGACGCGGAGAAGCGCACTCTGCAATGGCTGGCCAGCGACGCCGAAATCGCACGCCGCCGCGTCGCCTGGAAGCCGCGAACGAGCGAACGCCTCGCCGGTGTGCTGGAGAAATACGCCAAGCTCGTCGGGCCGGCGCACCTGGGGGCGGTGACCCATTGCGGCGCCATGGACTGGCCAACGGGTTGATGAACGCGGCGATTGCGCCGGACCACGGCACTCGTCGTCTGCCGCAACTACGCCGGCGCAAGCAACGCGCCAAGCGGTACCGCCTCGATCGCGGGAGCCAGGCTGAAGCGGCGCTGCCCGGGATAGACGACATAGAGCACGTCGAGCTCGAGGTCTTGCATGGCGATCTGCATCGACCGGGTGATGTGGGGCACATCGGCGCGCTTGAACTCAACGCCCACTCGCTGCGAACCTTTGAGCATCAACAGATCCAGCTCCGCGCCCTGATGCGTGGCCCAGAAGTAGGCTTCGTCGGGCTTGGCCAGGCGCAGCACCTGCTCCTGCGCGTAGCCCTCCCAGCTTGCGCCACAGCGCGGGTGCGATAGCAGTTGCGGCAGGGTCGTGATATCCATCAGCGCGTGCAGCAGCCCCGTGTCGCGAAAGTAGATTTTCGGCGACTTCACTTGGCGCTTGCCCAGATTCGCGTGCCAGGGCTGAAGCTGGCGCACCATCAGCGTTTGCGTCAAGGTGTCGAGGTAGCGCCGCACCGTCGGTTCCGAAACCCCCAGCGAGCGCGCCGGATCGGCCGCCGTCCAGATCTGCCCGTGGCAATGGGCCAGCATGCGCCAGAAGCGCAACATGGCAGGTGCGGCGATGTTGATGCCGAATTGCGGCAGGTCGACTTCCACATGGCTGGCGATCGCGTTGCGCCGCCAGACAAAACTGTCTTCCTCCGAAGCGGCGAGATAGGAGCGTGGAAAGCCTCCGCGCAGCCACAGCCGCGCCGCGGTCTCGGTGCAGTTACCCGCGGCGGCCGCGCAAACCTCGCGCAGATCGAAGCCGCCCACCTCGATCGTCTCGACCCGACCCAACAGCGACTCCCCCGCCTGGCGCAGCAAGGCCGCTGACGCGCTGCCCAGCAGCAGGTACTGCCCCGGCGCATCGCTGCGATCTATCAACACCCGCAGCACCGGAAACAGCCCCGGCTGGCGCTGCACTTCGTCGATGACGACCAGCCCGTGCAGCCTCGAGAGCGTGTCCATCGGCTGCTCCAGGCGCCTTGCGTCGAGCGGATTTTCGAGGTCGAAATAGTGGCTCGATCGCCTGTCGAGCACGGTCTGCGCGAGCGTCGTCTTGCCGGATTGCCGCGGCCCCGTGAGGATGACGGCGCGCGAACGGGCGAGCGCCGCCTTGACGGCGAATTCGAGGTCGGGGCGTGGCAGCACGCAGGCAGCATATCACCCTAAATCATGAAATTCAAACACCACACATTCCTTTTCCATGGATTAAATCTCGCGACCTCGCAGGCCTGCGCGGCCCGGCCGTGGGCAACTGGTCCGAAGGGGCCGCTACGGCGGTGGGCCCAGCCCGAACAGCTCCTGCAACGCCTGGCGGTACTGCGGCTCGCCAAGCACGTCGGTGTTTTCGTGCACGGCCCCCTGCACGAGCACAAAGCGCTTGGGCGGCAGCGCCAGCTCGTACAGCGCCCGCCCCAACTGCGGTGTCACCATGCTGTCTTCGCTGCCGTGCACGAACAGCACCGGCGATCCGACCTGTGCAATTCGCGCGCTGGCGTCGAAGTGCTGCGTGATCAGCCAGACGATCGGCAGCCAACCCCAGCTCGTGCTGCGAAACACGTCGGCGACCGAAGTGAAAGCGCCTTCGACGATCAGGCCTGCTTCATCGGGCACCTCCTGCGCCAGCCGCACCGCAATGGCGCCGCCCAGTGAATGGCCGAAAATGAAGCGGCGCGATCGAGGGTGGGTGCGCGCCAGCCAGTCCCAGGCTGCTGCCGCGTCTTCGGCGACCAGCGTCTCGGAGGGCAACGTGTCGCTGCTGCGGCCGAAGCCCCGGTAGTCGATGCCCAACACCGAAAAGCCCAGTGCGTGCAACTGGCGCATGCGCGGCGCACTGGCGCGCACGTCCCAGTGACCGCCATGCAGGAACAGCAGCACCGGCGCCGCGGGATCAGGCTGCGCCAGCCACAGGGCGTGCAGGCGCACTGCCTCGCCCAGGTGCTCCGGGTGCGCCGACACATAGTCGATCCAGACATCCTCCATGCCCTGCGCCGCCGCCAGCCCAGGGCCCCAGGTGCGGTCGTTCGGCATGAAGATCCAGCGCCGTTGCTCGTAGTCCACGACCGCGCAGCCCGCGAGCTGAGCCCACAGCACGGCGGCCAGGGCCACCCTCAGCGCCGCAAAGTGCAGGCGGCGGGGTGTGCGGCTCGGCGGGCCGGTGGGCGGTGTGGCGTGCATGACGCAGATGTTCGCATGGTCGGTGGCAAGTTGTGGGTCGTCGCCCAGGCGCCGCGCACGCATGGTCAGCGGCGTGTTGCGCAAGTCCGTCCAAGCCCCGCACCACGCGGGGCCGCACCTACACTGATGACCTCACCAGCCACCTCGAAAGCGAAGTCCATGGGCCAGCGCAAGGTTGCAATCGTCACCGGCTCGGCCACTGGCGTCGGTGCTGCCTGCGCGCTGGCGCTGGCCGGGCGCGGCTACGACGTGCTGATCAACTACACCCGCAGCGAGGCCGAAGCGCGTACTTCGCTGGCGGCCTGCCAGGAAGCAGGGGCGGACGCATTGCTGATGCGCGCCGACGTTGCCGAAGATGCCGACTGCAAGGCCATGGTCGGCGCCGTCCTCGCGCGCTGGGGGCGTCTGGATGCGCTGGTCAACAACGCCGGCATCACCAGTTTTGGCGGTTCGAGCAATTGGGATGCGATCGACGCGGCGACGTTCCAGCGCATCGTCGGCGTCAACTCGCTCGGCGCATTCCAGATGATCCGCGCCTGCGCAGAGCCGCTGAAGGCGGCTGGCGGCTCGATCGTCAACGTCTCGTCGATCGCCGGCGCCTTGGGGCTAGGCTCGTCGGTGGCCTACATCGCGTCCAAGGGCGCGCTGAATTCGATGACGCTGTACTTCGCACGCGCGCTTGCGCCGCAGGTGCGCGTCAACGCCGTGTGCCCGGGCCTGATCACGACGCGCTGGTTCGTCGACGGCATAGGCCAGGAGGCCTACGAGCGCCTCAAGGCGGGCTACGAGAGCAACACCCCGCTCGGGCGCGCCTGCACGCCGCAAGACGTCGCCGAAGCTGTGCTCTGGCTGCTCGAGGGCGCGCGCACCGTCACTGGCGAGCTGCTGCTGCTCGACAGCGGCATGCACCTCGGCCCGGCGCAGCCGGTACGCGCCGCGGTAAAGCCTTGACGGTCCGGGCGTGCCCGCAACCCCTTCCGCACGCGAAGCGGCAGTGCAAGTCTGGCTCGCCGCGCTGCGCCGCCATGCCAGCGCCGACGAGCTTCGAGCCCTTCCCACATTGCCGGACGAAGACGCAGCGCGCGTGATGGAACTGCTGCGTGGAGAGCGCCCCCAGGCCGACGTCTACGTCGTCCGCCCCAAGGGCCACGAAGGGGCCCCTTCGTGGCCCTTGGGGGATGAGCAAAGTGGCAAAGCCACATTTCCTTGTGAGGCGTGCAACCCGGCCGCAATCGAGCCCGGCCTCGACGCTGCAGCCGAGCCCTCTGTCAGTGATGCCACGGCGCCGCGCGCCGTGGCGCCCGCCACCACCCGAGCGCCGGCCGCGGGCCCGACTGCCGCCGAGACGGATGCCACCACACCCGGCCAATTCCGCGCCCGCCTGAGCCTGCAAACCTTGAGCCGCGGCGACGGCTTTCTGGGCCTGCGCGCACGCGCGGGCTTCGGCCCGAGGAGCAGCCAGCTCACGGTGGCGCGCGTCACGTGGAGTTACGCAACGGACAAGGGCTTGCACTGGGAAACGCCCGCGCCGACGCGAATCCTGAACACCCGGCCCAAGCCCACCGTGCTGCTGCGCGGTGCGTGGAACGAGCGCGTGCTGCTGCACCGCAACCTCGCGGCGGAAGCCGACGCAGCCGATGCGCTGTGGGCCAGCGGCCTGCGGCCACTGCCGGCACAGGCGCTGCAATGGCGCAGCAAAGAGGCCGCGCATGGCCACGAGGACCTGTGGTCGCTGCCCGAAGAAGCGCTTTTTGGTGACTTCTGGGCCGAGCAGGTGCCCAAGCTCCAGGCCTTGGCCTGGAGCATCGTCGTGCAGCCCGGCTTTGCGCACCAGAGCGTGGCTGTCGACCGCTGGCGCATCGTCGTCAACCCCGACAGCGGCGCTGAAGAAGGGCGCGAACTCGTCGCGCCGCTCGGGCCGCGCACGCAGGCGCTCACCGCGCTGCGCCAGCCGCACCGCGAAGGCTCGTTCATGCTGAGCCTGGGTGTCGACGTCGACGGCGAAACGCTGGACCTCGCGCCGCTGCTCGCCGATCTGCTGAAGCGCGACGCGCGCTGGCTGAACGCGCGCGAAGTCGCGCAGATCGACGATGCGGCGAGCGTCGTGTTGCGCGCCCCCGGCGGACGCCGCATCGAAGCGCCGGCAGCGCCGCTGAAGGCCATCATCGCGGCGATGTTGGACCTGCTCACCGACCCGAAGCGCCGGTGCGGGCCGATGCGCCTGGCCGACTGGGAAGCGCAGCGCATCGAGGCGCTGCGCCTGGCGCTGCTCGACGCGCAGACGAATCGCGCCAAACGAGTTGAACGTGCCGGGGCGCAAGGCGCGTGGCAAATGCAGGGCGACGCGGGCCTGGCCGCACTCGCGCAGCGCCTGCGCGTGGCCGGGAGCCCGGCGGCGCTTGCCCCACAACGCATGGCAGAAGTGGGCCTGGGTCTGCAACTGCGTCCCTATCAACTGCACGGCGTCGCGTGGCTGCAATACCTGCGCGAACAGCACCTGGCCGGCATCCTTGCCGACGACATGGGCCTGGGCAAGACCGCGCAGGTGCTGGCGCATCTGCTCATCGAAAAACACGCCGGGCGCCTCGACCAACCCGCGCTCATCGTGCTGCCGACGTCGCTGATCGCGAACTGGCAGGCCGAGGCCGCGCGCTGCGCGCCGCGCCTGCGCGTGCTCACGCTGCAAGGCACGGCGCGCGCCCGTGACTTCGCGAACATGGCGGAGCACGACATCGTCTTCACCACCTACCCGCTACTCTGGCGCGACGTCGATGCACTGCAGGCGCAGCCCTGGCACCTGCTGATCCTGGACGAAGCGCAGATGGTGAAGAACGCCGCGAGCCGCGCCGCGACGGCGCTGCGCAAATTGCGCTCGCGGCACCGCCTGTGCGTGACCGGCACGCCACTCGAAAACCACCTCGGCGAGTTGTGGGCGCACTTCGACTTCCTGATGCCCGGCTTCCTGGGCGACGCTCGCACTTTCACGCGCGTCTGGCGCAAGCCCATCGAGACAGGAGGCGAAACGCTGCGCGCGCAACTGCTGGCGCAGCGCGTGCGCCCGTTCATCATGCGCCGTCGCAAGCAGGACGTGGCGACCGAGCTGCCACCCAAGACGGAAGTGATACGCCGCGTCCAGCTCGTCGGCCAGCAGCGCGCGCTCTATGAAAGCGTGCGCGTCGCCGCCGACGAGCAAGTGCGGCGCGTGCTGAAAAAGCAGAGCTTTGCCGGCGCGCAGATCAGCATCCTCGACGCGCTGCTCAAATTGCGCCAGGTGTGCTGCGACCCGCGCCTCGTGAAAGGCACGAAGAGCCCGGCGACGACGGAGCGGGCGAAGATGCAGTGGCTGCGCGACGCGCTGCCCGAACTGGTGGACGAAGGCCGGCGCGTCCTGGTGTTTTCGCAGTTCACCGAAATGCTGATGCTCGTCGGGCAGGAACTCACCGAGCTCGGCTTGCCGTACCTCGTGCTCACCGGCGACACCGCGGTGCGCGAGCGCGGCGACGTGGTCAAACAATTCCAGGCGAAGACCGTTCCCGTGATGCTGCTCAGCCTGAAGGCCGGCGGCGTGGGCCTGAACCTCACCGCCGCCGACACCGTGATCCACCTCGATCCGTGGTGGAACCCGGCTGTCGAACAACAGGCGACGGCACGCGCGCACCGCATCGGCCAGGACCAGCCGGTGTTCGTCTACAAGCTTGTCGTGGCCGGAAGCATTGAGGAACGCATGCTCGCCCTGCAGGAGCGCAAGACGGCGCTGACGGAAGGCGTGCTCGGCGTCGATGCGGCGGCGGCGCCGAAGTTCAGCGCGGAAGATTTGCAGGGCTTGCTGGCGCCGCTGGTGTGATGAAGGGCGCCCGCAAACCCGGTTCTGGCGGTCTGGTGTATTCCACCGAAGGCGGCCGCATGTGCCCGACCTGCCGTCGTCCCATCAGCGCGTGCGTCTGCAAGTCAAGTGCGGGCCCCAGCGGCACGGGCGACGGCATCGTGCGCATCAGCCGCGAGACCAAAGGACGTGGCGGCAAGGCCGTGACCATGATTCGCGGCGTGCCCCTGGACGCTGCGGCGCTGGCGGAATTCGGCAAGCGGCTGCGCGCTGCCTGCGGGGCGGGCGGTACCGTGAAAGACGGCGTGCTCGAAGTGCAGGGCGATCACGTCGAGCGCGTGATGCCGATGCTGGTTGCGCAAGGCTGGGTCGTGAAGCGCTCGGGTGGGTGACGGCTCGCTGACCTGGGCCGGATCGGTGCCGACGTGCGCACGCCGCGGCCGGCGGCGAGCGCGGCCGGCGCGCCTGCCGCACACCATGCTGATGCGGCGCTTGCGCCTGGGCAATGACTCGAGCGGCCCAGGCGCCGGCCAAGTCAGGGCCGGCTCGGGACGTGGCTGCCACCCGCACGCCGCAGCACCTCGGCAACCGCCTTCTGGCCACGCTGTTCGGCAACCGCCTTCTGGCCACGCTGTTCGGCATGTGCAAGCGGCGTCACGTCTTGCCGGTCGGCGAGGTTGACGTTCGCGCCATGGGCGACGAGCAAGCGCACGATCTCGGTGTGCGCTGCGCCGCCGTCGCCGAGGATCACGGCTTCCAACAGGGCGGTCCAGCCGAGACGGTTGATGTGGTCCACGTCGATCTTCGTTTTCAACAGCGCGCGAACTGTCTCCACATGGCCGTGGTGCGCGGCCGGGATCAGCGCGGTGCCGCCATAGCGGTTCGTGAGGGCAGGATCCGCGCCGGCCTCGTTGACGAGGCGGAGGATGTCGAGCAGGCCCTCGGCGCCCGCGTACAGGAACGGGTTGTCGAGGCGGCCGTCACGGATGTCGATGTCGGCGCCC
>JANNKM010000004.1:0-8069 GCA_031396305.1 Rhizobacter sp.
GCTGGAGCTCAGGCCGCCAGGCCTGAGCCAAGTTTCAGCCCGCCGTGGGCGGGCCGGCAGCGGCCGCGCTGCGCACACCTTCGCAAGCAGAGCGTTCGCCACGCCTGCCCGCTCCAAGCCCAGCACCTGATGCTGCAACGGATCGTGCGCTCCACCATCATCGATGCGCCGATCGACCGCGTCTGGGCGATCCTGCGTGACTTCAACAGCCACGACCAGTGGCACGATGTCGTCGAATCAAGCCGCATCGAAGGCGATGAGTTGCCCACGCAAGTGGGGTGCGTTCGCAATTTCACGTTGAAGGACGGCAACCGCGTGCGTGAACAGTTGCTGACGCTGTCGGACACCGATTTCAAGAGCACCTATTGCATCGTCGAGGCGACGATTCCGCTGCAACGCTATGTGGCCACGGTCACGCTCAAGCGCGTCACTGATGGGAACCGCACGTTCTGGCATTGGGAATCGACGTTTGCCACACCGCCGGGGCGCGAGCGCGAGTTGCGCGACCTGGTGGCGCAAGGGGTCTATGAAGCCGGCTTCGAGAATTTGCGGCGCCATCTGCGCAACCCCGGCCAGCAAGGCCAGCGACCAGGCAGCGCGCGTGGCGCCCGCCCGACACGCACCGGTGGCTTGCCCGTGGCGTCGCGACAGATCGGCCAGCGCCGTTATGGCGGCGCCGACGTGCTGGAGCCGTTTGTCGGCGAAGCGCCTGCGCCGGGTGCGGGCGAAGTGCGCATCGAGCAACGTGCGATCGGCGTCAACTACTTCGACATCTACCTGCGCCGTGGCGACATCCCCGCGCTGTTGCCGTTGCAGAGTTCGCACGGCGCGCCGGCCGTGCTCGGCATGGAAGCGGCAGGCACGGTGCTCGATGTCGGCGAGGGCGTGAGCGGTGTACTGCCCGGCGACCGCGTCGCCTACATGCATGGCGCGCCGGGTGCCTATTGCAGCGTGCGCACCGTACCCGCCGATCGCGTATTGCGCCTGCCGCCGCACGTGGAAGACGTGGCCGCGGCAGCGCTGCTTCTCAAGGGCATCACTGCCGACTACCTGCTGCGCGATCTGGGCCATGTGATGCGCGGCACGCGGCTGCTCGTGCACGCCGCCGCCGGTGGTGTGGGCCTGTTGCTGTGCGCCTGGGCCCATGCGTTGGGCGCGACCGTGATCGGCACGGTATCGAGCGAAGAAAAGGCACGCGTCGCGCGCGAACATGGCTGCGAACATGTCATCGTGACGCGCGACTATCGTTTTGCCGACGCCGTGCAGCGCTTGTGCGGCGGCGCCGACGTCATCGTCGACGGTCTGGGCGAAGCGGCGCGCGAACAGAACATGGAAGCGCTCGCGCTGTGCGGCCACTGGGTCAGCCTGGGCCAGGCCAGCGGCGGCCTGGCGCCGATCGCGCCTGACTGGCTGAACCACAAGTCGGTGACGTTTTCTCGGCCCGTTGCCTTTCACTATGTCGCCACGGCGCAGCAGCTGGCCGAGCGCGCCGGGCGCGTCTGGGACGCGCTCGCCGCGGGCACGCTGCGCGCGCCGATGATCGAGCGCTTCACGTTGGATGCCGCGGCACAGGCGCACGCGCGCCTGGAGTCGCGCGCGACCATCGGCGCCGTCGTGTTGTTGACCTGAACTGAACTGAAACGCCCCAAGGAGGCCCGCATGATCGTCGGCATGAACCACTTCACCGTGATCGCGGAAGATCTGGAGCGCACGCTCGACTTCTACGTCGGCCTGCTCGGCATGGAAAAGGGCCCGCGGCCCGACCTCGGCTTTGCGGGCGCGTGGCTCTACGCCGACGGCCGCGCCGTGCTGCATGTGTACGGCGACCGGCCGGTGCCGGCATCACGCGCCGGTGTGATCGACCACATGGCGTTCTCGGCGAAGGGCTTGAAGGAAGTGAAAGCGCGTTTCGACGCCCGCGGCGTCAAGTACGACTTGCGCCAGCAGCGTGGCGCGGGGACGTGGCAGTTGTTCTGTTTCGACCCGAACGGCGCCAAGGTCGAGCTGGATTTCGACCCGGCGGAAACGCTTTGACCCAGTGTCGCCGGGGTGCGGTCAGCCGCCCGGCGTCTCAGGTTCTCGTATGTCATCCCGGCGAACCGTTGCCCCGTGCTCGACACGGGGGCCGGGATCCACCCTTTGCCGCACTCCTCCGTCCTGGATCCCGGCGTTCGCCGGGATGACAATTGCTCAATGCCGGTACATCTCGATCTGCGGCAGCAGGTCGAAGTCGCTTCCCATGCGCAGCACGTGGCGCACGCGGTGCTTGCCCAGGCCATGCACCAGCAGCATTAACTGCTCGCGCAGAGTCGAGGACGCGGGAGCGTGCAAGTCTGCGCCGACGTGGCGCGAGCGAACCAGCCGCGCCACGATGGTGTCGAGTGTGGAGCGCGCTTCGTCCTCGCCGAAGCTGTGCACCAGCATGTCGGCAAGGCTTTCGATAACCGATTCTTCGCTGCTGGCCACGTCAAGCAGCCGCGCGGCAGCCATCAACGGAGCGCGCTCGACACCGAGTTCACGCAACTGGGCGATCACCTGGGCGACGGCGCCGAACTGGAAATCGTCAGCGGCGGCATGTCGCAGCAACTCGGCACTCACGCAAACGAATCGCGAGCGCGCTTCGAGGCTTGACGTCAACGGCAAGCAGACACAGGCGCCTTGCACCGCGTCGCTGGTCTTGCCCAGGGCATCGAGCAGGTGCCACTCGCTGTAGAGATGATTCGGCGCGGTTCGCGGCTGATGCGACAGGCGAACAACGCTGCGGCCGGCGCGGTAGCCTGGGAAGGCTGGCGTGCCGAGCCAGCCGTCGAGATGACTCGGCCGGCTGCGCGGTCCACGCCAGTCCCAGGCAGGCGCCGCGACATCCTTAGCTGCGGCTCGGAATTCACTCATGTCACGCTGCGCACGCTGGGCCGTTGGCGGCCCGGGCTTGCGCCCGGGTCCGGCTGAGCTGAAGGTGCGATGCCGATGGTGCGTTGAACGGCTCGATCAGGAGCGCTTGGCCTTCGCCGGAGCTGCCTTGCTCGCCTTCGCAGCCACTGCGTTGACGTTCGCCTCGACCGCTTCGCCGGCCTGCTTGGCCATGCGCTGCACGCCGTCGAACGCCTCATTGGCGGCGAGCAGGCCCGTCTTGAACAGGTTGGTCACGTTTTCGCTGCCGGTCGGCGCGTTTTTCACGGCGTCGTCGATGAAGGCGAGCATCTGCTTGCGCGCCTGGACGACGTGGCTTTCCATGGTCTTGTTCAATTCAGCGCTGGCCTGCGTGGCGATTTCATACAGGTCGCGTCCATAGGCGGTGGCCTTTTCGATGGCCGGCTGCAGCATCTCACCCTGGGCGTTGAAAATCGCCTTCGGGTCCTTGGTGCTGAGCACGGTGTCGCGCGCTTCATCCAGCGTCGTCTTGGTCGTTTGCAGATTCAGGACAACGACTTTTTCGACGTTCTCGAACGCCTTCTGGCTCAGGCTCAGGAACGCTTCAACATTGCGCTTTTGCGCGGCGATGACTTGGTCGGGGGTGAACATGAGGAACTCCTTCGTGTGTGGGTGGTGTGGGTGAGGGGATCATTTGCTGCACTGCAACATGACGCAATTCTATTCCCGTGAAACCCAAAATCAAGCCATTTTTGTTGCTTTGCAGCAATTCGCCACGGAATTAGGGTGGCGGTTCTATTTGCGCCGCCTCAGGCAAATGTGGCTCTGCCACTTGGCTTGAGCCCCCCGAGGGGGGCGGGCCGGGCTGGCCCGGGCCTGGGGGCCTTTTATTCACAGGGCTTGACCGGCAGCGCCTGCCATGCCCGATGATGCCGCCCCATGCCCACCGAGCCACCGCAAGCTGCGCCGAACAACGCCGCGCACGCTGCAGCAGCCCCCTTGGCGACGCCCTTGCTGGAACTGCGTGTGGTGACACGTCAATACCGCCTGCCGCGCGAAGCGCTGTGGCGCGCCGCCCCGGTCGTGCACGCGTTGGGCGGCGTGAGCCTGCGGCTGCATGCCGGGCGCAACCTCGGCGTCGTCGGCGAATCGGGTTCGGGCAAGTCGACGCTGGCCCGGATTGCACTGGCCTTGGAGCCACCGACGTCCGGCGAGGTCTTGTTCCTCGGCCGAGACCTGAACCGGCTGGACGCAGCCGCGTTGCGCCAGGCGCGGCGCGATTTCCAGATGGTGTTCCAGGACCCCTACGGCTCGCTCGACCCGCGCCAGCGCGTGAGCCGCATCGTTGCCGAGCCGCTGTTCGATGCCAGCGCCAGCGAGCGGCAGACGCGTGTCGCGGCGATGTTGGATGCCGTGGGCCTGCGCGCGACGGATGCCGACAAATACCCGCACGAGTTCTCCGGCGGCCAGCGCCAGCGCATCGCGATCGCGCGCGCACTGATGACGCGGCCGAAGCTGATCATCGCCGACGAGCCGGTGAGCGCGCTCGACGTTTCAGTGCAGGCCCAGGTGCTGAACCTGCTGCAGGACCTGCAAGACCAGTTCGGCGTGACCTACCTGCTCATCAGCCACGACCTGGCGGTGGTGGATCATGTGTGCGACGAGGTGGTCGTGATGTACGCGGGAAGAGTCGTCGAACAGGGCGCGAGCGAAACACTTTTCCGTGCTGCGGCACACCCGTACACACAAGCGCTGTTGAACGCCAGCGAACAGACGCGCGTCGGCGCGACTGCGCAGGCCCCGCTGGAGCGGCTGGAGCCGCCGGCGCGGCGCGCCGGCGACGCCGCGCCGGCGGATACAGTGGACGCCGCCGACATTGGGGCAAACGCGTGTGCATTTGCGCCGCGTTGCCGCTACCGTCAGGGGCGTTGCGATGCGCAGGCCCCGCCGTTGCGCGCGCTGGAAAGCGCGACCGCAGCGACGCACGCGGTGGCCTGCCACTTTGCCGAACAGATCATGTTTCAATCGCCTTCACAAGGAGAGTCTCGATGAAAGCTTCTGCCCTCAGGATCTGCGCGTTGCTGCTGGTGGCGACTGCCCTCGGCGCCTCGGCACAGGGCCGCAAAGACAGCGCCGTGCTCGCGATGGTGCTCGAGCCCACGGGCCTGGACCCGACGATGGCGCCCGCCGCGGCAATCGGCGAAATCGTGCACTACAACATCCTGGAAGGACTGACGAAGATCAACGTCGACGGTCGCATCACGCCGCTGCTCGCCGAGAGCTGGGTCATGGACCCCGACGGGAAGACCTATACGTTCAAATTGCGCAAGGGTGTGAAGTTCAGCGACGGCGAGGCGTTCGACTCGAGCGACGTCAAGTTCAGTTTCGAGCGCGCGAAAGACGAGAAGTCGACGAACAAGAGCAAGCGCGCCGTGTTCGACAACATCAGCAGCATCAGCACGCCCGACGCGCACACGGTCATTCTGGTGCTGAACAACGCCGACGGCAACTTCCTGTTCCGCATGGGCGAGAACACGGCCGTGATCCTGGATCCGAAAAGCGCTGACGGCACCGCCACCAAACCCGTCGGTACCGGGCCGTACACGCTTTCCGACTGGAAGAAAGGCAGCTCGGTGACGTTGACGAAGTGGCCCGGCTTTCGCGACGCCGCGACCATCAAGCTGAACAAGGTGACGTTTCGCTTCATCAACGACCCGGCTGCGCATGCGGCGGCGCTGCTCGCCGGCGACGTTGACGCGATGCCGCGCCTGGGCGCGGTGCAAAGCCTCAAGCAATTCCAGGCCGACAAGCGCTTCACGGTGGCGATTGGCAGCACCGCCGGCAAAGGCCTCATGACGATCAACAACAAGAAGAAGCCCTTCGACGACGTTCGCGTGCGCCGCGCGCTGATGCACGCGATCGACCGCAAGGCCTTCATCGACGGCGTATTGGAGGGCCTGGCGCAGCCGATCGGCTCGCACATGGCGCCCACCGACGCGGGTTATGTCGATCTGACGGGTGTGTACGCCTACAACCCGGAAAAGGCGAAAGCGCTGTTGAAGGAAGCCGGCGTCGCCACCCCGCTGGACGTGACGCTCACACTCCCGCCGCCGCAGTACGCACGCAAGGGCGGCGAAGTGCTCGCGGCACAACTGGCCAAGGTCGGCATCAACGCGAAGATCGAAAACGTCGAGTGGGCGCAGTGGTTGAGTGGCCCGTTCAAGGGCAACTTCGACCTGACGGTGATCAACCATGTCGAACCGCTCGACTTCATGCAGTACGCGAACACCGGCTACTACTGGGGCTACGACAGCAAGGCATTTCGCGACCTCGCGGCGAAATACGCGTCAGAGGGCAATGCGAAAGAGCGCACCCGACTCTTCGGTGAGATTCAGAAGATGCTGACCACCGACGCGGTCAACGCCTTCATCTTCAATCCGGCGCAAGTGGCGGTGAGCAGACGCGGCCTGAAGGGCGTGTGGGCAAGCTCACCGATCTTCGCCAACGATTTGAGTGCGTTGAGTTGGCAGTGAACCCGCGCCCCCGTCATCCCGGCGCAAGTGCCACCCCGTGCTCGACACGGGGCCGGGATCCACCGCGCTGCAATGCCACGACCTGTGCGTACACGCGCAGTGGACACCGGCTTGCGCCGGTGTGACACGTCGGGCGGTGACCCTCCTTACTCGAGACCCCGAATGGCCGATCTCCACGACCTCAGCGCCACCGAACTGCAACGTCTCTATCGAAGCAAAGAAGTTTCGCCGGTGGACGTGACGCGCGCGGTGCTCAAGCGCATCGCCGCGTGCGAGCCGCAGTTGCACGCCACCTACGCGCTCGACGGCGACGCCGCGCTGACGATGGCCGAAAGCTCGCAGAAGCGCTGGCTCGCGGGCGCGCCGCTGTCGGCGCTCGACGGCGTGCCCGTGACGATCAAGGAAAACATCGCGACGCGCGGCGTGCCGATGCCACTGGGCACGGCCGCGACCGAGCTCACACCGGCGGCGCAGGACGCACCGCCGTCCGCACGCCTGCGCGAGGCCGGCGCAGTGATTCTGGGCAAGACGACGATGCCCGACTACGGCATGTTGTCCTCTAGCCTGTCGTGCTTTCATCCGCTCACGCGCAACCCCTGGGACGTGACGCGCAACCCGGGCGGGTCGAGCAGCGGCGCAGCGGCAGCGGCAGCGGCGGGTTATGGCCCGCTGCATCTCGGCACCGACATCGGCGGCTCGGTGCGTCTGCCCGCCGGCTGGTGCGGCGTCTTCACCTTGAAGCCGAGCCTCGGCCGAATTCCGATCCATCCGCCGTATGCGGGGCGCGTCGCCGGCCCGATGACTCGCAGCGTCGCCGACTCGGCGGCAATGATGGCCGTGCTGAGCCAGCCCGATCCGCGCGACACGATGAGCCTGCCGTGGCAAGACATCGCGTGGAGTCGACTGGATCGGGACGTTAGAGGACTGAGAATCGGTTTGATGATGGGCGCCGGCTGGGGTTTCGACGTCCAGCCTGAGATCGCCGCCGCCGTGCAAGCCGCAGCGCACGCGTTTGAATCGGCGGGCGCGATCATCGAGCCGCTCGCCCCCTTCATGAACCGCGGCATGGCAGAAGGCATGGACCGCTTCTGGCGTTGCCGCGCCTGGATGGACATCTCGGCCCTGCCCGAAGCCCGCCGCGCGAAAGTCCTGCCGTTCATTCACGCGTGGGCGCGCGGCGGCGCGGGGCTGAGCGGCGAGCAGGTGTTTCACGGCTACAGCCAGATGGGCGCGATGCGCGAAGCCGCGGTCGCCGCGTGCGCACCTTTCGACTATGTGCTGTCGCCCACCGCGCCGATGCCGGCCTACGCCGCCGAACTGCCGTGCCCGACGAACGACCCGGCGCGGCCTTTCGAACACATCGCCTTCACGCTGCCATTCAACATGAGCGAGCAGCCCGCGGCGAGCATCAATTGCGGCTACACCGCGAGCGGCCTGCCGATCGGGCTGCAGATCATCGGCAAGCGCTTTGACGACCTCGGCGTGCTGCAAGTGGCGCGCGCCTGGGAGGGCATGCGCGCGGCGCAGCGTGCGTGGCCGGCGTTGGTGCCGGGCTGACACGGCAACAACGCGGGCCCGACCCAAAGTTGTCCATGGCCTCGCCGGGGTGGATCTTGTTGGCAATGCCGTCGAGCCCCGCCATCAGCAATGCCGAGAAGCAGAGAT
>JANNKM010000015.1:0-3344 GCA_031396305.1 Rhizobacter sp.
ATGCCCCAGTTTTCCTTCGGCACGTCGTGGATCCAGACGCGCACGTTTTCCTTGGGCGCGCCGACCGCCTCGACCAGCGCCTGGGTCACCTTCTCGATGACGGCGCGCTTTTGCTCCTCGGTGCGGCCCTCGAGGATGTAGATCTGGGCAAATGGCATCGCGACGCTCCCGGTCAGACAAAACGCATCGAGACCGAGCCGAGATCCTGGAATCGAACCAGCACGTTGTCGCCCGGATTGACCAGCAGGGCCTCGGTCACACCGCCGGTCATGATGAAACTGCCGGCCGGGATGTGCTGATCGCGCTCCGCCAGGTGATTCGCCATCATCGCCACCGCGGCCAGCGGATTCCCCAGCACGGCGGCACCCGCGGCCATCGACTTGATCTCGCCGTTGATCTCGAGCACCACGCCGAGCGTGCGCAGGTCAAGGTCGCCCAGGTCGCGCGGCCGCCCGCCGATGACGAAGCGCGACGACGAGGTGTTGTCGGCGATCACGCTCTTCAGGTCGAATTTGAAATCGCGGTAGCGGCTGTCGATGACCTCGACCGCCGGGATCACGAAGTCGGTGGCCGCCATCACGGCGGCGACGTTGCAGCCCGGGCCTTTGAGGGGCGCCTTGGTGACGATGCAGATCTCGGCCTCCACTTTGGGGTGGATCAGTTCGCTGTGCTTGATCTCGCCGCCGTCGGGCCGCGCCATATAGTCGCTGACGAAACCGAACACCGGCGTCGCGACGCCCATCTGCTTCATCTTGGCGAAAGAGGTCAGCCCGGCCTTCAGGCCAACGGTCTTGTGGCCGCGCGCTTCCTTGCGGCGCTTGAGCTCGTCTTGGATCGCGTAGGCATCGTCCCAGTCCATGTTCGGGTAGTCGCTCGTGATCATGGTCACGTCGCGCACCTGCAGTTCGGCGTTCTCGAGGTGCTCGGCGAGGGCAAGAATGGTTTTTTGATCGAGGTTCATGAGGGTCTCTCTTGTCGATTTCAGATGAAGCGCACCGACGTGCCACCGAGGCCACCGACATCGCAGCGCAGGCTGTCGCCGGCCTTCACCGGCACCAGAGGCGACTGCGATCCGGACAGGATCACTTCGCCGGCCTTCAGGCCAATGCCCAGGCGACCCAGGGTGTTGGCCAGCCAGGCCACCGCATTCGCCGGCGAGCCCTGTACCGCGGCGCCGGCGGAGGTGCTGATGACCTCGCCGTTCTTCTCCAGCACCATGCCGGCCAGCGCCAGGTCGAGCTGGCGCGGGCTCTTGCGCACGCCGCCGAGCGTCAACACGCCGCAGGAGGCGTTGTCGGCGACGGTGTCCTGGATCTTGATCTTCCAGTCGCGGATGCGTGAATCGACGATCTCGAAACAGGGCACGACAAAGTCAGTGGCGCGCAGCACGTCGGCGGCCGTGACCCCCGGGCCCATCAGGTCGCTCTTCAGCACGAAGGCGACCTCGGCCTCGGCCTTGGGCGCGATCATCGAATCGGCGCGGATCGCCTCGCCTTCGCTGAACACCATGCCAGACGTCATCTGGCCGAAGTCCGGCTGGTTGACCTTCAGCATGTCCATCACGACCTTGCTCGTAACGCCGATCTTCTTGCCGACGATCGTTTCCCCGGCATCCAGCCGGCGCTGGATCATGCGCAGCTGGATCTGGTAGGCATCTTCGATCGTGATCGAAGGCTCACGGTCGGTCAGCGGGTCGACCGGCTTGCGCTCGATCAGCGCCTGGTAGAGCTCGTCGCCGTAGTGCTTTATCTTGGATGTGTCCATGATTCGTATTGGGTTGGATGATTGAGTGCCTGACCTGTCAATATCGCTGTCGTTGTCGATCAGAGCCAGGTTCCCCCTTGCCTGTCGGTGGGCACCTGCGTCGCCGGATCGAACTCATGAATCCAGCCGAGGTGGTGGTGCATGCCTTCGTAGGTCGCAAAGCGTGCGTTGCGCTTGTCGGCGGCCGGACCATCCGGCAGATGGAGCAAGTCGGCGGTGGTGATCGACGCGTACTGCACCTTGCGCGTGCGGCCTCGGCGCAGCCGCTCGTAGCGGTCTTGCGCCAGGGCACAGTTGGCGGCGTTCGTTTCGGCGAGGCAGCGTGCCAGCACCACCACGTCCTCGATCGACTGGTTGGCGCCTTGCCCATGGTGCGGCACCAGGGCATGGGCGGCATCGCCGATCAGCGTCACGCGGCCTTTGCTCCAACGGCTGAGCGGCGGCCGGTGGAACAGCGCCCAACGTGGACTGATCGGTACCGCGGTGATCATCTGCATGACGGCCGGATGCCAATCCTTGAAGCGCGCAATTTGCTCGCCCTCGCTGGCAGGCATCGTCCATTCGCGCGCCGGCCATGGCGCCGGGCTTCGCTCGACCACAAAGAAGTTCTGGTCGCCGTTGCCGATCGGGTAGTGCAGCAAATGGCCGCCTGGCCCCATCCAGAACTGGATCGCGGCCGGATCCGGCAGCTTGTCGAGCAGCCCGGGGGCAACGATGCCGCGAAAGGCCGAGCACCCCGAGTACAAGGCATCGTCGTAGCCCAGCATCCACTGCCGCACCGTCGACCGGGCACCATCGCCGCCGACGACGAAGTTCGCCTTGGCGCTGCTGCCATCCTTGAACTGCAGCGTCACTTCGTCGGCGTTCTGCGTCAGGTCGACCAGGCGCTTGTTGAGATGGATGCGCTCCATGCCCAGCGTGCCCGACAGAATCTTCTGCAGATCGGCGCGATGGATCCCCCAGTACGGCGCGCCGAACTGTTCGCGATAGCTCGGCCTGCCGCTGTGCTTGCCGATCAACTTGCCGCTGCGCCCGTCGCGGTAGATCAGCGTGGGGATGTCGAAAGCGACGCCGGCGAACTTCTCGCTGAGGCCGATGCGCTCGAAAAAGCGGGTGCCGTTCGCCGATAGCGCGACCGCAGCGCCGACTTCGCGCAACTCGTCAGTCTGCTCGTAGATGTCGGCCTCGAGCCCTTGCTCGCGCAGCGCCAAGCCGAGCGTCAAGCCGCCGACGCCGCCGCCCACGATCGCGATCTTCCAGCCTTGGTCTGCCATGATCGAAAACCTCTCAGTCTCTTGTATGTCATCCCGGCGCACGCCGGGATCCACCATCAGCGCACTTTCCTGGATCCCGGCTTTCGCCGGGATGACGCTTGCTCAGTACTTGACCATCACGTTGCGCAGTTCCGTGTAGAACTCCAGCGAGTGCAGGCCACCTTCACGGCCGATGCCCGACTGCTTGGAGCCGTCGATGCGGAAGCTGACGTTATCGACCGCCGTGAACTTGCCGAAGGTTTTGGTGAGGCCTTCGGCTTCAATGGCCGGCGGGCCATCCAGAGGCTGGCGCGGCGGAAATTGAAC
>JANNKM010000037.1:0-5539 GCA_031396305.1 Rhizobacter sp.
CGGCCGCACCTGCGCGATTCCGCGGCCTCGCGTCGGCCGACCTGCACAACCCGATGCAGGCGGTGCGCGAGATCAGGCGCTGGGTGGACGGCAAACGGTTCGTCGGCGTGCGCATGCTTCCGTGGCTGTGGGGCCTGCCGCCGAACGACCGTCGCTACTATCCCGTCTACGCTGCCTGCATCGATGCCGGGGTTCCGTTCTGTACCCAGATCGGGCACACCGGCCCGCTGCGGAGTTCGGAAACCGGGCGCCTGATTCCCTACCTCGAAGACGTTCTGCTGGACTTCCCGGAACTCACCGTGGTCGGCGGGCACGTCGGTTTCCCGTGGTTGGACGAGTTGATGACGCTGACCTTCAAGTTCCCGAACTTCCACGTCGACACCTCGGCCTACGCGCTGCACCGATTGCCGGCTGCGTTCGTGCAGTGGATGAAGGGCGCCGGCGCGACGCGCGTGATGTTCGGCACCAACTGGCCGATGCTGGCGCACCAGCGTTGTCTGGAAGGGCTGGCGGGGCTCGGGCTGCCCGATGAGAAGCGCCAGGCTTTTCTGGCGGGCAACGCGCGCCGCGTGTTTGCGCTCGATCGCTGAAATGCGGCCCGACGAAGAGGCGTTGGAGCAAGACCCGCGCACGCGCTGGCTCGCCGCCGGCGTGTGCGCCTGCGCCGCGCTCGCGATCGGGTCGGCCCCATGGGCGCTGGATATACCGGCGCTCAACTTCGTCTTCAAGCCTCTGGCCACGCTGTGCGTGATCGCTTACGCCATGCTTCGCGGTGCGCCCGGCGGCGCGGGCGCCGCTTCACGGCGCTGGGTGCTCGTGGGCTTGTGGCTGTCGCTCGCCGGCGACGTGGCGCTGCTGTGGCCGACCGAGGGCTTCCTGCCCGGCCTCGTGAGCTTCCTGCTCGCGCACCTGGCGTACCTGGTGGCGTTCACGCGGCACCAGCGATTCGGCGCCTGGTGGCCGGCGTTCGCGGCCTACGCGCTCGTGGCCGGTGTGATTCTGTGGCGCCTGTGGCCGGGCGTGCCCGGCGCGCTGCAGGCACCGGTGGTCGCCTACGTGCTGTGCCTGGCTTCGATGGCCGCGCAGGCCGCCGCGTTGTGGCGGCGCGGCGAGCCGCGCGGCGCGGTGCTCGCGATCGGCGGCGCGCTCTTCGTGGCGTCCGACGCGTTGCTGGCGACGAACCGGTTTGCCGGGCCCTTGCCGCTGGCGAGCCTGTGGATCCTCACCCCCTACTGGGCGGCGCAGTGGTGCATTGCGTCGTGGCTGATGCCGCGGCCGATGGCTGGCCGCGCCTGACCGGCCCGCCGGTGGTGGGATGTTCGCCCCCGGTCGCTCCCTGCTCAGCCCAGACCCGGAACCGATCTGTCTTTGGCAAGCAATCGCTATGGAGTTCGCCCACACCCCCGCCATCTGGCAAGCCTTCCCCGAACTGGTAGCCGGCGCGATCCACGTCGACGGCATCCACGACCAGGCCTCGGTGCAGGCAGCGCTGACGCGCTACGTCGACATCGCCAAAGCCAAACTGCAGGCTGGCGCGGAATCCGACCTGCCGGCCATCCAGGCGTGGCGGCGCGCATTCGCGCGCATGGGGCTCAAGCCCACGCAATACCGTTGCGCCGCGGAGGCGCTGCTGCGACGCCTGCGCAAGGAGGGCAACCTGCCGCCGTTGCACCCGCTGGTGGATCTGTGCAATGCGGTTTCGGTGGCGTACGCCATTCCCGTCGCGGTGTTCGATCTGGCCCACGTGGCCGGCAGCCTGCAGGTGCGCCACGCCACGGGCGATGAAGACTACCTGGCCTTCAGCGGCGAGCATGAGCGGCCCGACGCCGGCGAGGTGATCTTTGCCGACGATTCGCGCCACGTGCACGCGCGCCGCTGGTGCAACCGCCAGAGCGCGCTGTCGGCCATCCGCCCGGCCACGGCGCGGGTGTTGATCGTCGCCGAGGCCATGCACGACACTGCGGCACACGACGTGCCCGAGCTGCTGAGCGCGCTCGCGGGCGAACTCGGTGCGCGGTGGGATGCACGGGTGCGGAGTCAGGTGTTGACGAAGGAGGCGCCGGGGTTCAAGCGCACGGAGTAGTGGTGGCACAGGGCGCTTGCGTTGTCGCGTGCGTTCATCGAGACTTCCGCAACGCACCCTGATGGCCGCCAGGTCAACCCCGGCGTGCCGAGCGTGTTTCGATGAGCCACCTGCGCGCCCTGCTCCTGACCGATGTTGTCGACAGCACCAGGCTGTCGGTGCGAGTCGGCGATGCCGAGATGGCCCGGCTGTGGGCCGCGCATGATCGCGCCGCACGCGATCTGCTGCCGGTCTGGCGTGGGCGCGAGATCGACAAGACCGATGGCATGTTGCTGCTGTTCGACACCGCTTCAGACGCGGTGGGCTATGCACTGGCTTATCAGCAGGCGCTGAGCCGCCTCGGGTCGCCGCTCAAGGCGCGCGCTGGACTGCATGTCGGGCCCGTCACGCTGCGCGAGAACAGCCCTTCCGACGTCGCGCTGGGTGCCAAGCCGATCGAGGTCGAAGGGGTGGCCAAGGCGACCGCCGCACGCGTGATGTCGGCGGCAATGGGCGGGCAGATCCTGCTGTCGGCCGATGCCCGGCAAGCGCTGAGCACCGACGCGCTTCGGCTGCAATCGCACGGGCACTGGCGCATCAAGGGCCTGGACGAGCCGCTCGAGCTGTTCGAGATCGGTGCCGACGACGCGCCTTTCTTCCCGCCACCCGACGGTGACAAGGCCTACCGTGTCGTGCGTCAGGGCGAACTCTGGTCACCGGTGCGCGAGATCCGGCACAGCCTGCCGGCCGAAGGCGACGCCTTCGTCGGCCGCATCGATGCGCTGGCCGAGTTGTCCCAGCGCATCCAGTCCGGCGCGCGCCTGGTGTCGGTGCTCGGTATCGGCGGCAGCGGCAAGACCCGGCTGGTGACGCGCTACGGCCGGAGTTGGCTCGGCGAGTTCCCCGGCGGCGTCTGGTTCTGCGATCTGGCGAGCGCGCGCAGCGCCGATGGCATCGCCAGCGCGGTGGCGCAGGGGCTCGACGTTCCACTGGGAAGGGACGATCCGGTGCTGCAGATCGGCAACGCCATCGCCGGACGCGGTGCGTGCCTGGTGATCCTCGACAACTTCGAGCAGGTCGCGCGCCATGCCCCGCAGACCCTGGGCCACTGGCTGGCGCGCGCCGACCAGGCCCGCTTCGTGGTCACGACGCGCGAGGTGCTGGGCCTGGCGGGCGAGGTGGTTCTGGCGCTGCCGCCGTTGCCACCCGCAGAGGGTGCCGCGCTGTTCGCGCAGCGGGCGCAGGCGGCGAAGCCGGACTTCCAGCCGAACCCCGAGGATCAGGCCGCCATAACCCCGCTGGTGGCACTGCTCGATGGCCTGCCGCTGGCGATCGAGCTGGCCGCGGCGCGCGTGCGCGTGATGCCGCCGCGCATGCTGCTGGCGCGCATGAGCGAGCGATTCAAGCTGCTCGCGTCCAAGGGCGGCAGGCTCGATCGCCAATCGACGCTGCGCGCTGCGTTCGACTGGTCGTGGGACCTGCTGACGCCGCCGGAGAAGGCGGCGTTGGCGCAACTTTCGGTGTTCGAGGGCGGCTTCACGCTCGAGGCTGCCGAAGGGGTGCTCGACCTGGCGGATTGCGACGATGCCGCGTGGACGGTCGACGTGGTTCACTCTTTGGTCGACAAGTCGTTCGTGCGCCCGCGCGGCGACGACCGCTTCGACCTGCTCGTCAGCGTGCAGGTCTACGCCGCCGAACACTTGCAGAGCGAGGGGCGCTATGCCGGCAGCGGGCCGCAGGCGCTCGCCTCGGCCGAGTTGCGGCATGTCGCGTGGTTCGCGGCGCTGGGGCCGATTCGCGCCGCTGCGGGGCGCTGCGCCGACCTCGACAACCTGGTGGCTGCATGCCGGCGCGCGGTGGCACTCGGCGCCGGTGACCTGGCTGCCGGTGCGCTGGAGGGCGCCTGGGCCGCACTGAACCTGCGCGGGCCGTTCGAGAGCGGCGTCGAACTGGCCGAATCGGTGTGCGGCGTGCCGGCACTGAACGATCGCGCGGCGGCGCGTGCGCAGTCGGTGCTGGCCCATGTATTGGCGACATGCGGGCGCCTGGGGCCGGCTCGCGTGCTGTATGACCGGGCACTGGCATGCGCCCGGGCTGCAGGCGATCGGCACTGTGAGGCGATGGTGGCGTTCCAGCTCGGGTCACTGCACGAGAGCGCGGGTGGGATGCACGAAGCCCGGGCGCAGCACATCGCAGCGACGCAGATGGCGCGCGAACTCGGCGATCCCCGACTGGAATGCCTGGCGAGCAACGGCCTGGGCAATATCGGCGTCGTCGAAGGTCGCATGGAGGAAGCGTTGTCGCACTACGAGCGCGCGCTCGCACTGGCTCGCGAGACGCGAGACCGGCAGATGGAGGGAAACGTGCTCGGCAACCTCGGCAAGCTGCACATGGAGGTCGGGCGCACGGACGAGGCGCAAGCCCGATGCGCGCAGGCCCTGGCGATCGCACGCGACACGGGAAATCGCCGCCTCGAGGGCAACATGTTGTGCAACCTCGGCATGCTGTACATCGTGCTGGAGCGCAATGCCGAATCCGAAGCCGCGTCGAAGGCCGCGCTCGTCGTCGCGCGCGAACTCGGCAACGTGAGGATCGAGGCCATCGTGCTCTGCAACCTCGGTATCGTGATCGAGCGCCAGGGACGCAACGATGAGGCACAGGCGCAATTCGAAGCTGCCGTGGGCCTCGCGCGCGCGCTCGGCGATCCGATGGGCGAGGGCCAGTTCCTGGGCTACCTCGGGTTGCTGCACGCCCGCCAGGCCCGGCACGACGAGGCGCGGCACAGTCTGGTGTCGGGCGAGACACTGCTGCGCTCGGCGTCCGACGCGTTCGGGTTGGGCGTGCTGTTGACCAGCCGCGCCGAGGCGCAGCACCTCGCCGGCGACGCCGCGGCGGCGACGGCGGCGCTTGCAGCCGCGGCGAGCATCGCAGCCGAGGTTGGTGCGGGGCCGGCGTCCGAGATCGGGCTTGCGCTCGCGCGGGTGCGTGCACTGATCGACCCGGGGGCGCGAGTGAGCGACGCTGCCGCGTTCGGAACAGAATAATGAATGCGTGTCGTGCCCCGCGCCGTCGCCGCGATCCTGACGCTGCTGCTGCACCTGCTGATTCTGTTTGCGCTCGTTCGCGTCACGGCAAGTGCGGGCAAGCCGCCGCCACCGGCTGCTCCGCAGGAAACGACTGCCGACAAACTCCACGGCGCAGGCGAACAAATCATCCGCGTCGACATCCGCCCCAGCCTGTCAACGCACGGCCGTGCGTGCGAGGGCAGCAGCTACATCGGAGTCGGTGTCACTGCCACGCCCGGCTCGCACCGCATCATTCTCGTCGGCGACGACACTCCCGCATCAAGGGCCGGCCTGCAGCGCGATGACATCGTGCTGAATCCTGATGTCTGGCAGGATGCCCACACCGAGGGAGCCCTGCTCCGCGTGGTGGTCCTGCGCAGAGGGGTGAAGATAGCGGTGGCGGTGCTGGTGG
>JANNKM010000047.1:0-20393 GCA_031396305.1 Rhizobacter sp.
TTCACATACTCCTTGCCGTCGGCCAGCGTGAAGGCGAGTTCCAGCGCCTGGTTCGCGCCGGCCTCCTGCATGTGATAGCCCGAGATGGAAATGGAATTGAAACGCGGCATTCGCCGCGATGTGTAGTCGATGATGTCGCCGACGATTCGCATCGACGGCTGCGGCGGGTAGATGTAGGTATTGCGGACCATGAACTCCTTGAGGATGTCGTTCTGGATGGTCCCGCTCAACAGCTCCTGCGCCACGCCCTGCTCTTGCGCCGCGACGACATAGGCCGCCAGGATGGGCAGCACCGCGCCATTCATCGTCATCGAGACCGACACCTTGTCCAGCGCGATGCCGTCGAACAGGATCTTCATGTCTTCAACGCTGTCGATCGCCACGCCGGCCTTGCCCACATCGCCCGTGACGCGGGGGTGATCGCTGTCGTAACCGCGGTGCGTCGCGAGGTCGAACGCGACGCTGATGCCCTGCGCGCCACCGGCCAGCGCCTGGCGATAGAACGCGTTCGACGCCTCGGCAGTGGAGAAGCCGGCGTACTGGCGGATCGTCCACGGCCGCACCGCGTACATCGTCGCCTGCGGCCCGCGTACGTAGGGCGCCAAACCAGGCAGCGTGTCGGTGTGCGGCAGCCCCTGTAAGTCGGCTGCGGTGTACAGCGCCTTGACGGTGATGCCTTCGGGCGTGACCCAGTTCAACGAATCGACCGAGCCCCCCGGCGCGGACTTCGCAGCGGCCAAGGTCCACGCATGCAGCGGGTCAGCGGGCGTGCATCGGCGTTCATCGGTCATGGGGTTGTCTCGCGCTGTAGTCGTCACGGCCCGGTCTGGGAACACATGGAACACATCTGCTGGCGGGTTCCGTAATTCAAAATTGAATTATATTCCTCGGCATGGTCACCCAGCCTCACAAGCCGCGTCTGGCCTCAGCCGTGAAGCGCGCGCTGAAGCGCAAGCTGCCCGAGTCGGCACTCTATGAAACCGTGGCCGAACGCCTCAGGCAGCGCATTCTCGGCCATGTGCTGGGGCCGGGAAGCTGGATCGACGAGAAGGCGCTGGCCGAGGAATTTGGCATCAGCCGCACGCCCTTGCGGGAGGCGCTGAAGGTCTTGGCCAGCGAAGGCCTGGTGACGATGAAGCTGCGCCGCGGCGCCTATGTCACCGAGGTGTCCGCACGCGACCTGCGCGAGGTCTTTCACCTGCTCGCATTGCTCGAAGGCGACGCCGCTGCCACCGTAGCGCGCAACGCCTCCACCGAGCAACTTGATGAACTGGAACGCCTGCACCTTGAACTCGAGGCCAGCGCAGGCGACAGGGACCGCTTTTTCGCCGCCAACGAGCGCTTTCACCTGCAACTGCTGGACATCGCCGACAACCGCTGGGGCAAGCAAGTCGCCGCTGACCTGCGCAAGGTGATGAAGCTGAACCGCCATCATTCCTTGTTCAAGCACGGAAGGGTGGAGGCCTCGCTGCGCGAACACCGCGGAATTCTGGCCGCCCTCATCGGCCACGATTTCGCCCTGGCCCGGCGCCTGATGCAAGAGCACATCGCCAAGGGCGAGGAAGCGGCGCGCCTGCCCGCGGAGGGGTGAGGCGCACTGCCACAATCCTCGGTATGCCTGCCTCCACACTCGCCTTGATCTGCGCCGTCGCGCGCAATCGAGCGATCGGCAAAGACAACGCCTTGTTGGTTCACCTGCCCGACGACCTGCCGCGCTTCAAGCGTCTGACCCTTGGGTGCCCGGTCGTCATGGGCCGCAAAACCTGGGACTCGATCGGCCGGCCGCTGCTGGGGCGGCGCAACATCGTGCTGACTCGCAACCCGTCATGGCAGGCGGCCGGTGCCGAGGCTGCGCCGTCGTTGCAAGCCGCGCTGGCGGTGACCGGCCAGTCACCCAAGGTGTTCGTGATCGGCGGCGCTCACGCCTACGCCGAAGCCTTGCCTCTTGTCGATGAATTGTTCCTCACCGAAATCGACGCCGATCTGGAAGGCGACGCGTTCTTCCCGCCTTGGAACAAAGGCGAATTCGAAGAACGCTCGCGTGAACTTCGGGTCGGCCCGAACGGACTCAAATTCAGCTTTGTCCACTACGAAAGAAAGGCGCGCCGCGAATAGGCCACGCGCTGCGCCGAGGCTCAGGCGTGAATGTTGATGACGATGCCCACGCCAGACATGGTCGGCGTCGAACGGTCGGAGTCGAGGCCGCGCGCCAGGCTGTGCAGGAAGCTGGCCAGGCTGGGTGTGCCGGCATCGGCCGATGGCGCGTTCGGATTGATGGCGCGCAGCACACGCATCATCGCGTCGAATGCCTGGGCCAGCGGGCTCGGCGCGGCCACCGCAGCAGCCGGGGTGGTTGCAGGAGCAGGCGCGGCTTCGCTTTGCACGGCGGGTACCGCCACCGGGGCGGGCGTCGGGGCAGGCGTCACGCCTGAATCGACAACGGGTGACGGACTGGCCGGCGTCGGGCTGGAATCCATGCGAACCGCCAGCGCTTCCAGGCGCGTCGCGAGCCCGGTATAACCGTGCGCCATGCCGTAGCCATGCTCATGGCCATGGCCATGGCGCCGATGCCCGTGGCGACCCTGATGATCATCGTCACCACGGCGTTCGCGGCGCGAACCGTCGGAGTCGCCGCCGCGCACGGCTTGCCACAGCGCATGGGCCAATGCAAACACTGCATCCTCCACGCTGGTGGCAGGCGGCGTGCCGGCTGCCGGAGGAACGGCCAGCGCGCCAGCCACCGGCGCAGGCGCCGCGGTCGTCACCACAGCAGCCACAGGCGCAGGGGCCGGTGCGGGAAGCGGGGCGGCGCCAGGCGCGGCTGCCGGGCTGGTCGGGGCCGGTTGCTGCGGGGCTGCGGTCAGGCCCAGTTCGCGCAACGCAGCCATCATGGCTTCATACAACACATTGCGCCGGCCTTGGTGGCCATGCGGCTCGCATGATTGCGGCGCCGGTGCCGGTGCGGGGCCTGCCGCGGGCGCAGCCGGAACACTTGAGGGCGCTGGCGCAACCTGGCTGAAGAAGTTGAACGAAATGGATGCGATGGACATGGCAAACCCCTTGCAAACGCCTGATCGTGGTCGCAGCGACCGCACCGGGTTATCGGCGCGCCAGTCCGCAAAATTCAGACCCAGCGCGCAACGGGAGGTAAGCGCCGTGCGGTTTGCCTCGGTCCGGCACGTGCCTGAACTGAAGCGGCAGCGGCCCGGCGCAGTGCTCAGCTGGCGACGGCGTCCTCGGCCAGCACCGGAAACAGCAGGCTTTCACCGCCGCGCACGGCGCCGCCTGCAGCTGTCAGCGCGGCTTGAAGCGCATGGTTGTCCAAGGCGGGGTAAAGCACCGACGAACGGTCCATGACTTCGGTGGCCAGGCGGCGCAACAGTACGGCAGAGGCGCGCAGCTTCTGCCGGAAGGGCACATCGTGTTGCACTTCGATCAGGCTGCGGTTCAGCTCCGCGAACCACGGCAGCGACGCTTGGTCGAGCATGATGCGCCGATTGCGCTTCTCGCTGTGCTGCGACATCTGGCGCAGAAAGGTCTGCATTGCCAGGTTGAGCTGCTGGGTGCTGCCCAGTTCGTCGCCCAGTTGGCTCAACACCGCCAGGTCGGTCAGGCCCTCGTGATAGAACAGCTTGGCGAGCACACCCCAGTAGTAGGTGTAATCCCAGAACACCTTAAGCGGCAGAACTTCGGGGTCGCCGAACAGACCGTATTGGTCGACGTACAACGCGAGCGTGTTCTCATAGAACGAGCGGAACACCTGTTCATAGACCTGGGTGTGCAGGCGGATCGACTGACCCGAAAGATCGCGCGCCACCAGCTCCGTGATGTAGGTGTTGCCAATGGCGATGAAGTCACTGCCCGGTGAATAGAACGGGTCGAGAAAGCGCCCGGATTCTCCCGCCAGGGCCCAGCGGCGGTCGGAGAAGACCTGAGTGCAATCGTAGGAAAACCGGCGGAAGAAGGCGAAATCCTGGAGCTTGTCGCGCTTGCCGTCCAACTCGGTGTACAAGCGCGGCTGGAACTCTTGCAGCCATTGCATCGCGCGCTCGAAGGTGTTCATCGTCTCCAACCGGTGCCAGCGTGGGTCGGCGACGATGCCCACCGAGTGTGAGCCCGAGGCCAACGGAATCAGCCACACCCAATAGCCCGCGCCGACCAGATGGTTGGTGGACAGCCATCGCGTGGGCGTGTCGCAGCGGCTGCGCCAGGCCGGGTCTTGTGACCACTCGTCGGGCATGATGCGCGAATCGATGCGAAACCACACCGCATGCACAGCGTGCGCGTTCTCGCGCGCCAGGCCCAGTTTTCTCTTGATGAGGCTGGCGCGTCCGCAGGCGTCGATGATCCAACGCGCGCGCGCCGTCTGCATCTCCTGCCCCGGGCGCTGCCAGCGCACGACGTGCGGCGCCGCCGGGTCGCCCTCAGGCGCGAGGTTCAGTTCTCGAACCAGCGCGTTGTCGATGAACCTCATGCCACGACGCTGCACCTCTTCGCCCAGGAAGTTCTCGAAAATGCCACGGTCGATCTGCCAGCTTCCCACCGGCAGCGGCCGACTGGCGCCGAGTTCGGTGACGGATTCAAAATCGCTTCGGCCCTCGCTGAAGAAGAAACGAAAGCCGAATTTCTTCAACTGCTTGTGCATCAGGTGCTGCTTCAGCCCCAACACATTGGCAAAGTAGTGCGCGCCGATCTCCACCGTGGATTCACCCACTTTGTGGCAAGCCTCAGGTACCGGGTGGGCATGGCGCTCCAGCACCAGCACGTTGATCTCGGGCAGGCGCTTGCGCAATTGCAGGGCCAGTGTCAGCCCGGCCAGGCCACCGCCCATGACGATGAGATCGTGTGTCGAACTGGTGCTGCTCATGGAGGTGTCAATGCCAAAACGTGACCATCATGCCGCAAAGGGAGCAAGCCCGGACCCAGCCAGGGCTTGCAGGGTCAGCTGCAGCTGCACCGAGTCCGACAAAGGCCAGGCCAGCGACGCGTCCTGCCCGGCCGCCAGCACTTCCATCAGCGGCAGCGCCGATGCGCTGGCGTTGTCCGCCAGCGCCCTGGCGGCTGCGCTGCGTGCCGGTGGTTCGGTCGCGTGACCCGGCTGCACCGACCACTGCATGCGCCAGCGCGAACGTGGTCCGGGCGCGGGCGCCAGCACCAGCGCCACGGCGAGCAAACCGCGGCTGCGGTTCACCGACACCAACGGCCCGCAGGCCTGGGTGTCGAAGGCCACGAGCATCGTGAGTTGGCGATCGGCCAGGCACTGCACGGCCGCTTCCAGCAAGCCACTGGCGAAACTGGTTGCATCGGCCGACAGCGCCGTGCTCGCCGCACGGCTGCCACTGCCTATGGCCCAGTAGCCCGACGCCGCGTTGTGCACCGAGTGATGAAAGCGCATCGGCGACAGCAACAACGGGTCACTGGCCAAGGTCCTGCACAGCGCATCGGTGATCGCCAGGTCGCCATGGGCCGAACTGAACACGCTGGCCACATCGGCTGCCGCATGGCCCGAAGCGGCCAGTGCCCGCTGGGCCACTTCCAGCGCGAGCAAGACACTGTCCGGCGCGCGCCGACGTTCGTTGGCGGCCAGCATGTCAGGCGTCGGCCGCGCTGCGCTGACCGCAGCGGGCAGGTCCTGGCCTTGCAGCGCTGTCTGTGCAGCACTCCAGCCCCGCATCGCGGGCGACCACAGCGCCATGGCGTCGATCCACAAGGTCTGCGTCATGTCCCGCCCTGCCCGAAGATCAGCACGCAGTTGTTGCCGCCGAAACCGAACGAGTGGCTCGCGGCAAACTGCACGCGGCGTTGCACAGGCAGGCGCTGCAACTGCTGTGCAAAGGCGGCGCCGAGGGTCGGGTCGGCGGCTTGCGTGTGCGCCGTGCCCGAGCACCAGCCATCACGCAATGCAAGCAGGCAGAGCAGCGCCTCAACGATGCCGGCCGCGCCCATGGTGTGCCCGGTCAGGCCCTTGCTGGCGCTGGCGTGCACATCGCCGCGAAAGCGCCGTGCCACCAACGCCGCTTCCACGTCATCGTTTTGTGCCGTGCCGGTGCCGTGCAGATTCAGGTAGTCGATGTCACGCACGTCCAGGCCGGCGCGCTGCAGCGCAGCGTCCAGCGCCAGCTCGGCGCCCAGGCCGAGCGGATGCGGGCTGGACATGTGGTGCGCGTCATTGGCTTCGCCATGGCCGCGCAGCAGACCCAACGTGCACGCCGCGCCCGGCGCGCGCTCCAGCAGCACGAAGCCTGCAGCCTCACCGACACTGATGCCGCGCCGTGCGGCGTCAAACGGCTGGCACGGCGAGGGCGAGACCAGGCCCAGCGCCGCAAAACCGAACAGCACACTGCCACACAGCGCGTCCACGCCGCCCACCACGACCGCATCCACCAGACCCAGGCGCAACCAGCGCTCAGCCTGGGCAAACGCCTTGGCGCTGGACGAGCAGGCCGTGGACACTGTCACGCAGGGCCCTTGCAACGCCAGCGCCTCCTGGACAAAGGCGCTCACGGCGTGCAGCGTGTTCAGGCGCGGATTGCGCAGCGGCGTGGGGAAACCGCCGTCCGGCGCGAGCGCCGCATAAGCCTGCTCCGAAGCGCCTATCGTCGAGGCCGACGTGCCGAGCACCAGGCCGACGCGGGCGGCACCATGGCGCTGCCGAGCCGCTTGCGCGGCGGCGATGAAGTCATCGGCCTGCAGACCCAGCCATGCGGCGCGCGTCGCGCGGCAGTCCCACTGCGCCAGAGCGGCCGGCAAGGGCGAGGCCTCGATCTCGGCGATGCGGCCTATCCACGACGGCAGTGCCACCGGCGTGAAGTCGTTGGGGCGCAAGCCACTGGATGCCGTTCGCACTGCAGCCGCCAGCGCCGGCACGCCGACGCCGGCAGCGCACGCCAGACCTTGCGCGACGATGGCAACCGGCTCGATGCGGGCGTGGCTCATGCGACTCATGCCGGTGCGACTCAAACCGTGCACGCCTGGGGCAGCAATCCCAGGTCGAGCCAGTTCAACCACAGATTGCGCCAGGCTGGCCAGTCGTGCCCGCCCGGAACCGCCAGCACGCGCGTCGGCTCCAGCGTATGCGCGAGCATGCGATGCGCCAGAGCAAAGCGGTCTTCGCGCCCATGCACCAGGTAAAGCGTCGGGGCATCGGCCGGGCGTGCGGCGAGCCACAGCCACAGGCCGCGGTCGGCGTCGTCGGTGCGCGCCGACGCGCCGCTGCGCCAGCGCCACGGCCCACCTGCCGCCGCCACTTCCTGCACCAGCGCCTCCCGGCCCAGGTAGGGCGCGATCGCCACGATGCCTTCGATCTGCCCAGGGTGTTGCTGCGCGTAGCGCATCGCGACATAGGCGCCGAGCGAAATGCCGGCCAGCCAGATGCGGCGATAGCCGCTGCTCCGATACGGCGCGATCACATCGGTGTGCAAGCGGTCCAGGATGCTGCCGTCGTACAGGTATTCCACGCCGGCGCCGGCAATCACCACATCCACCGCAAGCCGGCGCTTGCGCAGCGCAGCCACCATGCCCTGGTCGCGCATTTCCTGCGGCGCCATGTAGACACCGGGCAGCAACACCAGCAGCACCGGGGCCTTGAAGGTGCAGGCGTCGTCGTCATGCAGCACTTGCAGCGGAAACGGGCTCGGCCGCCACAGGCTGCCGCAGCCGCCAAGGCCTGCCGTGCTGAGCCAGCCCAACGCCGCCCCGGCCTGCAGCATCGTCCTGCGTCGCGGCGTCACCGTGCCGCCCGTCACACCGGCCCAAGGTGGGGCCGGGCGTTCAGGATCACCGTCGCGCGGCCTTCGACGAGAAGCTTGCCATCAGCGTCACGCAGCGCAAAGGCATACGAGGCCTGGCGAATGTCGCCGGCGAGCAACTCCGCCACGACGTAAATTTCACCCGCCACGTCGTCCAGCCGTGGCACGGCCAGGCGCACGCCACGAACACTGGCCAGGAAACCCGGCGTGGGCGCACTGCCCGGCGCGGCACCGAGCGTCGCGTGCAAGGCCATCGCCTGCGAGGCATATTCGATTGCCGCGGGTGCCGGCAACCGGCCTTGCATTCGCAGCGGGTTGCCCGGGTCGCGGTGGCTGATGGCGCTGCACTCGATGCGCTGGGCCGACCATGAGCGCAGGCGGTGCAACAGGCACATCGCACCGCCGTGCGGTACGCGTGCGGCAATGCCCGCGTGGTCCAGCGTCTGCGGGCTCATTGGCGCACCCTACGGCCCGGGCCACGAACGTGCCCCTTCGTGGCCCATGCCGGTCCCGCCAGGCGGGAATGAGCCCCTACGGGCGGCCGGGCGGGGCTCATTTTGCTGCCAGGCTCAGGTGCAAGGCCGGTCCGCCCTGGACTTCGATGCAGACCTCGGACGCGCCTTCCCCGGCCAGCGCGAGCAGCAGCGGCAGCGCGCGCGCCGCGGGAATACTGCGGCGCATCGCCTCCAACCCGGCATGCGCACAAATGCTCTCCGGCGCCGGCCCACCGAGCCGCAGCTGCAACGCACGCCCGCCGGATGGCGCCACCAGCAAGGCCACGGCAAACACATCGTCCAGCGGCCTGAGCCCGTGGAGTGGCTGCGGATAGGGCGCGTCGCAAGCCACCAGGAGCAGCGCCCTCTGGGTCGCGGCACATTGCACGGCGGCTTCCAGCAGTCCCGCAGCAAAGCTCGCATCGAAAGCGGCCAGGCTGGTCGAAGCCGCGCCCGACTGCGCCGCAATGTGCCAGTAACCGGCCGGTGCGTTGTGGACGGAGTTCGTGAAGCGCGTGGGCGACACCGAGCGCTCGGCGCTGGCCAAGGCCTCGCACAGCAGGTGGCAATTCAACGGGTCGCCGGTCGAACTGGCGAACACGGTAGCCAGTGATGCGGGGTCAATGTCCGGTGTGGACGAGCCGGCCAGGGCCTGGTCGGCCACGACGATGGAGGCCTTCACTACCGTGCCGGCGCGTCGCCGTTCCGTTGCCGGCAACCGCTGCGGTGCCGGCACCACGGTGGCCGCATGGCGCCACGTCGAGGGGTCGCGCAACACATGCCGGCCCGTGGCCCAGTCGGCAAGGCCCGGGCCCAACATGCCCACGCCGAGAACGCACAGTCCGAGCGTCATCGCGCCGCGCCGAACAGAAGGCTGGCATTGCTGCCGCCAAAGCCGAAAGAGTTGCTCGCCACGATCTGCACGACCTGATCGCGGTGCACGCGCAGGTAGTTCGAGCGCAGGGCCGGGTCGACTTGCCGCACGTTCAGGCCCGCGGGCATGAAACCGTGCTGCAGCGCAAGGATTGCCACCGCTGCCTCCACACCGCCCGCCGCGCCCAGGGTGTGCCCCGTGAAGCCCTTGGTGCTGCTGCACGGCAGCGCCGTGCCGTAGACGACGGTCACCGCCTTGTCTTCGGCGGCGTCATTGCCGGGCGTGCCGGTGCCGTGCAGGTTCAGGTAGTCCACATCTTGCGGCTGCAGGCCGGCCTGGGCCAGCGCAGCGCGCATGGCCTGCGCGGCACCGGCGCCTTCCGGGTGCGGGCTGCTCATGTGGTAGCCGTCGCTGCTTTCGCCTGCACCGAGAAGCCAGGCGGCGGGTTGTTCGGCGTCGCGCTCCAGCAGCGCAAATGCCGCGGCCTCGCCGAGCGACAGGCCGGCGCGCTGCGCGTCCCAAGGGCGGCAGATGTCGTCAGCCACCAGCTCAAGGCTCTTGAAACCGTACAGCGTCGTCAGGCAGAGGCTGTCTACGCCACCCACCACCGCTGCGTCAACGAGGCCCTGTTCAATCATGCGTTGCGCCGTGGCGAACACCTTGGCGCTGGATGAGCACGCCGTGGACACCACATGCGCCGGCCCTTGCAGATTGAGCGCTGCGCGCACATAGCCGGCCACGGAGTAGGTGTTGTGGGTGGTCGCGTAGTGCAGACTCGCGGGCAGCGCGCCAGTGGCGGGATCGCGATGTCGGTACGCGATTTCCGTTTGCAGGATGCCCGAGGTGCTCGTGCCCAGGAACACGCCCACGCGCGCCCTGCCCCAGCGCTGGGCGGCGCGCTGCACGCTTTGCGCAAATCCGTCGGCGCGCAGCGCCAGTTCCGCCAGGCGGTTGTTGCGGCAATCGTACGCGGCCAGTTCGGTTCGCAGCTGAACGGCATCGACGCCTTCCACCAGTCCGAGCCAGCAGTCGAATTGGGCCGTCTCAAATGTCTGGCGCGCCAGGCCGCTGCGGCCGCTGCGCAATGCCGCCAGGGTCGGTGCCCGGCCTCGGCCCAGGGCGCTCACCAGGGTGTAGTCCACCACGCCCAGGGGCTGCATGCTGCTTCGCCTTGCCGTGTTCATGTCACGCGCGGCGGTAGGGCCTCGCCAAGCGTGACCGGGCACAGACCCAGACTGGCGCATCGCGCCAGCAGCGGCGGAAGCACCTCCAGCAGCACGGCGCGGCCCTGTGCCGTGCGGCGCGCGTGGCCGTCGTGCAGCACCAGGATGCTGCCGCCGCTCAGGCCCTCTTGCAGGCGCTTGCACACGGCAACGGGGTCGGCGCGGCGCGTATCGTAGCCGCGGCGGCTCCAGCTCACCAGGTGCAGGCCCAGGCGGTGCAGCACCGGGTCGAGCATCGGGTTGCGCAGGCCCGCCGGGGCACGAAAACAATGCGGGCGCACGCCGGTCAGATCGGCAAGCAATTTCTGCGCGTCGCCGACTTCACGCTCGAGCCCGCGCGGGCCGAGCAGCGAGAAGTTGTGGCGATGCCGGGCGCTGTGGTTCTGCACGCTGTGGCCGGCGGCGACGATGCGGCGCAGCAAAGCCGGCTGGGCGCGCGCCCGCTCGGCGATGCAGAAAAATGTGGCACGAACACCGTGTTCTGCCAACAGGTCGAGGATGGCCGGGGTCACTTCGGCGTCTGGCCCGTCGTCAATGGTGATGGCGACTTCACCCCGCTGCGCTGCGGCCTCGGGCAAGCGCCGCACGTTCGGCCCGAGCAGCGTACTGCGCGGGAACAAGCCCAGCGTGCTCAGCATCGCGTGGTTCAACACCACGGCCCCCGCTGCCCAGGGCCAGGCAGCGGGCCACAGCACCAGGGTCGCCGCGGCCGTCGCGTGCAGCCCGATGCTGGCGCGCACGAAACCGGGCATGGGCCAGGGCGCGGCGCCGGCCATGGCGGACAGAGGAGGAACAGGCTGCATGGGTGCGGGCGATTGGAAATTTTCTCATGGGACCAGGCGAGGCACGGCTCAGCCAGCTGCGGCCCTCGGCCTGGGAGCCAGGGCTGCAGACAGAATCAGCGCCAAGAAGGAGCCCAGCGCCACCACACGGCCGATGGCCGAAAGCGCCGGAATCGACGACATCGCGATCAAGCCGAACGACAACACCGTCGTCAGGCTGGCAAGCAGCAACGAGGCCAGTGTGTCGTGGTCGGCGGGCCGGCCGGCCGCCGCGTCGCGCTGCATCATGTCGAAGAAGAGCGCGTAGTTCGAACCCACGGCAACTACCAGCAGCATGCCCACGAGATGCAGGATGCCCAACGGCACGTCGAGCAGCGCAAGCAGGCCCATTGTCAACAGGACCGACAGCAACAACGGTTGGCACACCGCCAGCACGCGCCGGGTGGAGCGCAGCGTGGCGGCGATCAGCAACACCACGCCAAGCGCACCCACCAGCGCCTGGGCCTGAGCCTGCTCGAGGTAGCGATGATGCAGGCGCGCAAGCTCGGCACCGATCTCGATGAACTGCGCGTCCGGCAGGCCCTGCAGCGCCGCGCGCACCGCAGCGGAGTCGATCTTGTCGTGCGTGGGCTGCAGCGGCAACAGCGATGCCCAGGAGCCATCCTTGCGCTGCAACAGCATTGCATCCAGGATCGGCGACAGGCCTGCGCCACGCAAGGTCTCGATGTTCACCGGCGCGCGCTGGCGCGCCTGTTCGACATCGGCCAGGAACGGCCCGAGCCGCGCGGCCGCGAGCGGCAAGCCGCGCGTGGCTTCATGCAGCGCACGGCGCAACGCGTCGGCCTCGGGCAGGCTAGTCTGACGCTGCTGCTGCACCGCCAGGCTGGGCAGCCAGCGCGCCACGCTGTCGTAGCCGCCGATCGCACCGCGCTCTGCCAAGGCGTCGAGTTTCGCTGCGGCAGCCTCGGCGTTGCGCAGCACGGCCTGAAGGTCCTCACCCTGCACCACCACCAGCGTGCGCGCATCGCCCGCGCTCAGGTCAGCCCGCAGGCTTGCGTCGAGTTCCAATGCGTGTTTGGAAATGGGGCTCAATGAACTGAGTTGCGCGCCCCAGAGATCCGCGCGCTGCACGAGCAGCAAGGCGCAGGCCGCGCCCAGCGCCAGCAGGGGCCAGCGCAGCCGCGGCAACCAGCCCACGGCCCAGGCCGCCAACCGGCCCAGCGGATGGCGCAGGCCGGTGCCGCGCGCGCCATGGGGCATGAGTTCGGGCATGACATGTCGCGTGAACAGCGCAGCGCCAAGCAAGCCTGCGACGGAAAACACGCCCAGTTGCGCCAAGCCCGGAAAGCCGGAGAACATCAGCGCGGCAAAACCGCAGATGCTGGTGAGCAGGCCCAGGCGCACGGTCGGCCAACTGGTGCGCAGCCAATGCGCGGCGCCGCCCGCGCGCGCCTGGATCAGGAAATAGATGGCGTAGTCCACCGCCTCGCCGATGAGCGTGGTGCCAAATCCCAGCGTGATGCCATGCACGCTGCCGAACACCAGGCTCACCGCGACAATGCCGGCGAGCACCCCGGTGGCCACCGGTAGCAGCGCCAGCGCCACGGCCCACAGCGAGGCAAAGGCCAGCAGAAGCAAGCCACTCATCAGCGCCGTGCCGGCCATCGCAAGCCAATGCACTTCACGTTCGATCTGCGCGCGGCTGTCTACGCCGAACACCGGGGCGCCGCTGATGAGCAGCGTGAGGCCTTGCGGTGCAGCGACGGCAAAGCTTTGACGCACCTGGGCGATGGCGGCCATCTGCGCGTCCAGGTCGGCGCCGGGCGCCTGGCTGACCGCGACGAGCAGCGCGCGCCCGGCCTGGCGCGAAACCCACACGCCGTGTTCACTGCGCGGAGCGCTGCTGGGCAGCAAGGCTTCGCCGATGCGTACGGTCTCGCCGGTGGGGTCGCGCTCCAGCAGCGGCTTGATCGCAATGCCTGCGGGCGTGCCGAGCAACGACAGGGTCTCGCCGATCGCCTCGCGCAGGCCCGGCACCGTGAAGCGCTGAGCTTCAACGCCGGGGCTGAGGACGTAACGGTGCTCGACCAGAAAGGCGCCCACCTGCGACCAGGCGTCGATTTCACCGTTGTGTACCTGCTCGAACAAGGTGCTGGCGCGCATCTGCGCGGCCAGGGCACGCGAGGCTTGGGCGCGCTCCTGGGACGAGCCGCCTTCGATGCCAATGAGCAAGGTGCGCGCCGGCAGGCCGCTTTGCATCTGCTCGATCAGGACACGCTGCTTGGCGTCGGGATTGGCGGGCAGGAAGGCGCTGAGGTCCGCCGTGAAAGGGGTGCGCAGAATCTGGCCCACGGCCGCCAGCACCAGCGCCAACCACATCAGCAGCACGAAGCCCGTGCGCCGTGTCATTTGTCGGCCAGGGGCGGATCGATCGACATCACCGAGCGGTCACCCCCGGCCAGCCACAGTTCCACGACCCGCAAGTCCCCCGCCATGCCGGTGATCTTCAACTCGCGCACCTGGGTGGCCAGGCGCTCGTCGCGCGGCACCATCGTCAGGGTCCAGTGCGCCGGGTTGCCCTGGACACGGATCTTGAAATGCCGCTCAAGCGATTGCGCGTTGCCGGTGAGCGTGCCGCGCACGGCTTCGATCAGCGCCGTCACCTCGGGCAGCGCATCCAGCGTCATCTGGCGAGTGCGCCCGCCGCGCTTCAGGATCAGGGTGTTGCCCTGCACCTCCATCGACTCGGCACGGGGCTCGGTGGTGACGCGGGCGAACCGGTCCGGCGCCGCGAAGCTGAGCGTACCGCTGGCATTCAACGGCGCGTCCAGGCCACTCACGAAGCGCTGTTCCGTGAAGCGCGCCTCGCCCGACTTGCGCAGCGCCAGCTGGCTGGTCACCGTGCCCAGGTCCAGCGCAAGGGCCGGCGCTGGCCAGGTCAAGCAAAGTGCCAGCAGCACGGCGTGGAGGCGCTGGTCAGGCAGCATGATCTTCACGCCAGAAGTCGTGGAAGTTGAACCAGTTGTTGGGCGCTTCGCGGCACAGCGACTCCAGGCGCCGAACATACTCGTGCAGCGCCTGGCGGATGAGCTGCTCGCGCGCGCCGCGGTCGGCGGGGGGATCGCGAAAGTCGACCAGGGATTCGATGCGTACGTCGTAGCGCGCCCCGCCCAGGTACAGCCCGACCATGAAGATGACACGCTGGCGCAGCAGCATCGCCAGGCGCAGCGGTCCTTCGGAAAAAAGCGCCGGCAGACCCAGGAACGGAATCTCGACGCCGGGCGATCGCGCCGCATCGGCACTGAGGTAGCGGTCGCCGAGCAGGCCCACCAGGCGCCCTGCTTCGATGGCATCGCGGATGGCCAAGGTCGATCCGGCGTGCCCAATGCTGATGACGTCGAGTTCGAACCCGGGCGCGAGCGCTTTCAGAATGCCGTGGAACTTGCGCGCGTTGTCTGGGTACATGACCATCGTCACGCGCACACCGGGAAAACTCTTGCCTATCGAGTGCAGGCACTCGAAGCTGCCCAGATGCGCGCCCAGCATGAAGCCGCCGCGCCCGCGGGCCAGCGTGTCTTCGCCGGCAGCATCGCCGCGGAGGTTGATTTCGAAGTTGTCCGTCTGCTCACGCACAAAATAGACGCGGTCGAGCACGGTGCTGGCAAAGCAGTGAAAGTGGCCGAACCGCTCGCGCCAGGTCGGTGGCCGGCCCAGGACGCGACGCAGGTAGCGCGCCGAATTGCGGCGTGCAGGAGCGGCCAAAAGCAGAAAGTACAGCGTGATGGGGTAGAGCAGCAGGCGCGCGACCGGTCGGCCGAGCGTGACAGCGACCCAGGCCATGAAACGCAATGCGAGCAGGCTGCCGCGCTCGCGCCGATGCTCCCAGCCGGGGTTGGCGAGTTTCGGTGCGGCGCTTGTGCTCATGGCGGCTCCGCGCGGCCCCATTGGCCGCGCGCGACGGCCGTGCCGCCCATCCAGATTTCGAAGGCCACGCCACTGCCGTTTTCCTGCAACGCCACGCGCAGCCGCGACCCTGGGCCCACGGCGTGCAGGAACTTGGCGTTCTCGATTCGCGGCGCACTGCCCAAACGCCTTGCCAGTGCCGTGTGCGAAGCCAGGGCCTGCTGGGTCAGCGACAGCAGCACGACGCCGGGCAGCACCGGGTGGCCGGGAAAATGGCCGGCAAAAGCGGGGTGGTCCGCGGGAATGTCGAACTCGGTGTCGGGGCGCAGGGGCGATGGCAAGTGAGTCTGCGCGGTACTTTGTTCCCGGGATGGGATCTCCGCCGCGGCGCCGACCGCAGCCACGCCGTCATGCTGGGCCGGCGCCAAGGTCTGTAGTGCCAGGCTTCGCAGCGCCGCCGCGGTGAGCTTGCCTGTGGCTTCGCGCGGCAGCGCATCCACATGCACGATACGGCGCGGCACGAAGGCGCTTTCCAGCTGTTCGCGCAGGGCCGCCACGATCTGGGGCGCGCCCAGCTCGGGCGCCACGACGAAGGCCACGGTGCGCACCACGCCTTCGGCCACGTCGTCGGGCAGCCAGAACGCGCCGTCCTCGACACCGGGAATGCGGTTGAGGTGAAAGTTCAGGTGCGCCAGCGAGCTGCGCTTGCCAGCCACATGGATCAGGTCGTTGGCGCGCCCGAGCAGGCGAAAGTGGCATTCGTCCTGCAGCTCCAGCACGTCGGCCAGTGGCGTGGGCTCGACGACGTGGCCACCCGACACAACACAGCGCTCACCCTCCCCAGCTCCTTCGCACACGATGCGCAGCTCGCCCAACATGCGCCAGGTCAGGCCAGCCGTCGTGCGCCGACTCGCCACTTGGCCGGCTTCGGTACAGCCATAGATTTCGGCGAGCAAACCGCCGAAGGCCGCCTCCGCCTGCGCGGCCAGTTGCGGACTCAGCGGCGCGGTGGCCGACAGCGTGAGCGCCACCGCCGGCAACGCCAAGCCGGCGTGCAGCAAGGTCTTCAGGTGAAACGGCGTCGTCACCAAGGCGCGTGGCTCGGGCACGCCGTTCAGCGCTGCAGCAATGTCCGCCGGGTAGAACGGGCGGCCGGCGTCGAAATTCGCCCCGCCCAGCATCGCCAGCAGCACCGTCGACTCGAAACCGTAGCTGTGTTGCGCCGGCACGGTGGCCACGATGTTGATGCCCGCCAGGCTGGGCCGCTGCATCAGCTCGGCCAGGCGTTCGGCTTCGGCCGCGATATTCGCCACCAATGGCCCCCAGCGCTTGACGTGCGGCTGCGGCGCGCCCGTGGAACCGCTGGTCAGCAGACAGACAGCCTCCATCTGCGCCGGAATCGACGGCACACGACCGGCCGGCGTCACGCCGTCTGGACGCTGCACGCGAAACGCACGCCGCTGCGGTGTCGACGCTGTGTCGTCGTCCACCAACAGATATGGCGCGGCGCCGGAGGTGGGCAGCTGGCGCAGCGTTTCGGGCAAGGCATTGGGCGGCATCAGGCTGGTCTGGCCACGCAGCAGCGCGCCAGCCAGACCCAACGCAAAGTGATAGCGGTCCTGGCACAGGTTCACCGGCCTGCCCTCGGGCAGCGCCTGCGCCAGGGTCTGGGCTTCGGCAATGAACTGCCCGGCGCTGATAGCCTGGCCGTCGCGCCAGGCCAGCGGCAAGGCCAAGTCGCGCGGGCTCTGAAGCAAATGTGGCTTTGCCACGTTACTTGAACCCCCACGCGCAATGGGCCGGGCTGGCCCGGCCCTGGGGGCGCTCAGTAGCGGCAGCTCGGCGCTCAAGTCGACACCTCGTTGCGCGAGCGTCGATAGGCTTCGACTGCGACGCGCATCGAGACCCGCGGAAACTCCGGGTGCTGCCAATAGCGCCACAGATATTCGCCGACGAACACCGCCACAACCGCCAGCGGCGTGATCACAGTGCAGTACAGCGACCACCATGGCCAGGGTGCCAGCGCGTACAGCAGCACCGACAGCGCCGTCATGCCCACGAAGTAACCCACCCACACTCGGGTCAGGCGGCGCGTGTAAAGCGCCATGGTGGGCGTGAAGTCCTGCCCCAGGCGCTCGTGGACGCCGCGTGCCATGACGGTGATCAGCGGCGTATGTGGTGCGCGCAGCGACAGGCCGAAAGTCCAGGCCAGCGCCAGATGAATGCCACCGTGCTGAAGCACGTACATGCGCTGCGCGTCCTGCACGCCACCTTGCAGCGCCACGGCAGCGAGCAGCGCGAGCAGCGCCGCGCAAACCAACACCGTCAGCCCGTCCCGACGGCGCCAGCTCAGGCCGGCCACCGCAAGGATGAGCGGACCGAACAGCAGCGCCAGCGTCAAAGGGTCATTTGCGGCGTTCACCATCAGCCAGTGCGATGCCAATGCGTAGGCCGTCAAGGCCACTGCGGCTGCGGTGGCGCCCCAGACTTGAACCATCGGGCGCGCGGCTGACCTACTTGGTGCGGTGCCGGGCGACGTGGGCCGCCAGGCTGCGCAGGTTCTGGAAGATTTCCCGGTTGTTCTCGTCATCCGAGCGCAACTGAAAACCATAACGCTGCGACACCTCCAGTGCGACTTCCAGAACATCGATCGAGTCCAGGCCCAGGCCGTCAGCGAACAGGGGCAGCGTGGGGTCGATGTCGACAGCCGCTGTTTCCAGATTCAGCGCCTGAACGAACAGGGCCGCCAGCTCGCGTTCCAGCGCGGGCAAGTCCAGGTCCGGAACTGCTGAAGTGAGAATTAAAGGCACCGACACAAAACGCTCCCAAGTCAAACAAGCAATCCCAAGACGAACGAAGTGGGAATTGTAGGCGGCGCGTCGCCTCTTGCGCCGCCTGCGTGCTCTGGGAAGTGCAGCCGCGGCGGTGCGCCCGCGGCAGGCTTGGACCAGGAGCATGTACGATGCCCTCGAGTAACTCGCGCAATCGCCCCGCTTTGAAACTCGCCACCTGGAACGTCAATTCGCTCACCGTTCGCCTTCCGCAGGTGCTGGCGTGGCTCGCCACGCACCGCCCCGATGCGCTGTGTTTGCAGGAAACCAAACTCGTCGACGCGAAGTTCCCGGTGGCGGAAATCGCCGATGCCGGCTATCGCGCCGACTTCTTTGGGCAGAAGACCTACAACGGCGTGGCATTGCTGACTCGCGACGGTGCGAGCGACGTGGTCAGGAACATTCCCGGATTTGATGACGATTTGGCCCGCGTCATCACGGGTACGGTGAACGGGATTCGCGTGATCGGCGCCTACATGCCCAACGGCGAGGCGCCCGAAAGCGACAAGTTCCGCTACAAGATGCGCTGGCTCGACGCCTTACACGACTGGCTCAAAATCGAGTGCACTCGCCATCCGGGGCTCGCCCTGCTGGGTGACTTCAACATCGCCCCGGAAGACCGCGACGTCTACGACCCTGTCGCCTGGGCGGGCCAAATTCATTGCACCCTCGAGGAGCGCGCCCAGTTTGCGCGCCTGCTCGGCCTGGGCCTGCACGACGCGTTTCGCCTGTTCGAGCAGCCGCCCAAGAGCTGGAGTTGGTGGGACTACCGCAACCTGGCGTTTCGCAAGAACCAGGGCCTGCGCATCGACCATATCCTCGTCAGCGAGTCACTCCGCCCTGCGGTCAGGGCATGCGCGATCGACAAGCCGACGCGCAAGAATGAACGTCCGAGCGACCATGCGCCGGTGTGGATGGAACTCGACACTCAGTCATCGAGCCCGAGTTCCTGAATCTTGCGTGTGATCGTGTTGCGCCCGATTCCAAGGCGCTGCGCGGCTTCAATGCGCCGGCCCCGCGTGATGTTGAGCGCCGTTTGAATCAGCCGGGCCTCGAACTTGTGGGTCAATTCATCCCAGGTACCCGGCACGCCTGAAAGGAGCAAGGCCCGGGCTTCTTCTTCCAGGCCCACCAGCCAGTGTGCAGGCACTGCGCCGCTCCCGGCAGACGCCGCGGCAGCTGACGTTGCGGCGGGCGCCGCTGGCGCAAGGCCAGAGTTCAAAGCGGTCTGCTGTGTCGGCGCGTGACTCGTGGCACGGGCTGATGAAACCGCAGCGTCCGTTGTCTGCAACTCGGGTGGAAGGTCGTCCGCATCGATGCGCTGCGACGGCGCCATCACGCTCAACCAATGGCAAATGTTCTCCAGTTGGCGCACGTTACCTGGGTAGTCAAATTGCATCAGACGCGCCAGCGCGGCGTCGCTGAATTGTTTCGCATCGACGCCCAGATCCTTCGCACTCTTTTGCAGGAAGAACTTCGCCAGTACCGGGATGTCTTCCTGCCGTTCGCGCAGCGGCGGCAGGCGCAGGCGAATCACGTTGAGGCGGTGGAACAGGTCCTCGCGGAACGACCCGGCGCGCACGCGTGCTTCGAGGTCCTGGTGCGTCGCGGCAATGACACGCACGTTGCTGCGCATCGGGCTGTGCCCGCCGACGCGATAGAACTGCCCGTCTGACAGCACGCGCAGGAGCCGGGTTTGCAGGTCGTAGGGCATGTCGCCGATTTCATCAAGGAACAGCGTTCCTCCGTCGGCCTGCTCGAAGCGCCCGCGCCGCGTGGTCTGCGCCCCGGTGAACGCGCCGCGCTCGTGACCAAAGAGTTCCGACTCCAGCAGGTCTTTGGGGATCGCCGCGGTGTTGATCGCGACGAAGGGTCCGTTGCTTCCCGCTTCACCGCGCGGGCTGTGTTTGTGCAGGGCCTTGGCGACGAGCTCCTTGCCGGAACCCGACTCGCCGGTGATGAGCACCGTGACGCTGCTCTGGCTGAGCCTTCCGATCGCCCGAAAGACGTCTTGCATCGCACCCGCCTGGCCCAGCATCTCCGGCACCTGGGTCGAGCGTTCGCCATGCGTCGGCTCGCGCAGGCTTTCCTCGACCGCGCGGCGTATCAGCTCGACGGCCTTGGGCACGTCGAACGGCTTGGGGAGGTACTCGAAAGCGCCACTTTGGAATGCACTGACGGCGCTGTCGAGGTCCGAAAACGCCGTCATGATGATGACGGGCAGGCCGGGAAACTTTGCTTTCACCTGCGCCAACAGGTCGATGCCCGTGCCTCCCGGCATGCGGATGTCCGACACCAGAACCTGGGGTTGCTCGGCTTCGAGCGCGGCGAGCACATCGCGCGGATGGCTGAAGCTGCGCACCGTGAAACCCTCTCGGGACAGCGCGCGCTCCAGCACGAAGCGGATGGATTGGTCGTCGTCGGCGATCCAGATGGGTTTCATGCAAGGCCTGCGTTGGACTGTCTCGCGCGGCAAGCCACCATCGGCTTGCCGCTCAGGGCAGCGGGATCACTATCTTGAAAACAGTATTGCCGGGC
>JANNKM010000062.1:0-4471 GCA_031396305.1 Rhizobacter sp.
CCGAGTGCGCCTTGGCGATGTTGTTGATGAGTTCCATCATGTTTACCGTCTTGCCCACGCCGGCGCCGCCGAACAGCCCCACCTTTCCGCCTTTGGCGAACGGGCAGATCAGGTCGATCACCTTGATGCCGGTTTCGAGCAATTCCTGCGACGGGCTCAACTCGTCGTAGCTCGGCGCCTTGCGGTGGATCGACGCGGTGAGCGTCTGGTCGACCGGGCCGCGTTCGTCGATCGGGTTGCCCAGCACGTCCATGATGCGGCCAAGCGTCGCGGTGCCAACCGGCACCGTGATCGCCTTGCCGGTGTTGCTCACCATCAAGCCGCGGCGCAGACCGTCGGAGGAGCCCAGTGCGATCGTGCGCACGACGCCGTCGCCGAGCTGCTGCTGCACTTCAAGCGTGAGCGCCGTCCCTTCGAGTTTCAGCGCGTCGTACACGCGCGGCATGTGCTCGCGAGGAAATTCAACGTCGACGACAGCGCCGATGCATTGCACGATCTTGCCCTGGGTCTGGGTATTCGCCATTTCGAGTTCCTTGAAACTTCAATCCTGAATTCGTGTGGGCCGGCGCACCGCCGACGTCAGCCGCTGATCGCAGCGGCGCCGCCGACGATCTCGGAGAGTTCTTTCGTGATCGCCGCCTGGCGCGTCTTGTTGTAGACGAGCTTCAATTCGGCGATCAGATTCCCGGCGTTGTCCGTCGCGGCCTTCATTGCAACCATTCGCGCGGCGTGTTCCGACGCCATGTTCTCGGCGACGGATTGATAGACAAGCGCTTCGATGTAGCGTTTGAACAGTTCGTCGATCACCGTCGATGCGTCGGGTTCGTAGAGGTAGTCCCAGGCGTACTGGGATTTCTCGGCCACGCTTTGCTGCAGGCGATCCGCCGACAAGGGCAGCAACTGCTCGATCGTGGGTTCCTGCTTCATCGTATTGATGAACTTCGTGTAGCACAGGTACACCGCGTCGACCTTGCCTTCGACAAAGGCGTCGAGCATCGTCTTCACCGGGCCGATCAGCTTGTCCAGATGCGGTTTGTCGCCCAGTTGCGTCGCCTGGCTGATGACCTTGACTCCGATGCGGTTCAGGAAGCCCAGGCCCTTGTTGCCCAGAGCCACCGCGAGTGCGCTGCCGCCTGCGGTCTGCTCCTCGCGCAACTTGTTCGTGACGGCGCGCAACACGTTGGTGTTCAGGCCGCCGCACAGGCCCTTGTCGGACGTGACGACGATGTAGCCGGTGGCTCTGCTGGCTCCGGTCTTGCGCATGTAGGGTGACTTGTATTCGGGGTTCGCCTGCGACAGGTTCGCCGTGATGTTGCGAATCTTGTCGGCGTACGGCCGCGCCGCGCGCATGCGCTCCTGCGCCTTGCGCATCTTCGACACCGAGATCATCTCCATGGCTTTGGTGATCTTCTTCGTGCTCTCGAAGTTCTTGATCTTGGTGCGTATCTCTTTACCGACCGCCATGATGCATCTCCGACGGGCAGGCTCAGGCGAACGACTTCTTGAACGCGGTCAGCGCGCTGTTCAGTTCTTCTTCGGCTGCCTTGTCCATCGCCTTGTCTTTCTCCAGCTTGGCCAGCAGTGCAGCGTGGCTGGACTTCAGGTGCTGGTGCAGACCGTGTTCAAAGGCGAGAACCTTCTTCACCTCGATGCTGTCCGTGAAGCCCTTGTTCACGGCGAACAGTGTCGCTGCCATCAGGCTGATCGGCTGCGGCGAATACTGCGCCTGCTTCAGCAATTCGGTGACGCGCGCACCGCGGTCGAGCTGCTTGCGCGTGGCGTCGTCGAGGTCCGAGGCGAACTGGGCAAATGCCGCCAGTTCGCGGTACTGCGCGAGGTCAGTGCGAATGCCGCCCGACAAGCCCTTGATCAACTTCGTCTGCGCCGCGCCACCGACCCGCGACACTGAAATACCGGCATTGATGGCGGGCCGGATACCGGCGTTGAACAGCGACGTCTCCAGGAAGATCTGGCCGTCGGTGATCGAGATCACGTTGGTCGGAACGAACGCCGATACGTCGCCCGCTTGCGTTTCGATGATCGGCAGCGCCGTCAGCGAACCCGTCTTGCCCTTGACCGCGCCCTTGGTGAAAGCTTCAACATAGTCGGCGTTGACGCGCGCCGCGCGCTCGAGCAGCCGCGAGTGGAGGTAAAACACGTCGCCCGGGTAGGCTTCGCGACCCGGTGGGCGGCGCAGCAGCAGCGAGACCTGGCGGTACGCGACGGCCTGCTTGGACAGATCGTCATAAATGATCAGCGCGTCTTGGCCGCGGTCGCGGAAATACTCCCCCATCGTGCAGCCCGAGTAAGCCGACACATACTGCATCGCCGCGGACTCCGACGCCGATGCGCCGACGACGATGGTGTACTCCATCGCGCCGTTGGCCTCGAGCGCACGCACTACGTTCTTGATCGACGAGGCCTTCTGGCCGATCGCGACGTAGACGCAGGTCATGTTCTGACCCTTCTGGTTGATGATCGTGTCGATCGCCACCGCCGTCTTGCCGGTCTGGCGGTCGCCGATGATCAGTTCGCGCTGGCCACGGCCGATCGGCACCATCGAGTCGATCGACTTCAGGCCGGTCTGCACCGGCTGGCTCACCGACTGGCGCGCGATCACGCCCGGCGCCACTTTCTCGATCACGTCGCTCATCTTCGCGTTGATCGGGCCTTTGCCGTCGATCGGCTGGCCGAGCGCATTGACGACGCGGCCAATCAGCTCCGGCCCGACCGGCACTTCCAGGATGCGGCCGGTGCACTTGACGGTGTCGCCTTCCGAGATGTGCTCGTACTCGCCAAGAATCACGGCGCCGACCGAGTCGCGCTCGAGGTTCAGTGCCAGGCCGTAGGTGGGTTGGCCGCTCGCGGTGGCCGGGAATTCGAGCATCTCACCGGCCATCGCATCCGACAGGCCGTGCACGCGCACGATGCCGTCGGTGACAGAGACCACGGTGCCCTGGTTCTTGATGTCCGCAGACAGGCTCAAGCCCTGGATGCGGCTCTTGATCAGTTCGGAAATTTCGGCGGGGTTGAGTTGCATTCTTGATCTCCGGTCTGCGAGGCTTGTGCCTGGGGGCAGGTTGGACTGAGAGTGGACTGAGAGCTAGATTTGAGTGTTCACGATGCGCCGGCGGGTTTCACGCCGTGAGCGCCATCTTCATTTGTTCGAGCCGCGCCTTCACCGAGGTGTCGAGCACCTCATCGCCGACCACGACGCGGATGCCGCCGATCAATTCGGGCGCCAACACCACGGTGGCGTTGAGCTTGCGCGCGAAGCGTTTCTCCAGCGTTGCCACCACGTCGGCGAGCTGTTCCGGGGCAATCGGGAAGGCGCTGTGGATCTCGGCGTCGGCAATGCCGGAGCGCGCGTTCACGAGCGCATGGAACTGCTCGGCAATTGCGGGCAGCGCGGCAAGACGACCGTTGTCGATGACGGTGCGCAGCAGATTCTTTGCAGAATCCGAGAGTGGCGACTTGATCACCGACGTCATCACCTCGAAAACCTGTGCGGCGCTGACCTTCGGGTTGTCGGCGAACTGGCGCAGTTGCGGGTTATCGGCCACGCCTGCGATGGCCTGGATCTGGTCGGTCAAAGCGGCCGCATCGCCCGCCCCTGCGGCTTTGAACAACGCCTCGGCATAGGGGCGTGCGATGGTGGCGAGTTCAGCCATGATGTGACTCCCGCCGGGCCGCCACGGGCCACGAAGGGGCCTCTGCGCGGCCCTGGGAGTCACGCGCCCCCCCGGGGGGCAGCGAGCGAATGCGAGCTTGGGGGCACATTTTCAAAGCTCGGCTTTCAGGCGCGTCAGCAGTTCGGCGTGAACGCCTGCATTGACTTCGCGCTTGAGGATCTGCTCGGCGCCCCGAACCGCCAACGCGGCAACCTGCTCGCGCAGGCTTTCGCGAGCCTTGACGACCTCCTGGCTGGCTTCGGCCTTGGCCGCAGCGATGATCTTCGCGCCCTCTTCGCTGGCACGCGTCTTCGCTTCTTCAATCATCGACTGGGCCAGGCGCTCGGCGTCGGCCAGTCGCTGCGTGGCATGGGCGCGCGCCGTGGAGAGTTGCTCTTCGACACGCCGATTCGCGTTGCTCAACTCTGCCTTGGCCTTGTCGGCAGCAGACAGACCGTCGGCGATCTTCTTGGCACGCTCGTCCAGCGCTGTCGTGATCGGCGGCCAGATGAACTTCATCGTGAACCAGACCAGGATCAGGAACACGATCATCTGAAAGATGAATGTCGCGGTAATGCTCATATTGCCTTCGGCAGTTGACGAAAAGCCGCCGCGAGCGGCGGCAAAGGCGACCGGCGGATTTACTTGGGCAGATTCGCCAGCTGGGCGAGGAACGGATTCGCGGTGGTGAACCACAGCGCGATACCCGTGCCGATGATGAACGACGCGTCGATCAGGCCGACGAGCAGGAACATCTTGGTCTGCAACTCACCCATCAATTCAGGCTGACGCGCCGCCGA
>JANNKM010000074.1:0-1610 GCA_031396305.1 Rhizobacter sp.
GCGCCCGTTGCTCTTCGGCGCTCTGGCGCTCACGCTGGGCGCGGCATCCAGCGCCGCCATGGCGCAGGCGCGACCGATCACGGTCACCACATTGAAGGCGACGCTGCTCGCGCCGCTGGACGACCCGCGGCTGGAGCGCACCCGGCTCGAGCGCGCCTACCTCGGCCACCCCGGCGGGCCGCTGCTGGACGCGCTGCAGATGGCGGTGGACGAAAACCAGCTCGAACTCGAATCGGCGAGCCTGGCCATCGCCATCAGCGCGCAAGGCGTGGCCACGATTGAGGCGGCGCGCAGCGCGGCCATCGCCGCCGAGAAGGCCGGCGCCGCGGTACTGCTGACCGATCTGAACGCCGCGTGGACGCTGGCGGTGGCCGACGCCGTGAAAGTGCCGGTGCTCAACCTGAGCGAAGCGGCAGACAACCTGCGCCAGCAAGATTGCCGGGCGCGCCTGTTCCACCTGATCCCCAGCGAACGCATGCGAACCGACGCGCTGGCGCAGACCCTGGTCGCGCGCAAGTGGAGCAAATTGCTGCTGCTCACCGGACCTTCCCCGCTCGACCCGCAGCGCGCGGCCAGCGCGCAGGCGTCGATCAAGCGCTATGGGCTGCAAGTGGTGGCGACCCGGCCGTTCAAGCTGTCTGCCGACCCGCGCGAGCGCGATCTGGCCAATCCGCTGCTGCTGACCTCCGGCACCAGTTATGACGCAGTCTGGGTCGTCGACATTGACGGCGAATTTGCGCGCGGCCTGCCCTACCGAACCGTGCTGCCGCGCCCGGTGGTGGGCGATGCAGGCCTGGTCGCATTGGCGTGGCATGCGCAGTTCGAACGTTTCGGTGCACCCCAGGTCGTGCGGCGTTTCGCGAAGGCGACGAAGCGCGCGATGACGGCGCAGGACTGGGCCGCGTGGATGGCGGGCAAGGCGCTGGTCGCCGCGCTGACGGCTGCGCCGAAGGGCCCGGCCACAGCGTGGGCCGCGGCATTGCCCAAGACGCCTCTGGATGGCTCGAAAGGAACGCCGATGAGCTTTCGCGCCTGGGACGGCCAGTTGCGCCAGCCGCTGGTGCTGAGCGACGGCCAGGGCGTGGTGTCCACCGCGCCCGTGGAAGGCATGATGCACCCGAGCGACGCGCTCGACACGCTGGGCGCCGACGCGCCGGAAAAACTCTGCAAGGTGGCGCGATGACACTTCCGGTCGCGGCGAATGAGGGGGCGGGCCGAGCGCCGGGCCGCTCCCAAGCCGGCCCGCGTCCCATGGGCCACGAAGGGGCCCCTCGGGGCCCCGGGGGACCGGCCGACGTACCCGTCGGGCGAGGGGCTGCAGTGCGACATGCGCTGCAAGCGCTGCGCGCCATCGTGCTGCGCGAACTCTTCAAGTTCTCGCAGCAGACCGGGCGCCTGGTCTCGGCACTGGTGCGCCCGCTGCTCTGGCTGGCGGTGTTCGCGGCGGGGTTTCGCAACGTGTTCGGCATCGCCATCGTCGAACCGTACGACACCTACATCCCGTACGACGTCTACATCGCCCCCGGCCTGGTCGGCATGGTGCTGCTGTTCAACGGCATGCAGTCGAGCCTGGCGATGGTCTACGACCGCGAGATGGGGCTGATGCGGCT
>JANNKM010000085.1:0-3529 GCA_031396305.1 Rhizobacter sp.
GCGGGTGCAGCGGCATCGCTCGTGACGGCTCCTAGGCGGGCTGCGCGGCGCCGCCACTCGGTGGGGTGAACGCATCGGTGAAGCACATTCCCTCGTTCAGGCCCTGTGTCAGGAACGCCGGCACCGCCGCTTCGACCATCCTGACCGATCCGCACACGTAGACCTCGTGGTCGCGCAGGTCGGGGAAGTCCTGCAGCATCGCCTCATGGACGAGCCCGGTGCGGCCGCTCCAGCCCTCAAGCGGGTCGGCCTGCGACAACACCGGAATGAAGCGGAAGTGCGCGTGATCTCGTTGCCAGCGTTGCGCAAGATCGAACGCGTACAGGTCGGCGCGCTTGCGCACCCCCCAGTACAGCCGCATCGGGCGCGTGAGACCACGCGCAAACGCGTCTTCGACGATGCTCTTCACCGGCGCGAAACCGGTGGCGCCCGCGACGAACAGGATCGGAAAAGCGCTGCCGCGCAACGTGAAGTCGCCCAGCGGCCCTTCGAAGCGCAGCGCGTCGCCGGCCTTCAATTTCGTGAACACGTGGCTGGTGAAGCGCCCGCCGGGAACGCGCCGCACGTGCAGCTCGATGTGGTCGCGCACCTGCGGCGCATTGGCGAACGAGAACGCGCGCCGCTGGCCGTCGTCCAGAATGATGTTGATGTACTGGCCTGCCTTGAAGGGTATCGGCTCGTCATTGACGGGCGCGAGGATCAGGCGCATCACCTCGGGCGCGAGGGGCTCGATGCGATCGATCCGCGCGACATGCGTCTTGACGGCAGGTTGGTGTTGTAGATCACTCTCGACTTCGATCTCCAGGTCGGACAGCGCGGTGGCGCAGCACATCAGCGCCTGGCCCTGGGTGCGCTGCGCGTCGGACAGCGCGCTGCGCTGGTACACCCCGTGGTCGACGCTGCCGCGCAACAGTGTGCAGCGGCACTTGCCGCAGCCGCCGTTGCGGCACTCGAACGGCAGCGCGACGCCGTGGCGCAGGCCGGCTTCGAGCAGCGTTTCGCCGCTGCGCAGCTTCAGCGGCTGCGGGCTCGGGTGGATCGTCAACTGAAACTCCCCTGCGCCGCTGCGCGTGCGTCGCGGCGCCAGCCAGGGCAGGGCGACCAGCAGTGCGGTGCCTGCCCCCACCAGCGCCCACACCTGGGCCAGCGGCAGCGCGTAGAACAGCGGAAACAGCGCAAGCAGGAACCAGTCGAACTCGAGCTCGGTCACCGCCACGCTCAGGTCGGCAGCGCCGCCCTGGCTCAATGCCGGGCGCAGCAGCGACAGCACGAGCAGCGTCAGTGTCAGGCTGGCCACGATGCTGCGCGGCGGATTCGTTGTCGCCTTGGGAACGCGTTGGACATGGATGAACATCAGCAGCAACACGACCAGCGGAATGCCGATGTGCATGAACGCGAGCAGCGAAAAGAAGCGGTCATTTACGCTGTGGGTGTAGATGAAGTTGCGGCTCAGCGCACCGCCGAAGCCGGGCAGCCAGTCGAGCCACTCGAAACTCGCGACGATGACGAACTGCGCCAGCCGATCCCACGGCAGCATGTAGCCGTTGATGCCCGACACGTACACACCCCACAGCAGCGCGACGCCGCTCAGCCAAGAGAACCAGCGAAAGCCGCGGAAGTGGTCGAATGCGAAGTGGCGCAGCAAGTGCAGCAGCATCGTGAGGACCAGTGCATCCGATGCGTAGCGGTGCACGCTGCGCAAGATGCCGCCCGCGAACCACTGGCGCTGCGTCAGCGCCTGGACCGACGTGTACGCGTCGGTGACGCTGGTTTCGAAGAACGCGTACAGGTACAGGCCGCTGCCGCACACCACCCAGAACAGGAAGAAGGTGATCTGGCCCAGGTGATACAGCGGATTGAGCCGGTCGCCAAAGGCGGAGTTGAACAGCGCCTCGACGCGTAGAAACAACCCTTGCAGCGGCGCCTGCAGCGTCTTGATCATGATGCTGCCGCGCGGTGCGAGGCGGGGCGCTGCATCGCTTGAAGCGTGACGACGACGAACAGCAGCCCGCCGATGATGGCGACCAGTCCACCCAGGCCCATCAAGGCCATGCCGGCGACTTCGCCCGAGCTGCGCAGCACCTGTTCGGCGCCGGCCACCTTGCGTTGCACGCCGTAGCCGCCCGACCACACCAGGCCGAGGATGTGCAGCAACTGACCGGCGCCGTAGAGCAGCGGCTGCCATGTCGCCAGCCTGCCCTGCGGTGCCGAGTAGCCGAGCTGCGGCAGGAGTCGATACACCAGGCCCATCAGCGCCAGCGTCACGCCGACGATGCAGCCGTGGTAGTGCGCGGGTATGCGAACGTTCGCGCCGGCGATGAACACGCCGATCAGGCCGCCCGCGGCGAACAGCAGCATCGAGGCGAGCAGCGCCGCGCGCAGCGGGCGTTGTGGCGGCTCGATCCGGGTGACGTTTCGAAACGCCAGCGCCACGGCCAGTCCCACCGGCAGTATGGCCAGACCACCGCCGACTCGCATCGCCCAGGTATGCAGGTTGCGATGCTCCACCGAAGCGATGTCGTGCGCCAGGTAGGCCAGCGGCGTGACGAATACGCTGGCCAGCGCCAGCGCGAAAAGCATCAGCGCCACGCGCGGACTGAGCGGCACGCTGGCGCCGCAGCTGCTTGCCAGCCACAGCCAGGCCACCAGCATCAGCAGTGTCCAGGTGAACTGCAGCGCATGACCGCCGCCCCAGAAGAGGATCTCGTAGTACGCGCGCCCCGCCAGCTCACGTGGCAGCACGGCGTAAGACCAGCCGAAGGCGAGCAGCGCCACGGCGGTGGCGATCACGCTCGCATTCAGGCCGAAGCGCAGCGCGCCGTCGGCGTGCGGCGACAGGCCCACCTTGGGAGCGGAAAATAGGCTGCGCAGCACCAGCACGCCCGAACCCAGCGCGAACAGCAGCAAGCCGGTGATGAACGGCGCGCCGTCGAGCACCGGAATGTAGTTGGCCATGATCGCCTCACCGCTGCCGATGAAAGGCGCGAGCGACATGCCCGCAGCGCCAAGCCCGCACAGGATCAGCGCGAGCCAGGCCCAGCCCATGAAACGCAGCGAGCCGTTCAGGCTCCACAGCAAACCGGCGAGCGCGATGAACCACACCAGCACCGACAGGTCGACGTGCACGACGAGCGCGACGCGGAAGAAGTCCGCGACCGGCCAGACGCGGTTCAGCCCCGGCGTGCGCGACAGCACCAGCAGCACCGAGAACAGCCCCGAGACGATCAGCGCCAGCAGGCCCAGCCACAACCAGGCGCGTGCCAGCGTGCGGCGCGCGTCGGTGGGCAGCTCCAGCGCGTAGTGAATCGCGCCACCGGTCCGCACCGACCGGGGCCGCGCCGGCACGACGACGGAGTGCTCGAGGATGTTCATTGCAGCGTGATTCTCTGCGTCGAGGTGTCGAAGTCGATCACCAGAATCTGCGCCGGCTTCAGCAGCACGCTCGTCTCTACCACATGGTCGAAGCCGGTGCTGCGCACGTCGTCCTTGAGGCGCACCGCCATGCGGTGCGTCCCGGCGTCCACTTGCA
>JANNKM010000094.1:0-6072 GCA_031396305.1 Rhizobacter sp.
CGACTACGAAGAGATGGACCAGCTCGCCATCGCCAAGCCGCTGTGCAAGGCGGCGTTTCGCGTGCTGCACGCGCAGGACATCGGCATCGGCATCGCGCGCGCGATCCGCTCGGCGCTGTCCGGCCGCCCGGGCGGCGTCTATCTGGACCTGCCCGCCAAGCTGTTCGGGCAGACGATGGACGCCGCCGCCGGCAAGGCATCGCTGATCAAGGTCGTCGATCCTGCGCCACGCCAGCTGCCCGCGCCCGACGCCGTACAGCGCGCACTTGATCTGCTCAAAGGCGCGAAGCGCCCGCTCATCCTGCTCGGCAAGGGCGCCGCCTACGCCCAGGCCGATGCCGACATCCGCGCGCTCGTTGAAAAGAGCGGAATTCCCTACCTGCCGATGTCGATGGCCAAGGGCCTGCTGCCCGACAACCACAACCAATCGGCGTCGGCCGCACGTTCCTATGTGCTGGAGCAGGCCGACGTGGTGATGCTCGTCGGCGCGCGATTGAACTGGCTGCTCTCGCACGGCAAGGGCAAGACCTGGGGCGCGCCCGCCGCAGGCTCAGCGCCCTCGAAGCAGTTCATCCAGATCGACATCGCGCCGACCGAAATCGACAGCAACGTCGCGATTGCCGCGCCGCTGATCGGGGACATCGGCTCGTGCGTCTCGGCGCTGCTCGCCGGCATGGGCCCGAACTGGGCCAAGCCTGCGCCGGGATGGACCGGCGCGATCGCCGAACGCAAAGACAAGAATTTATCGAAGATGGCGGAGACGCTGGCGAAGAACCCCTCGCCGATGAACTTCCACAGCGCGCTGAACGTGGTGCGCGACCTGGTGCAGCAGTACCCCGACGCCATCCTCGTCAACGAAGGCGCGAATACGCTGGACTTCACGCGTTCCATCGTCGACATGTACCAGCCGCGCAAGCGTCTGGACGTCGGCACCTGGGGCATCATGGGCATCGGCATGGGTTACGCGGTGGCTGCGGCCGTAGTCACCGGCAAGCCCGTCATCGCCATCGAGGGCGACAGCGCGTTCGGCTTTTCCGGCATGGAGGTGGAGACGATCTGCCGCTACAACCTGCCGGTGTGTGTGGTCGTATTCAACAACAACGGCGTGTACGCGGGCACCGACAAGAACCCGACCGGCGGGCCGGATGTGGCACCCACCGTGTTCGTGAAGAACGCGCGCTACGACATGATGATGCAGGCCTTTGGCGGCAAGGGTTATCACGCGACGACACCCGATCAACTGCGCGGTGCCATGAGCGAGGCCATCGCCTCGGGCCGGCCGAGCCTGATCAACGCCGTCATCGATGAGACCGCAGGAACGGAAAGCGGCCGCATCACGAGCCTGAACCCGCAAAGCGCAGCGAAGAAGAAGTAACCCCATTCATTTCCAAGGAGAAACTCCATGACCAAAGCCCTCGACGACATCAGAATCATCGACTTCACCCACGTGCAGGCCGGCCCGGCGTGCACGCAAATGCTCGCCTGGTTCGGCGCCGACGTGATCAAGGTCGAGCGCCCGGGCTCGGGCGACGTGACACGCAGCCAGTTGCGCGACATTCCGAACGTCGATGCGCTCTATTTCACCCAGCTCAACAGCAACAAGCGTTCGCTCACGCTCGACACGAAGAAGCCCGAAGGCAAGGAAGTGCTGGAAAAGCTCATCAAGGTCTGCGACGTCATGGTGGAGAACTTCGGCCCCGGCGCGCTGGACCGCATGGGCTTCACCTGGGAGCGCATCCTCGAGCTGAACCCGAAGATGATCCTGGCGTCAGTGAAGGGCTTCAGCGACGGCCACCACTACGAAGACCTGAAGGTCTATGAGAACGTCGCGCAATGCGCGGGCGGCGCGGCATCGACCACCGGCTTCTGGGATGGCCCGCCCACCGTGAGCGGCGCCGCGCTGGGCGACAGCAACACCGGCATGCACCTGGCGATCGGCATCCTCACCGCGTTGCGCCAGCGCGACAAGACGGGCCGCGGCCAGAAAGTCGCCTGCTCGATGCAGGACGCCGTGCTCAACCTGTGCCGCGTCAAGCTGCGCGACCAGTTGCGCCTGGACCGCCTGGGCTACCTCGAAGAGTACCCGCAGTACCCGCATGGCAAGTTCACCGACGTCGTGCCACGCGGCGGCAACGCCGGCGGCGGCGGCCAGCCGGGCTGGGTGCTCAAGTGCAAGGGCTGGCAGACCGACCCGAACGCCTACATCTACTTCACGATCCAGGGCCAGGCGTGGACGCCGATCTGCGACGCGATCGGCAAGCCCGAATGGAAGACCGACCCGGCCTACATGACGCCCAAGGCGCGCCAGCCGCACATCACGGCGATCTTCGCGACGATCGAGGAGTGGCTGCGCGACAAGACCAAGTTCGAGGCGGTGGACATCCTGCGCAAGTTCGACATTCCGTGCGCGCCGGTGCTGTCGATGAAAGAAATCGCGAACGACCCGTCGCTGCGCGCTTCCGGCACGATCGCCGAAGTCGACCACAAGGAGCGCGGCAAGTACCTCACAGTGGGCAGCCCGATCAAGTTCTCCGACATGAAGGTCGAGATCACCGGCTCACCGTTGCTGGGCGAGCACACCGATGAAGTGCTGGCCGAGCTGGGCTACAGCAAGGACAAGATCGCGGCGATGCACAAGGCCAACGCGGTCTGATCCTGCTCACGTTATCCTCATGTCATACCGGCGCAAGCCGGTATCCACCTGTGGAACCTCAGCCAGCGCGCCGCAGTGGATCCCGGCTTGCGCCGGGATGACGCTGGTGTTCCGACAGGAGTTTCCGAATGCGCTCTGAGATCGACCTGAATGCGCTCGTCGCCGCCGTCGGCGATGCGATCGTCGTCTGCAGCGCCGACGGTTCCATCGTGCTGTGGAACGCCGGCGCGCAGCGCATGTTCGGCCACACTGAAGCCGAGGCCCTGGGCCAGTCGCTGGATCTGATCATCCCGGATCGCCTGCGCGCGCGCCACTGGGAGGGTTACCACAAGACGATGGCCACCGGCATCACGCGTTACGGTACCGACGTGCTGCGCGTGCCCGCCGTGCACAAGAGCGGGCGCGCGATGTCGATCGCCTTCAGCGTGGGCATGCTGCATTCACCCGACGGCAAGGTCAGCGCGATTGCCTCGATCATCCGCGACGAAACGAGTCGCTTCGCCGAAGATCGCGCCTTGCGCAAACGCCTGGCCGAACTCGAAGCACGATTGAGCGCATGACTTTCACGACCCTTCCCGGAGCCAAACCATGAGCCAAGCCCTAGATGGTGTGCGCATCCTCGACTTCACGCATGTGCAGTCTGGCCCCACCTGCACGCAACTGCTGGCGTGGTTCGGCGCCGACGTGATCAAGGTGGAAAAGGCCGGCGAGGGCGACGCGACACGCGGCCAGTTGCGCGACATCCCCGGTGTGGACAGCCTGTACTTCACGATGCTGAACCACAACAAGAGATCCATCACGGTCAATACCAAAGACCCCAGAGGCAAGCAGGTGCTGGAACGCCTCATCAAGACTTGTGACGTGCTGGTCGAGAACTTCGCGCCCGGCGCGCTGGACCGCATGGGCTTCACGTGGGAGCGCATTCACGAATTGAACCCGCGCATGATCGTCGCCTCGGTGAAGGGCTTCGGGCCGGGCAAGTATGAAGACTGCAAGGTGTATGAGAACGTCGCGCAATGCGCGGGCGGCTCGGCGTCGACGACGGGTTTTGACGATGGCACGCCGATGGTCACCGGCGCGCAGATCGGCGACTCGGGCACCGGCCTGCACCTCGCATTGGGCATCGTCGCGGCGCTGTTCCAGCGCAACACCACCGGCCGAGGCCAGAAGGTGTTGGCGCCGATGCAAGACGCCGTGCTGAATCTCTGCCGCGTCAAGTTGCGCGACCAGCAGCGCCTGGACCGCACGCACACGATGCACGAATACCCGCAGTACCCGGACGGCAAATTCGGTGACGCCGTGCCGCGTGCGGGCAACGCCTCGGGCGGCGGCCAGCCGGGTTGGATCTTGAAGTGCAAGGGCTGGGAAACCGACCCCAATGCCTACATCTACTTCATCACGCAGGCCGCAGTGTGGCCGGCGGTGTGCAATGTGATCGGCGAACCTGACTGGATCACCGACGAAGCCTACGCGACGCCGGCTGCGCGGCTGCTGCATCTGAAGCCGATCTTCGCGCGCATCGAGCAGTGGACGATGACGAAAGACAAGATCGAGGCGATGGACATCCAGAACAAGTACGACATCCCTTGCGGGCCGATCCTGTCGATGAAAGAGATCGCCAACGATCCGTCGCTGCGCGCCAGCGGCACCGTCGTCGAAGTCGACCACCCCACGCGCGGCAAATACCTGTCGGTGGGCAACCCGATCAAGATGTCGGACAGCGCCACCGTCGTGACGCGCTCGCCGCTGTTGGGCGAACACACCGACGAAGTGCTGGCCCAGTTGGGTTACAGCGCGCAAGAGATCGCCGGGCTGCGTGACGCGCGCGTGATCTGACGTTGCCCGGGCTCGCCTGGCTGCATACCCCTGGACCACGGAACTGCGGGAGGACTTCATGAGCACTGATCGAGGACAAGTTCGCAAGCTGCTGGACGCCGTCAAGGCCGAAGGACGCAGTTCATTGACCGCCCCCGAAGGCAAGCAGATCTGCGACGCCTACGGCATCGCGGTGCCGCAGGAGGGCCTGGCCGGCAGCGCTGCCGAGGCCGGCAAGCTGGCAGCGGCGATGGGCTTCCCGGTCGTGTTGAAGATCGTCTCGCCCGATATCGTGCACAAGACGGAAGCGGGCGGCGTGATCGTCGGCGTGGGCAGCGCCGAGGAGGCGTCGAAGGCGTATGCCACGATCCTGAAAAACGCAAAGGCCTACAAGGCCGACGCCAAGGTGATCGGCGTGCAGGTGCAGCAGATGATCAAGGGCGGGCAGGAGGTGATCGTCGGCGCGGTCACCGACCCGAGCTTCGGCAAGCTCGTCGCATTCGGTCTCGGCGGCGTGCTCGTCGAAGTGCTCAAGGACATCACGTTCCGGCTGGCGCCGGCCACGCGCGACGACGCACTGTCGATGTTGGACGGCATTGCGGCCGCCGAAATGCTGAAAGGCGTGCGCGGCGCCGAACCGGTGAACCGCGACGCGCTGGCCAAGCTCATCGTCAGCGTGAGCCAACTGGTCAGCGACTTCCCGGACATCTCGGAGCTGGACCTGAACCCGGTGTTCGCAAGCAAGGCAGGCGCGATCGCCGCCGACGTGCGCATCGTCGTCGACTTCGCGCAGAAGCCGGCGCGTTACCGCCCGCCCGAGGCCGAGGTGGTGGAGTCGATGAACCGCATCATGATGCCGAAGTCCGTGGCGGTGATCGGCGCGTCCATCGAGCCCGGCAAGATCGGCAACTCGGTGATGAAGAACCTGATCAACGGCGGCTACAAAGGGAAGATCCTTCCGATCCACCCGAAGGCCGCCGAGATCATGGGCTACAAAGCCTACGCCACTGTGAACGACGTTCCCGGCGAGATCGACGTGGCGGTGTTCGCGATTCCGGCGAAGCTCGTGGCAGGCGCGCTCACCGAATGCGGCGAGAAGAAGATCGCCGGCGCGGTGCTCATTCCGTCAGGCTTCGCCGAGACCGGCCAGCACGAGATGCAGCAAGAGCTTGTGGGGATCGGCCGCAAGTACAACATCCGCCTGATGGGGCCGAACATCTACGGCTTCTACTACACGCCCGCCAACTTGTGCGCGACGTTCTGCACCGCGTACGACGTGAAAGGCTCGGCGGCGCTGTCGTCGCAATCGGGCGGCATCGGCATGGCGATCATCGGCTTTTCGCGCTCGGCGAAGATGGGCGTGTCGGCGATCGTCGGCCTGGGCAACAAGAGCGACATCGACGAAGACGACCTCTTGCTGTTCTTTGAACAGGACCCGAACACCAAAGTCATCGCGCAGCACTGCGAAGACCTGAAAGACGGCCGCGCGTTTGCCGAAGTCGCCAAGCGCGTGTCCAAGAAAAAGCCGGTGGTCATGCTGAAGGCCGGCCGCACGAGCATGGGCGCGCGTGCCGCGAGTTCGCATACCGGCGCGTTGGCCGGCA
>JANNKM010000118.1:0-10133 GCA_031396305.1 Rhizobacter sp.
TCCCGGATCAGAGTGAAGCGGTCTTGCCTGGCGGCCTGATTATGCTGCAAGATCTGCACCAAAGCCTCCCCGAAAGCCCCCTTCATGAGCCTCAAATGCGGCATCGTGGGCTTGCCCAACGTGGGCAAATCCACTCTTTTCAACGCCTTGACGAAGGCGGGCATAGCTGCGGAGAACTATCCGTTTTGCACGATCGACCCCAATGTAGGCATCGTCGAATTGCCGGACCCGCGGTTGCAAAAACTGGCGGGAATCGTCAAGCCTGAGCGAATCGTGCCGGCGATCGTCGAGTTCGTCGACATTGCCGGCTTAGTAGCCGGCGCGTCCAAGGGCGAGGGCCTGGGCAACCAGTTCCTCGCGCATATCCGCGAGACCGACGCCATCGTCAACGTGGTGCGCTGCTTCGAAGACGAGAACGTGATCCATGTGGCCGGCAAGGTGGACCCGCTGTCCGACATTGAAGTCATCCAGACCGAGCTTTGCCTGGCGGACTTGAGCACGGTCGAAAAGAGTCTGGCCCGCTATACCAAGGTGGCCAAGGCGGGAAACGACAAAGAAGCGCAGCGCCTCGTCGACGTCCTGCTCAAGTGCCAGAAGACGCTGGACGAGGCCAAACCCGTGCGCGGTATTTCTTTCAGCAAGGAAGAGCTCGCGGTACTCAAGCCGCTTTGCCTGATCACTGCCAAGCCGGCGATGTTCGTCGCCAACGTCGACGAACGCGGCTTCGAGAACAACGCGCTGCTGGACAAACTGCGCGAGTACGCCCTGGCCCAGCGCGCACCGGTGGTAGCGATCTGCGCCAAGACAGAAGCCGAACTCGTCGAGATGAATGAGGACGACCGGATGATGTTCCTGCAGGAAATGGGCCAGACGGAGGCCGGCCTGGACCGCCTCATCCACGCCGCGTTCAAGCTGCTGGGCCTGCAGACCTATTTCACCGCAGGGGTCAAGGAAGTGCGGGCCTGGACGATCAACGTGGGCGACACGGCGCCGCAGGCCGCCGGCGTCATCCACACCGATTTCGAGCGCGGCTTCATCCGGGCGCAGACGATCTCGTTCGACGATTTCGTGACCTACAAGGGCGAACAGGGAGCAAAGGACGCCGGCAGGATGCGCGCCGAGGGCAAGGAGTACGTCGTCAAGGACGGCGACGTGCTGAACTTCCTATTCAACGTCTGACACTTTGTATGTGAGTGAGCACTGCCTGCATTTTCGTTGTCAAGCATCAATCAGCTCAGATAGAAAGTGAAGAATTGAAGGACTCTGGAGTCGGCCTGGGCAGTTCAATCAGCACTCTCGATGGTCGAGTGCTAAAATTTTCGGAACCAAACCAGGATCGGGCGTCTCTGATGCCCTCATGAACATGTCCACTGCCACCGCTGTTGCCGTCCGTGACCCTTGGGGCCTTGTGCCCTCACTGGGGAACCTGGACGCCTACATTTCGGCTGTCAACCGTATCCCGATGTTGACGCTCGAACAGGAAGTCGACTTCGCGACCCGGCTGCGCAACGAGGGTGACCTCAACGCCGCCGGAAAGCTGGTGCTTTCGCACCTTCGGCTCGTCGTCTCCATCTCGCGCCAATACCTCGGCTACGGTTTGCCGCATGGCGACATGATCCAGGAAGGCAACGTCGGCCTGATGAAAGCCGTGAAACGCTTCGACCCAACTCACGGCGTGCGCCTGGTCAGCTATGCGATGCACTGGATCAAGGCCGAGATTCACGAGTACATCCTGAAGAACTGGCGCATGGTGAAGCTGGCCACGACCAAGGCCCAGCGCAAGTTGTTCTTCAACCTGCGCTCGATGAAGCAGGGTCTGAAAGACGACGCCGCCGACATTGACACGCACCGCGGTACGCTGACGCGCGACGAGGTGAAGACGTTGGCGGCGCGCCTGAACGTCAAGCAAGAAGAAGTGCTGGAGATGGAAACTCGCCTGTCGGGTGGCGATGTGGCTCTGGAGCCGCTAACCGATGACGCCGAAGAGGCCTACGCCCCGATCGCCTATCTGGCCGACGAAACGAACGAACCGACGCGCGTTCTTGAAGCGCGCAACCGCGACTGGCTCGCAGGCGACGGCATCGCGCTGGCGCTGAACTCGCTGGACGCTCGCAGCCGGCGCATCGTGGAAGAACGCTGGTTGAAGGTGAACGACGACAGCTCCGGCGGCCTGACGCTGCATGATCTCGCCGCTGAATATGGCGTGAGCGCCGAGCGCATCCGCCAAATCGAAGTCGCGGCGATGAAGAAGATGCGCAAGGCGCTGGCCGAAGCGGCTTGAGGGTTGTCATACCGGCGCAAGCCAGTATTCACCCGCCGCGAGACTCAGCCCATGGATCCCGGCGCTTGCCGGATGAGCGTAAGCTGACTCAACTCTGCGCCAACAGCACCTTCAAGTCGGCCGCCAGCGCTTCCGCGCCGCTGCCATAGCGCACGAACAGGCGTACCTTGCCGTGCGCGTCGAAGACAAACGAGCCGGCAGTGTGGTCGACGGTGTAGCTGCTTTCCGTCTTGCCCGGTGACGTGGCGAAGAACACTTTGAATTCCTGGGCCGCAGCCTTGGTCTGCTCGGCCGTGCCGTGCAGCGCGACGAAGCTCGGGTCGAAGTTCGCCATGTAGGCCTTCAGCACCTCCTGCGTGTCGCGTTTCGGGTCGAGCGTCACGAAGATGCCTTGCAGGCGCTCGCCATCCTTGCCCAGAGACTTCTTGACTTGCGCCAATTCGGCCAGCGTCGCCGGGCAGACGTCCGGGCACTGGGTGTAGCCGAAGAAGACGACGCTGACCTTGCCTTTGAACTCTTCAAGCGTCCGCGCCTTGCCGTCCTGGTCAGTCAGCGCGAGCGAACGGGCGTACTCGGCGCCCGTGATGTCGATGCCCTTGAACGATGGCTTCGCACTGCCCAGTTCCAACTTGTCGCAGCCGAGCAGCAAGGCGCAGCCGGCGAGCACGATGGCACGGCGTGATGATTTCATCTCAGGGGCTCTCTACAACAGCGGGGCGAGATAGTGATCCAGCAACAGCGCGCTGAACAGCAGCGACAGGTGCAGAATGGAAAAGCGGAAGGTCTTGCGCGCCAGCGCGTCGGAATAGTTGCGCCAGAGTTTCCATGCGTGGCTGGTGAAACCTATGCCCAACGCGATGGCGCTGGCCAGATAGATGACCCCGCTCATGCCCGAGACGAACGGCAGCAGCGTCGCCGCGAACAGCACGACGGTGTAGAGCAACACGTGCAGCCGGGTGAACTCTGAACCATGTGTCACCGGGAGCATCGGCAGGCCGGATCGCCGGTAGTCTTCGGTCCGATACAACGCCAGGGCCCAGAAATGCGGCGGCGTCCACAGGAAAATGATCAGGCACATGATCAGCGCCTCGGGCCCGACCTCGCCCCGAATCGCGGCCCAGCCGAGCACCGGTGGCATCGCGCCCGAGGCGCCGCCGATCACGATGTTCTGTGGCGTCAGCGGTTTGAGCACGAGGGTGTAGATCACGGCGTAGCCGACGAATGTCGCCAGCGTCAGCCACATCGTCAACGCATTCACCGCCACGTACAACAACGCGCAACCGACGCTGCCAAGCAGCAGCGAGAAGACGAGCGTCTGCGAACTGCTCAACTCGCCGCTCGCGGTTGCGCGCCACGCAGTGCGCGCCATCTTGGCGTCAATGCCCTGCTCGACCAGACAGTTGAACGCCGCGGCGGCGGCTGCGACAAGCCAGATGCCCACCGTCGCCGCGAGTGCAACCTGCCAATCCGGCAAGCCCGGCACCGCCATCAACATGCCGATGACCGCGCAAAAGACGATGAGCTGGACGACGCGGGGCTTGGTCAGCGCATAGTATTGGCTCACCCGCGACGGCAATCCGGCGCGGGCAGACGGGGCGGGGCGAGCAAGGGTTTCAGACATGGGTGAGGCGCGCGGGGCCTGATTCTACGAAGTCGGCACTTGCGCCGGCCTCGCGGGGTCATTCGCTGCGATGGCGGGCCCAGCGCGCGCGGCCCGGCACAGCAGCAGCGTCAGCACAACCACCAAGGCGGCGGCCCCTGCCGTATGCGCCACGGCACCGAACAAGGGCCAGTTCAGCAAGACGTTGCTCAGCCCGCTGGCAAGTTGCCAAGCCGCAATGGCCAGCAACGCGATCGCCCAGCGCCGCAGTGCCGCGTCGCGCCGTGCGAACAATGCCCACGCCAGACCTGCGAGCGCGAGCAACACCGCATACGCGGCGAGCCGATGTACATAGTGAATCGCAGTCAGCGCCGAGAACGGCAGGTAGCTGCCGTCGGCTTGCATCCCAAGCTCACGCAGCACGGTAAAGCCTTGGGCAAAGTCCATTTCCGGCCACCAGCGGCCCTGGCACAGCGGGAAGTCGGAACACGCGAGCACCGCATAGTTGGTGCTGACCCAGCCTCCCAGCGCAATTTGCACCACGCTGAACAGCGCAACCCCCCAGGTCGCAGCCTTCAACCGCGGCGACAGGGTCAATGGTGCAGGTGCATATAGCTGCGCCTGCACGGCGAGCAGCGCCAGCAACACCATGCCGCCCATCAAGTGCAGCGTCACGATCGCCGGGTACAGCTTCATTGTCACGGTGAGTGCGCCAAACGCTCCCTGGATGCTGACCCCGACCAGCGTCAGCGTCGGCCACCAAGGTGACATGGTCGCGCGCTCGCGCCGCGCGGCGACCCAGCTTGAAGCGGCAAGCACGAGGATCAGCACGCCGACGCCGGTGGCGAGGTAGCGGTGGATCATCTCGATCCAGGCTTTGCCATGCGTCACCGGCCCCGTGGGCATAGCCGTTTGCGCCACGTCGATCTGCGCGCGCGCGCCCACCGGGCTGGCGCTGCCGTAACAGCCCGGCCAGTCCGGGCAGCCCAGGCCGGAATCCGTCAGGCGCGTGAAGGCGCCGAACAGTACCAGGTCGAAGGTCAGAAACAAGGTCAACAACGTCAGCGCGCGTTGGCGCTGCGCAGCCGGCTGGCCGCGATTGCGCAACCACAGCCATGCCAGCGGAGCTGAGGCGAGCACCACGCCCAGCAGCGCCAGCCGCAGCAGCGGCGTCAAGTCATACAGCGGCGCGGAATTCATCGGCCGGGCTTGTCCCAACCGGCCGAAGCACGCAACAGCTTCTCGACGTCGCGTTTGAGTTTGCTCGGCTGCGGATCAGGCGGCGAGCGCATCATCCAGTTTCCCATCGGATCGACTATGTACAGCGTCGCCTCCAGCGCCTGCCCAGCGCCGCCTTCCAACCAGCCGGCGAGCGCCGCGGGCGGCACACGCAGCACGGTCACTGCTTCACCGCTGCGCACGGCGTCGAGTGTGCGCGCAGACGGCGAGGCGGCGTCGTGGATCAGCCACAACTTGTCCACCCGGTGCTTGTCACGCCCCAACGCCTCGCGCAGTTGGCGTTGTAGCCACAGTATGCGCTCGCACGCGGCGTCGCACGCGCCACCCGCAACGACCACCAGCAGCCATTGACCGTGCAGCGAAGTGGCCGCGACAGGCCGACCCTGCAGATCAGCGAGCCGTAGGTCGACAGGAATCGGGCGTTGCGGCTGGATCAGCTCGCCGTAGTTGGTTCGGCCTTGCGGCTGAATCACGTAGTAGGCAAGGTAAGACGCAATCACCGGCATCGCACAGACCAGCAACACCAGAAACATCTTCAGGCGTCCGGTCGCCGTGCGGTGCTGTTGCGCGTCCACCGACGGCAACGAGTGCACGGTCAGGCGCAGCGGCGACTGGTCAGCGGCCAGCATGGAGTCGGGGGCGGAGGAGTTGGAACCAGACATACAAACCCGTTATCAGCGCAGCCAGCGCGAACCACTGTGCGGCGTAACCATAGTGCTTGTGAACGTCGATCGCCGGGCGCGGCCACTGGCGCAGCAGGCCGTCGCCACGGTTGCCCGGATCGTCTGCCTGTTGAATCGACACCGGACGCAGGGCCAGGCCGGTCTCTTGGGTGTATTCGGAGATGTCAAGATTTTGCCGGATCGGCCCGCTCGCCGCAGCACCAGCGAAGTCAAGCATGCGCGACGGCGCCGCGGCGACCCGCCCCTGGACCTCGACCAACCCGCCCGGCGTGGGCAGATCGGGCAGGCGTGTGCGCTGCACGAAGTCGCGCGCGACCCAGCCGCGCTGAACCATCACCACGGCGCCCTGGTCGAGCGTGAGCGGCGTGACCACGATGAACCCGACGCGGCCGTTCATCGTGCGATTCTCCAGGTACACCGTGTGCTGCGCCAGCCACTGGCCTCGCAGGCGCGCCGCACGATAGTGTTGCGCTGCCGCGGTGTCGAGGTCGGTCGCCAACTCAGGACCCTGCAGCGCCGGCAACTTGCTGCGCTCATCGAGCATGCCCTGCATCGCTTGTTTTTGCGCAGCGCGATCGAGTTGCCAGGCTCCGAGCCGTGCCATCAGCGCCGCGCTGACAAGCGTCGCTCCGAGGATCATGATGCGACGCTGGCGCGCGCTCAGTGCACTCAAGCCCATGCGCGCCGACCCGCCTGCGCGGCACAGGACAGGCGGGGCGGATAATTCTCGACCATGAAGACCTTCATCGTGATCGGATTGTTCGGCATCGTCAGCGTGCTCGCCCTGGCCGGCGTCTTCATGCTGCGCGACGGCCGTGACGGCAAGCCGAAGACGGGCAACATGATGCGCGCTTTGGCGCTGCGCGTCACGCTGTCGATCCTGCTGGTCGGATTCATCCTGCTGAGCTACTGGATGGGATGGATCAAGCCGACGGGCATTCCGCTGCGCTGAGCCCGTGCCCGAGACAGAAAAAACGCCGCGGACCGCGGCGTTTTCTCCTGAAGACGGTCGCAGTTCAGAGCCAGTAGACAACGATGTACAGGCCCAGCCACACCACGTCGACGAAGTGCCAGTACCAGGCCGCGCCCTCGAAACCGAAATGATGAGTCGGCGTGAAGTGGCCCTTCATCAGGCGCAGCGTGATGAACAACAGCATCAGCATGCCGACGAACACGTGGAAACCGTGAAAGCCGGTGAGCATGAAGAACGTGGAGCCGTACATGCCCGAGCTGAGCTTGAGGTTGAGTTCGCTGTAGGCATGAATGTATTCATACGCCTGGAAGCCGATGAAGGTTGCGCCCAGTGCCACGGTCAGCCACATGAAGGCAATGCAACGCGCGCGGTGATTCGCGATCAACGCGTGGTGCGCGATCGTCAGCGTCACTCCCGAGGTCAACAGCAACACCGTATTGATGGTCGGAATCGGCCACGGCCCCATCGTCGTGAACGGATCGACGATGCCCGCCGGCGAGCCGGTGATTCCCTGCCCGGAACTCGGCCACACGGCCTTGAAATCCGGCCAGAGGATCGCGTTTTCCAGGCTGCCCAAGCTGGGCAAGGCGTGCAGCCGCGCCCAGTAGAGGGCACCGAAGAACGCGCCGAAGAACATCACCTCGGAGTAGATGAACCAGCTCATGCTCCAGCGGAACGACACGTCGATGCGCGGGCTGTACTGACCGCTTTCGCTCTCGCCGATCGCATCGCGAAACCAGCGCTGCAGCACGGTGGCGAAGATCACGAAACCGAGCAGTACCAGCCATTTGCCCCAGCCGGCGCCGTTGACCCACTGGCCCGCGCCGAAAATGATGCACAGCAGGCCGGTGGCCGTGAGCACCGGGTGCCGCGAAGGCGCGGGGACGAAGTAGTAGGGCTGTGCCCCTTGATGTGTCGCTGCCGACATGTTTTCTCCTGGAACCTCAATGAAATTCTTGGTGAATCGCCGCCAGCACTAGCTCGCCACGCCGCTGGCGATCACCCAGTTGACGAGCACGACGAGAGCGCCGACGAAGACGCCTGCCGCAGCAATGCCCGCGATGACCACGTGCACCGGATTGAGCTCGCTCACGTCTTTCCGATACTCGCTGCCCTTGCGAATGCCGAAGAAAGACCACGCCACAGCGCGCAGTGTCTGCAAGAACGACGCCTTGCGCTTCACAGCGTCTCGCAACTCGCCACTCATGACTCGGGCGCCGCCGGCACTTTGCCGCCGACTTCGAAGAAGGTGTACGACAGGGTGATCGTGCGCACGTCTTTCGGCAACTTCGGGTCGATGACGAACGCCACCGGCCACTCGCGTACTTCGCCGGGCTTCAAGGTGTGTTCGGTAAAGCAGAAACACTCCAGCTTGTTGAAGTGCGGCATCGCCTGCATCGGCGCGTAACTCGGAATCGCCTGCGCCGCCATGGTGCGGTTCTGGACGTTGCGGAACTGATAGACGACGACGGCCATTTCGCCGGGATGCACGTCCACGAATCGCTTCGCCGGCTTGAACTCCCAGGGGCCGCGCGCATTCGCGTCGAATTCGACCGTGATGGTGCGGCTGGTGTCGACCTGAGAGTTGCGGTTCTTGGTCCATGCATTGCCTGAGGCCTCGCGTTCCGCGATCGACAACACATTGATGCCCAGCGCGTTGCAAATCGCGTTGTAGACCGGCACCAGCGCGTAGCCGAAGCCGAACATCAGGCACACCACCACGGCCAGCTTGGCCAGCATCAGGCGGTTGTCGCGCAGCAGGGACTTCTGCATGTTGCGGGCTCAGATACCGTAGATCGCACTCTTGACGATGAAGCCGACGAACAGCAGCACGGCAATCGACGCGAGGATCCAGGCCAGGCGCAAGTTGTTCCTGCGCTGCTCAGGCGTAATGATCGGGTTCAAGCAATCACCTTGGTCGCCGATGCGTTCAGGTTCGGCGGCGTCTCAAAGGTGTGAAATGGTGCGGGCGACGGAATCTCCCACTCCAGGCCTTCGGCGCCGGCGCCGTCCGGGTCGTTCCACGGCCGCTGCGGTGCGGGCGTGCCCTTGCCCTGCATCATCGGCAGCACAACCATGAAGAAGAAATACACCTGGCTCAAGCCGAAGCCGAATGCACCCACGGTGGCCAGCATGTTGAAGTCGGCAAACTGCATCGGGTAGTCGGCGTAGCGCCGCGGCATACCCGCCAGGCCGAGGAAGTGCATCGGGAAGAAGGTGATGTTGAAGAAGATCAGCGACGCCCAGAAATGGATCTTGCCGTGGATCTCTTCATACATCACGCCAGTCCACTTCGGCGCCCAGTAGTAGTAGCCGGCGAACATGCCGTACAGCGAGCCTGCGACGAGCACATAGTGAAAGTGCGCGACCACGTAATACGTGTCCTGCAACTGGATGTCGATCGGCGCCATCGCCAAGATGAGGCCGGTGAAGCCGCCCATCGTGAACACGAAGATGAAGCCCACAGCCCACAGCATGGGCGTCTCGAATGTCATCGAGCCACGCCACATCGTCGCGATCCAGTTGAACACCTTCACGCCCGTGGGCACGGCGATCAGCATCGTCGCGTACATGAAAAAGAGTTGCCCGGTAACGGGCATGCCCACCGTGAACATGTGGTGCGCCCAGACGATGAACGACAGGATCGCGATCGACGCGGTGGCGTACACCATCGATGCGTAGCCGAACAGCCGCTTGCGCGCAAACGCCGGGATCACGGCGCTCACGATGCCAAACGCCGGCAGGATCATGATGTAGACCTCGGGGTGGCCGAAGAACCAGAAGATGTGCTGGTACATCACCGGGTCGCCGCCGCCCGCGGGGTTGAAGAAGCTGGTGCCGAAGTGGCGGTCGGTGAGCGTCATCGTGATCGCACCGGCCAGAACAGGCATCACCGCGATCAGCAGGAAGGCGGTGATCAGCCAGGTCCAGGCGAACAGCGGCATCTTCATCAGCGCCATACCGGGCGCGCGCATGTTCAGGATGGTGACGATGATGTTGATCGAGCCCATGATCGAACTCGCACCCATGATGTGGATGGCGAAGATGCCGGCGTCCATCGACGGGCCCATCTGCAAGGTCAGTGGGGCGTAAAGCGTCCAGCCCGCGGCCGGTGCGCCGCCGGGCATGAAGAACGAACCTACCAGCATCACGGCGGCCGGGATCAGCAGCCAGAAGCTGAAGTTGTTCATGCGCGCGAACGCCATGTCGGGCGCGCCGATCTGCAGCGGCACCATCCAGTTCGCGAAGCCGACGAAGGCCGGCATGATGGCGCCGAAGACCATGATCAGGCCGTGCATCGTCGTGAACTGGTTGAACAGCTCGGGGTTGACGAATTGCAGCCCCGGCTGGAACAGC
>JANNKM010000124.1:0-3326 GCA_031396305.1 Rhizobacter sp.
CTCGATACGGGGCCGGGATCCACTTTCGATCAGCCGCGCCATGCCGTGCGGGGATGCCGGCCCCCGTGTCGCGGCACGGGGCAACGGTTCGCCGGCATGACGGGTTGAGGGATGGCCGTCGAAAAACGCGTCCGCTTCAAAAGCTGGTGGCTGCCCTGGGCGCTGATCGCGCCGCAGATGGCCGTCATCCTCGTGTTCTTCTTCTGGCCGGCGGGGCAGGCGCTGTACCAGAGCGTGTTGCGCCAGGACGCCTTCGGCACGTCGGTCGAGTTCGTCGGGCTGCTGAACTTCGAGCGCCTGTGGGCTGACGAAACCTACCTCGCTTCGTTCCACACCACTGCGGTGTTCTCGATCCTGGTGGCGGTGAGCGGGCTGTCGATCGCGTTGCTGCTCGCGGTGATGGCCGATCGCGTGGTGCGCGGCGCGGCGATCTACAAGACGCTGCTGATCTGGCCCTACGCCGTGGCGCCCGCGGTGGCCGGCGTGCTGTGGCTGTTCATGTTCGCGCCATCGGTGGGAATTGTGAGCTACGTGCTGCGTGAGCTGGGTTTCAACTGGAACCACCTGCTCAACGGCAACCACGCGATGGCGCTGATCGTGATGGCCGCGGTGTGGAAGCAGATTTCGTACAACTTCCTGTTCTTCCTGGCCGGGCTGCAGTCGATTCCCAAGAGCCTGATCGAAGCCGCGGCGATCGACGGCGCGCGCCCCTGGCGGCGCTTCTGGACGATCGTGTTCCCGCTGCTTTCACCCACCACGTTCTTCCTGCTCGTCATCAACATCGTCTACGCCTTCTTCGACACCTTCGCCATCGTCGACGCCGCGACCAACGGCGGCCCGGGCAAGGACACGGCGATCCTCGTCTACAAGGTGTATTACGACGGCTTCAAGGCGCTGGACATGGGCGGCTCGGCGGCGCAGTCGGTGGTGCTGATGGCGATCGTGATTGCGCTCACCGTGGTGCAGTTTCGGTATGTCGAGAAGAAGGTGCAGTACTGATGCGAGCCGCACGGGTCGCATTGCGCAGCATGCCGAGATGGCTGTCATACCGGCGAACGCCGGTATCCACAGGTTCGACTTGCGCGCAACCTGTCACGGCGAGCAGGAGTTCGGCGCCGTGGCTCCCGGCGTTCGCCGGGATGACGCTTTGCTTGCGATGCGCCGCTTGCTCGGCATCAGGCTGGAGCATCTGACATGGTCGAACGCGATCGAATCGGACGGGCGCTGTCGCATGTCGTGCTGCTGCTGGGCGTTCTCGTGATCGCCTTTCCGGTGTACGTGACGCTGATCGCCTCGACCCAGACTTCGCAACAGATCGTGCAGCAGGTGCCGATGTCGATGGCGCCCGGCGGGCACATGCTGGAGACGTATCGCGTCGCGTTGTTCGGCGGCGAAACAAGCTATGGCAGCAAGGTGGCGCCGGTCGCGCCGATGCTCTGGATCAGCTTCGTCAGCGCGATGGTCATCGCCATCGGCAAGATCGCGATCTCGTTGCTCTCGGCGTTTGCCTTCGTCTACTTCCGCTTCCCCGGCCGCTCGATGTGCTTCTGGATGGTCTTCATCACGCTCATGCTGCCGGTGGAGGTGCGCATCGGGCCGACCTACGAAGTGGTGTCGAACCTGAACATGCTCAACAGCTACGCGGGCCTGACGGTGCCGCTGATCGCCTCGGCCACCGCAACGTTTCTGTTCCGCCAGTTCTTCCTGACCGTGCCCGATGAACTGGTGGAGGCCGCGCGCATCGACGGCGCCGGCCCGATGCGTTTTTTCAAGGACGTGCTCGTGCCGCTGTCGATGACGAGCATCGCGGCGCTGTTCGTGATCCAGTTCATCTACGGCTGGAACCAGTATCTCTGGCCCTTGCTCGTGACCACCGACGAGAGCATGTACCCCATCGTGATGGGCATCAAGCGCATGTTTGCCGGCGGCGACGCGGCCAACGAGTGGAACGTCATCATGGCCACCGCGATCCTGGCGATGTTGCCGCCGGCGTTCGTCGTGCTGCTGATGCAGCGCTGGTTCGTCAAGGGCCTGGTGGACAGCGAGAAATAGGACAAGAACAAAGGCAACGCATGGGCTCGATATCGCTTCGCAACGTCATCAAGCGCTACGGCTCCGGGCCCAAGGCGAACCCGGTCATCCACGGCGTGACGGCCGAGGTCGCCGACGGCGAGTTCATCGTCATCGTCGGCCCTTCGGGCTGCGGCAAGAGCACGCTGCTGCGCATGGTGGCGGGGCTGGAGGAAATCACGGAAGGCGAGATCTCGATTGCCGGGCGCGTCGTGAACGACATCGAACCTTCCGAGCGCGACATCGCGATGGTGTTCCAGAACTACGCGCTGTACCCGCACATGAGCGTGTTCGACAACATGGCGTATGGCCTGAAGATCGCCAAGGTGCCGATCGCTGAAATCAAGACGCGTGTCGACAAGGCGGCGAAGATCCTCGAGATCGGGCCGTTCTTGCAGCGCAAGCCGCGCGAGTTGTCCGGCGGCCAGCGCCAGCGTGTCGCGATGGGCCGCGCCATCGTGCGCCAGCCGCAGGTGTTTCTGTTCGACGAACCGCTGTCCAACCTCGACGCCAAACTGCGTGCGCAGACGCGCCTGGAGATCCAGAAGCTGCACGCCGAACTCGGCGTGACGTCGCTGTTCGTCACGCACGACCAGGTCGAGGCGATGACGCTGGCGCAACGCATGATCGTGATGAACGCCGGGCGCATGGAGCAGATCGGCACGCCCGAGCAGGTGTATGCGAAACCGGCGACGACCTTCGTCGCGAGTTTCATCGGCTCGCCGCCGATGAACCTGATTGCCGGCCGCGCTGAAGGTCTGCAGTTCCACACCGGCGGCCAGGTGCTGGCGCTGCCGCGGCCGGCGCCGCGCAGCGGTGAGTTGTTGCTCGGCCTGCGCCCCGAACATTGCGAACTGCTCGGCCCCGCCGCGTCGGCTTCCGGTGTGGGCTGGCAGTTGCGAATTGAAGTCGTCGAGATGCTCGGCGCCGAGCGGCTCGTGTACGGCAAACTCGGCCAGGCCATGTTCACTGCGCGCATCGAGGGCACGCGCATTGCACCCGTGGCCGGAAGCACCGCCTCGCTGCACGCATCGCCCGAGCATCTGCACTGGTTCGACCCGGCCACGCAACAGCGGCTCGACGCATGAAAGACTGGCCCTACCCACTGTGCCGGCCCCATTTGGCCCGGCAAGAATCAGAATTCGCTTCCTTGGCTGCGTCACCGCGCCCTCCAAAGCGGCCATGATGCACAAGCATAGCGCCGCTTCGCCCCCGGGAGAACTAGCCCAGGCGAGTCGCGATCCACCACGTGGTGC
>JANNKM010000142.1:0-6206 GCA_031396305.1 Rhizobacter sp.
TGCAAACACAGGACCTGCGACGAACAAGAGCGAGCAAATGCTTGATGCCTTGACGTTGACCACATACAGGAGACCCGCGTGATCCAGATTCATCAGGACAACTCGACCAACCTCGCCAAACTCGAAGCGATGCTGCAGGACGATCCTGCCAAACACCTTTATCGCCTGGACCGGGCCGTTTTCACCGACGCACAGTTGTTCGAGCTGGAGATGAATCTGGATCACGCGGGTCTCCTGTATGTGGTCAACGTCAAGGCATCAAGCATTTGCTCGCTCTTGTTCGTCGCAGGTCCTGTGTTTGCAGATGCCGTGCCAACTTTTTGGCGCTCATGCGCCTCGTGCAAGTATTCACTCGGCGGCGATTGATTGATTAGGTGCAAACCCCAATCTGTGTTTCGCCTGAGCGCCGGCCGCGGATGAAGCAATTGATGCAAACGCGTGGGCGACGAGCTTTCACGAATGCGTCAACTGATCGATTCGCTACGCGCGCGGCCTGTGCAACGCCGACTTGTCGCATCGAGTCGCCTCGATGAAGTTGTCAGAGCTTGGACAGCGCGAGGCCGATGTCGGCAAGGCTCTCCGGCCTGACCGGCTTCTGGGTCTCGATCAGGCGACGCGCGAAGCGCAGATCGCGTGCGGCGTTCGGTCCGAGCGCCGCCTTGACGCGGTCACCGTCGAGGTAGAACAGCACAAAGCTGTCCGAGCCCGGCTGACCGCGCACCACCATTTGGTACGAAGGCATCGGCATGCCATAAATCTGCAGGTTCATGTCGTACTGGTCCGACCAGAACCAGGGCAGGGGCCGGTAGTCGACCTCGATGCCGAGTGCCGACCGGGCAGCCGCGATTCCCTGCTCCTGCGCGTTCTGCCATGACTCCAGCCGCATGCGCCGGCCGGCCCAGGGATTCGGCGTCACCGCGACATCACCGGCGGCGAGGATGTCGGGGTCGGAGGTCCTGCAGCGGGTATCGACGATCACCCCGCCGTCGCAGTCCAGCCCCGCGGCGCGCGCCAATTCGTCGTTGGGGACGAGGCCGACACCGACCACGATCGCGTCGCATTCGAGTTCGCGGCCGTCACCCAGCGTCACCAGCCATCGCCCTTGGGCGTGGCGCGCGAAGCCCGCGACTCCCGTGCCGAGAATCACCCGAGTGCCGTGTGCCGTGTGCAAGGCCAGCAGGTGCTCCGAGATTTCGCGCGGCACCGTGCGCTCGCACAGGCGCGCCATGGCTTCGACGACGATCGCCTCGGCGCCCTTCTTGCGGGCCGTCGCGGCCACCTCCAGACCGATCCACCCGCCCCCGACCACCACCACCGTCTTGCCCGGCCGCAGCAATGGGGCGAGCGCAATTGCGTCGTCGATCGTGCGCAACGTGAAAACGCCGGCCAGATCGGCGCCGGGAATCGTGAGCGTGCGGGCGCGACCGCCAGTGCACAGGATCAGCTTGTCGTAATCGATCGATTGACCGTCGGTCGTGCTCAGCCGCTTGGCGGCGCGGTCGAGGCCGCTCACGTGCACACCGCGGCGCCAGTCGAGCGCCAGCTTGTCGAACGCCTCGGCCTTCAGCAGGTGCGTGCTCTCGGGCAACGCCTCGCCGGCCAGCACCGCCTTCGACAGGGGCGGGCGCTCATGGGGCGGATGCGGCTCGTCGCCGATCAGCGCGACTTTGCCGGGGAAGCCTTCCTTGCGCAGCGTTTGCGCCGCCCAGCCACCGGCCTGGCCGGCACCGACAATCACGATCGTGGTTTCGCTCACGGCCAGGCGGGCTCAGTCGGCACTGTCAGTCGAGCTTCCAGGGCTGGGTCACGCCCGGCAAGACCTGCACCTCGACCCGCCCTCCGACCTCCCGCACGTGAAAGGTCTGCACATCCTCGGTACACGGCTCCTTGCGCGCCTCGCCGGTGCGCAGATCGAACAGCCCCTGGTGCAGAGGGCACTCGACACAGCCGTCTTCGACGAAACCGCCGGACAGTCTTGCGGTGGCGTGGGTACACATGTCATGCAACGCGAAGAGATCGGCGCCGACGCGGAACACCGCCACACCGATCCCGGCCGCGACGACACCCTTGGGCTCGTCCTGCGCAAAGTCGTCGGCCGCGCCGACATCGTGCCAGTTGCTCATTGCCGTCGCCCTCCTGGCGCGTCAGATCGGAGTGGCGAGCAGCGTCGCCACGCGCGAGGTGTCGTACACCACCCGCTTGCTCTTGTACCGCCACAGCCCCGCTTCCTTGACGACCGTGTCGTGATAGCAGCCTGCCTGGAAGACCGTGGACTCGCCCGCCAGGCCGGTGTTGATGACCACGTAGCTCGACACCGAGCTGACCTCGTCGCCGCGCGTGTCGTTGACAACCAGGCCGGAAACGGCATGGCGGTAGGTATGCGCTTCGAAGATATTGGCGTGGCGAAGTGAATAGATGCGGTCACGCAACATGCGCCGGTTGCGACACAACATGATGGGTGCCGGAAGCCCGCGGTCCGAGTTCTCCTTCGAGATGATCTCGTAGCGGCACTCTTCGACAAAGAAGTCGGGCCATTGCTCGAGCAGGTTGTTGTCCAGCGCGTGCACGTAGCGATGTTGAAGCTCGCAGAGCTCGAGCCAGAGTTGCAGGTTGTTGTCCATCTCAGTAGCCCATCGCTTTCTGATAGCCGGCCCAGAACCTGCGGATCAGGCTCTCGGTGATGTTGCTGTCGGTTTGCATGGGGGCATCGCGCGCCATCGCCATGTACGAATGCTTGTCGCCGTCGCGCGCCGTGCCGCGCTGCACCAGCTCGGTCACCTCGGTGTCCTCCATCGAGATGTAGCCAGCCGGTCCGACCAGGTTGGCCTGCAACAGACGCATCTCGCGCATCTCCGGCGTGTCGTCCGCATAGCCGAAGAAGTGGAAGATCAACTCGAAATTGCCCGGCCCTTTCGGCAACAGCTGACGGCAAGTCAGGGTGTTGTGGATCTGCTGCACCACGAGTTGCGGGAAGATCGGCTGGATCTGGTTGGTGCACATTTCCTCGTACTCGGGGATCTGCCCCAGCAAGTACGGATCCTGCAACTGCACCCCCTCGTTCATGGAACGGATGCCCTGATCCTGATAGGCCTTGGCGGTGTCTTTTTCCTGCTCAGGCTTGGTCACCGTGATGAGGCTGTGCAGGCCGTGCCTGGCATCCGGGATCGAGCGTGCCTTCATACCCACGCGAAAGATGTTGAACGTGGTGTGGAACAGGTGCAGCAGGCTCGCGTGGTACGGATCCTTGACGTTCTCGAAATAGAGCTTCCAGTTCGACTTCGAGTACTGCCGCGTGCAACCCAGATACACGATCGGCTTGTGGAACACCCGGTCCACCCAGGGTTTCATCTCGGGGCCGATGTAGTCCTCGATCGGCGGCGCCTCGTCGCTGAAGCTCGCGAACAGCAGGCCTCGGTAGTTCGCGACGCGCAGCTTGCTCAGGCCGTGCTCCTCGGTCTTGAAGTCCTTCGGCATGCCGACGAGCATGACGTCGCCGCTCTTCTGGCCGCGACGGAACGGCACGCCCTGCAGGTCGCCTTTGCAGGTGTAGCTCCACTGGTGGTAGACGCAGACGTGCGATGCCTTGTTGCCGTGCTTCTCCCGGCACACGATCGCGCCCCGGTGGGCACAGCGATTGACCCAGCAGGCGAAGCCATCCGCCGTGCGCGTCACGACCACCGGCGTGTCGCCGACGAAGGTGCTCTTGAAGTCGTTGAGGTTCGGGATCTCGCACTCGAGACCCAGAAAGCTCCAGAACGGACCTCGGTAGAGCCGCTCCTGCTCGCGGTCATAGACCTCTTGCGAGCTGAAGACAGCGTACGGAACTTCAGCCCCGTCGGCCTGAGGGAACGAGACGCGCCTGTATCGGAACCGCCTGTTCCAGTCCGACGCATGCGTGGAAGCGCACGACCATGTCGCCTGCGAGTTGACCGACCATGCGCTGCGCTGGAAGCAAGGGATCCCGAACGCGGCGATGTTCAAGGGCCAGTCGAACCAGCTGAAGGTCTATGCCCTGCGCTACGGTGCCGAAGTGGAGGTCACGCCGCGCCCCTTCGATTCCTTCGCGCTGGTGCATACCTCCCTCAGCGGCGGAGCGGAAATCGAATCCGATGGCCAGAGGCTCAGCGTCGGCGAAGGCAGGACCGCCGTGCTCGCGCCCACGAAGCGCATCAGATTGCGCTGGTATCCGGGCACCGAGCAGTTGATCGTCAAGGTGCCCCACACGCTGATCCGGGAAGTGTCCGGCCGCACCGAGGATGACAAACTCGCGCTGGCGCCGGGTTTCCTGCTTGCGCGAGGTCACGGTTCGCAGTGGGATCTGATCGTGCAGTCGTTGCTGAACGTCGTGTCGATGTCGCGCGAGTCGGCCGTGCACACCGCCTGGCTGGATCACTTCGAGCGCAACGCCGCGCTGTTCCTGCTGTCACATCAGCCGGACGGCCCTGCGCCGGTCGGCGCCATGCTGCGGCCCGACACTGCACTTGAACCAGCGGACACGGGCATGCACGCCGGCGACGCGATGCGCATGGATGCCGTACTTCGGTACATGCTCTCGCGGCTGTGTGCCCCGATTTCGCTCGATGACCTTGCACGTGCCGGCGGGGTCGGTATCCGCACGCTCAATGCGCTGTGCCATCGCTACCATGGCGTCACACCGATGGAGTTGCTGCGCGACATGCGCCTGGACGCGGTCCGCTCGCGGTTGATGTTGCAGCCGCACGCGAGCATCACGAGCACCGCGCTGGCGTTCGGATTCGGCCACCTGGGTCGCTTTTCGGGTTACTACCGAACGCGGTTCGGCGAGCTGCCGCGCGACACGCTGACGAAGCAGAGGGCATAAGCCGTTTAGGTGCAAACCCCAATCTGCGCGTCGCCTGAGGACAGGCCGCGAATGAAGCAATTGATGCAAACTCGTGAGCGACGGGCTTTCACGAATGCGTCAACTGATCGATTCAGGACGGGGGCTCGAAGATCGGGTTATCGCGCAGCCGCTTCTGCTGCGCAGGAGGACGCGTCGCGTCCGGGACAGGCGTCGTATCGACGATGGCACGCTGCATGCTCACAGCAGTCGCTTGAACCAATACAGGAGAACGATGTTGATGTGCATCGACGGCCGTCCGGGACGGCGGCCATGAAGAAGTCGAGTGCGGGTTCACCCGGGGTCTCGAGCCAGCCGCTGCTCCACACCGATCTCGCCGACATCGACAAGGTCCGCTTCCCGGACCTTGCCGACTTGATGGCGCGCCTGCGCTTTTCGACCAGCGACGGCCGCATCTGGATGGACGAGCAGCGCATGCTGCTGATCCACGCGAAGGCGCTGGGCTCGCTGCGACGCGAAATGATCGAGAGCCTGGGCATGGACGTGACACGCCGCCTGTTCACCCGCATGGGCTACCAGGCCGGCACGTATGACGCGCAGATGGCGCGCAAGGTGCGGTCCAAGACGTCGCTGAAGGACATGTTCGTTGTCGGGCCGCAGATGCACTGCCTGGAAGGCATCGGCCTGTCCGAGCCGGTGCGGCTGGAGTTCGACGTCGAAAAGGGCAAACACTACGGCGAGTTCCTCTGGACGCATCAGGTCGAAGACGAAGAGCATGCCCGGCACTTCCCGATCGGCACCGAACCATCGTGCTGGATGCAGGTCGGTTATGCGTCGGGTTACTCCACCGAGTTCATGGGGCGCCAGATCCTCTACCGCGAAGTCGAGTGCCAGTCGATGGGCCAGGCCGCTTGCCGCATCGTCGGCAAGCCGGTCGATGCATGGGGCGACGAGGCGATTGCGGACCTGCAGCACCTGATGCCCGCAGCCCTGCGCAGTGATGCGCTGACGGCGGCGGTGTCGGCCACACGCGACCCCGTGTTGGCCGGCGCGGACCTGACGGAATCCGCGCAGCCGGTCGGCATCTCGCCGGGCTTCAACTCCGTGCTGCACATGGTGCAGCGGGTCGCGCCGACCCATGCCACGGTGCTGTTTCTCGGCGAGAGTGGTGTCGGCAAGGAGGTCTTCGCACGCATGCTGCATCGCTTGAGTTCGCGCAGCCACAAGCCTTTCGTCGCAGTGAACTGCGCGGCAATTCCTGAATCACTGATCGAGTCGGAGTTGTGCGGCGCCGAACGCGGCGCCGTCAACGGTGCCACGCACAGTCGGGCGGGGGGCGTCGCAAGCGCGGGCGGCGGCCCCCAGTTGCTCGACGAGATCGGCACGC
>JANNKM010000384.1:0-4709 GCA_031396305.1 Rhizobacter sp.
GCACCGTCGCGCGCGCCGGCAGGGCCTGGGTGAGCGGTTGCTGAATGCGGCAGAGCAGGTGGCGCGCGAGGCCGGCAAATCGCTGCTGGTGCTCGACACGGCGAGCGAAGACGCCGCGCGGTTCTATGCGCGGCTCGGCTGGCAGCCGTGCGGCGTGGTTCCCGGCTATGCACTGCTGCCGCGCGGCGGGCTGTGCGACACCACCTACTTCTATCGCTTGCTCAGCCGGAAAGAACCTGCACCGTCATCATGACTCGCCTCGAACCCCTGATACACGTCGACGCCGGCGTTTCGAACGGTCCAACCCGCGCATGTGCCCGCTATGATTGAGCCGCACCGTAGTGACGCGGGCATCAATCACCCGACGATCCCGCCATGAACGAACCCATCTACTTCAGCGAGGAACACAGGTCGTTCCGCGACAACCTGCGGCGTTTCGTCGAGCAGGAAATCGTGCCGAATGCGGCGCCCTGGGAAGACGCCGGCATGGTGCCGCGCGCCGTGCTGCGCCAGATGGGCGCACTCGGCTTCCTGGGGGTGCGCTATCCCGAGCAATACGGCGGCTCAAGCCTGGACACGGTGTACAGCGCGATCCTCGCCGAGGAGCTGGGCCGCTCCACCTTCGGCGGCTTTGCGGTGACGGTGACGGTGCACACCGACATGGCGTCTCCCCACCTGGTGAACTTCGGCACGCCGCAGCAGCTTGAGCGCTATTTGCCGCCCATCATCTCCGGCGAGAAGATCTGCGCGGTCGCGGTCACCGAACCCGACGCCGGCTCTGATGTGGCCGGCATCCGCACCCGCGCCGTGCGCGACGGCGATCACTGGGTGCTCAACGGCACGAAGATGTTCATCACGAACGGCGTGCACGGCGACATCTACTTCGTCGGCGCGAAGACCGATGCCAGGGTGAAGGGTTCGCGCGGCATCTCGATCTTCATCGTCGACAAGGGCACGCCCGGTTTTCGCGTCGGGCGAGCGCTGAAGAAAAGCGGCTGGCTCAGCAGCGACACCGCCGAACTCGTGTTCGAGAACTGCCGCGTCCCCGCGGGCAACCTGCTGGGCGAGCAGGACAAGGGCTTCTACCAGATCATGCGCAACTTCCAGAACGAGCGCATGGTGATCGGCGCATCGGCGATGGGCGAAGCGGCGCGCGCGATCGAAATGACGCTGGCCTATGTGCGCGAGCGCAAGGCCTTCGGCGCCACACTGTGGGACAAGCAGGCGATCCGCCACCGCCTGGCGATGCGCGCCGCGCAGGTCGAGGCCGCGAGGCAGCTCGTCTACCACGCGGCGTGGCTCGACGCGCAAGGCAAGGAGTGCGTCAAGGAAGTGTCGATGGTCAAGGCGCTGTGCGGCGAACTCGTCAACGACGTGATGTACGACTGCCAGCAGTTCCACGGCGGCTTTGGCTACATGCGCGAGGCGGCGATCGAGCGCATGGTGCGCGACGCGCGCGTCCAGGCGATCGGCGGCGGCGCCAGCGAAGTGATGCTCGAGGAAGTGGCGAAGCGCCTTTAGGGCCGCGCCAGCAGGACTTGCCCCTCGCGGCGCACGAAGTCGGGAACCGGCACCGACTTGCGCGCGACGAGGTCGAAGAACAGCGCCGCGACGACGATCGACGTGATCGGCGCACCGCTGCTGGAGTCGACCAGATGGTGGAAGAAGTGGAACACTTTCTCGCCCATGTCGAGCAGGCCGCTTCGGATCTCCACCGCCTGGCCCACGCGCATCGGCTGGTGGTAGGCAATGTCGTAATCGAGCGCTGCCGAGCCTAACTGGCGCTGGAGCAGCTCGTCCTTGCTCATGTGCATCGATCGGAACAGATGCGGCACGCAGTCGGCAAAACGCGCGATGTGGGCGCGCGGCGGGGCGGTTCCGTTCGCGTCGCACTCCCACGTCTGCACCGAACCGCGGTAGGTGAGCTGCGCTCGCTCCAGGTCGGTGGCCGCGGGCACGGCGTGCGCCATCGGGCGGGGAAGGGGCGCCTCGGGCAGGTCACCCGCCACTGCGAGTGCGGCGCCGAGAACGTCTTCAGGCCAGGGTTGGGGCGCGGCGCTGGCGAGGTCCGCCCAGCACCACTGGGTTTCGAACGCTGCCGACTCGACACCGGTCTCCTGGCTGACCATGCGGCTGGCCAGGGCCAGCGTGCCGTGCGGGGAGATCGTGCGCACGCCGGAGCGGATGAAGAACGTGTCGCCGGCGCGCAACTCGCGCTTGAACAGGATCCGGTCCGTCAGCGGCAGCAGCGCCACAGCGCCGCCGCGCAGGCGTGAGGGCACGAGGCCGAGCAGGCTGGCGAGTGCGGCCTGCGCCTCGCTTGCCTTGGCCGCGTAGAACTGCACGTTGAGGTGGCCCCACTGGTCGCACTCCCACGGGTTGATGGCGCCGCGGCCGGTGATGTGCATCGTCACAACAGCTCCTGCGCAATCAGCCGCTCGCGGGCCAGAGCCAGGATGTGCGGATCCAGCGGCGCCGATCGGCGTGCGTCGAGGTCCATGTTGACGGTGAAGACCTTGGAGGTCATCACCACCTGGTCGGTGTCGAACATGCGCAGGCGGTGGTAGAAGGTGAGCTTGCGTTGCGAGGCTTCGATGACACCGCTTTCCATCCTGAGCACGTCGCCTGCCAACACTTCCTTCAAGTAGGCCGTGTCCTGGCGCACGGCGGCAGGCGCATGGCGCCGCGCGCGAATGTAGGCCGGCGTCATGCCGATCGACGCCATGACGTGCCACGCGGCGTCGGACACCCGCGCCACATAGAACTGCACGTTCATGTGGCCGAGGATGTCGCACTCCAGCGGTGACACGCGGCCGAGGTAGGTTTCAATGAACATGGCGCGCATTGTCTCTTTCAATTTGTCGTGTCCCGGGCGCCGCGCGCGCCGGGCGTGAGCGCCCCCGGGCTCATGGCTTCGTGCGGCGTCGGCAAAGCGGTCCATAGAATCGGGCCGGGCTGATCCAGGCCTGGCACAAGGAGACTCCATGACCGAAGCCGCGGTGCTGGCGAGCAGCCGAGACCAGATCTGCGAGATCACGCTGAATCGCCCCGACAGCCGCAACGCGATGGCGCCCGAGTTGCTGCAGACGTTCCAGGTCGTGATCGACCAGGTCAAGGCGGACCGCGAGATTCGCTGTGTCGTGATCACCGGCCGCGGCGCGAGTTTTTGTTCCGGCGCCGACTTTCGCAGCAGCATCCTGGCGCCCGGGCCGGGACTGCCGCATGAGTCTTCGTACAACCTCTACAAGCCGTTCCTGAGCATTCTCGACGTGCAGGTGCCGGTGATCGCGGCGATGAACGGCCACGCCATCGGCGGCGGCTTCGGCCTGGGCCTGGTGTGCGACCTGCGCGTGGCGAATCGCGATGCCAGGTATGGCGCGAACTTCGCGCGCCTCGGGTTTCATTCGGGCATGGCGATCAGCTACCTGTTGCCGCGCCTGGCCGGGGTGCCGCGCGCCGCCGAGCTGCTGTTCACCGGGCGCGTGTTCTCGGGCGCACAGGCGGCGGAGATGGGAATCGCAAACTATGCCGTGGCTGCCGATCAGGTGCTGCCCAAGGCGCGCGAACTCGCGGCCGAAATCGCCGCGTGCGCACCCGCCGCGGTGCGCTTGATGAAGCGTTCGCTGTACCGTGGCCTGGGCTGGGACCCGAGGTCCGCCGCCGAGTACGAAGCGCACTGCCAGTCGCGCACATTCGAGATGGCCGACGCCAAGGAAGGCATCAATGCGCTGCTTGAAAAGCGCGAGCCGAAGTTCACCGGCACTTGATGACAAGCAGCCACCTCCGTTCAGCGCCCCTTCCACAGCGGCTTGCGCTTCTCGCGAAATGATCTCGGCCCTTCGAGCGCGTCATCGCTGAGATAGACGGAGTCGAACGCGCGTGCCGAGGCGCGCAGCGCCGCTGTGTGGCCCATCTCGGTGGCCATGCGCACCATCTCCTTGGCGCCGCGCACCGTGAGCGGCGCGTTGGCCATGATGCGTGCCGCCAGTTCCTTCGCGCCTTGCAGCGCCTGGCCCCGGGGCATCACCTTGTTCACGTAGCCGAGTTCATAGGCGCGCTGCGCTGTCAGCGGCTCGGCGGTCATCGCCACTTCCATGATGACGCGCTGCGGCAGCATGTGGATCAGCGGCGACGCCCACGGCATGCCACGCCCGACCTTGGCTTCCGTGATCGCAAATCTGGCGCTGTCGTCGGCGACGCACAGGTCGCACATCTGCGCGAGCAGCCAGCCGCCCGCGTAGGCGTAGCCTTGCACGGCGGCGATGACGGGCTTGCTCACGTCAATGGTGTCGCCGAGCACGGGCATGAAGTTCTTCGGCGGAATTCGCAATTGCGTGTCCGCTGCCTCGACCAGGTCCATGCCCGCGCAGAAGGTGTCGCCCGCGCCGGTGAGGATGGCGACCTGCGCGGCTTCGTCGGCCTCGAAACGCGGCCAGACGTCGAACATCGCCTCGCGCACGGCGTTGTTGATGGCGTTCTTGCGCTGCGGCCGGTTGATCGTGATGACGGCGATGCCGTCGCTGACTTCATACAGGAGTTCGTCGCTCATGGCTGGCCTGGGTTCGTTGAAGGGCTCGGCTGGGAATCGGGCGGGCCGGCATTGCCCGGCCCGGTGGCGGCGCGGCTGCTGCCGGCGGCCAGTTTAGGTCCGGCGCGCGATGGTGATCGTTGGCGGGCTACGCGCGTGGTGTCGCCTCCTACAATGCGCT
>JANNKM010000264.1:0-16258 GCA_031396305.1 Rhizobacter sp.
CCCAGGTGCCGGAATTGAGCTTGAAGTCTTCCGCGACACGGCCGTCGAAGAACAGCCCGAGCTCCGGCTGGTCCGGATCGGCAAAGGTGACGGCGTCGCCGATCAGATAAAAGCCTTCGGCGTCGAATGCCTGCGCGGTGAGTTCCGGCGCCTTCCAGTAGCCGGGCGTGACGTTCGGGCCGCGGTAGCGAACTTCCACTTTGTCGCCGCACGCCACGAGTTTGAGCTCCACGCCCGGCGCAGGCAGGCCGATGTGGCCCGACTTCACGTCTTGCGCGTTGGCGCAGATGGCAAACGGCGCGGTCTCGGTCATGCCCAGGCCGGTGAGCATGCGGATGCGCTCGCCGCAGGTCGCGACGGCCAGCGCGTCAAGCTCGTCCCACACGGGTTGCGCCAGGCCGGCACCGGCGTAGAAGAACATGTTAACCTTCGCCAACAGCGTCTGGCGAAGCTGCACGTCGCCCTGCATCGCGTTGGCGATCTCTTCAAAGCCCTTGGGCACGTTGAAGTACACCGTCGGCGAAATTTCACGCAGGTTGCGCAGCGTCTGACCGATCAGTTGCGGTGTGGGCTTGCCCTCGTCGATGTAAAGCGTCCCGCCGTTGTAGATCGTCAGGCCGACGTTGTGGTTGCCGCCGAACGTGTGGTTCCACGGCAGCCAGTCCACGAGGATCGGGCGCCTGCGCCCCAAATCCGGAAAACACTGCAGGATCTGCTGCTGGTTCGCGCACCACATGCGCTGCGTATTGATCACGGCCTTGGGCAGTTTTGTCGAACCCGAGGTGAACAGGAACTTGGCGATGGTGTCGGGGCCGACCGCCGCGTGCGCTTCATCCACCTGCAGCGTCGGCGGTGTATCGAGCATCGCACTGAAGGTGCGAGTACAGCGGCCGTCGAGCCGGCCTTGCGTCAGCACCACGGGTGTGGTGGCAGGCACCGCCGCCGCGATCGCCCGGCCGTAGGCCGTGCCGTTCGACGCGAACACCAGCCCCGGCGTCAACAATCCGAGGACGTGGCGCAATTTGCCATGGTCCTGCGACAGCGTCGAGTAGGCCGGCGAAATGGCGGCGAACGGCACACCCGCGAGCATCGCGCCCAGCGATAACAGCAAGTGCTCGAGGTCGTTGTCGGAAAGGATCGCCACCGGCCGCTCGGGTGACAGGCCGAGGTTGATCAGCGCCTGGGCGATGCAACGCGCGCTGCGCAGCGCTTGCGCGTAGCTGACGCGCCGCCACGCACCCGTAGCGTCGCGCTGCGCCGCCAAGGTGTGGTCGGGCGCCACATCGGCCCAATGCAAGAGGCGGTCGGTGAGCCGGCGCGGATAGGGCTGCAGCGGCTCCACCGACGACACCAGCGTCGTGCCGTCGCCGCGGGCGACGAAGTTCGCCGCCAGCGAGCCGCCCAGCGGCAGGTGGCGATAGCGGTTGGCCGTACTCATTGGCCCTTTCCCACCTTGCCGGCACGCTTGTCGAGGAAAGCGCGCACGCGCTGCTTCGCCGCGTCGTCGCCCTGGGCGATCGCCGCCATCAGCGATTCGACGAACAGGCCATCGCTTTGCGACAGGTCGGCGATGCGTGGCAACGCTTGCAGGACCGCGAAGTTCGACAGTGGCGCATTGGTGGCGATGTGGCTGGCGAGTTCGCACGCCTTGGCAAAACCTGCGCCATCGGCGACGACGTATTGCGACAGGCCGCGCTGCATGCCTTCCTGCGCATCCAGCACCCGGCCGGTGAGCATCATGTCGGTCATCAATGCCACCCCCGCCAGGCGCGGCACGCGCACCGAGCCGCCACCGCCGACGAAGATGCCGCGCTGCCCCTCCGGCAGACCATAGAACGTGCTCGCCTCGGCGACGCGGATGTGGCAACTGCTCGCGATCTCCAGCCCTCCGCCGACCACGGCGCCGTGCAGCACGACGACGACAGGGACGCGGCCGAACTGGATCGCGTCCATCGTGGCGTGCCAGGCGCGCGAGTGCATCACGCCCTCGCCGACGCTGCGCTCGGTCAGCTCTGACAAGTCCAGCCCAGCGCAAAAATGCTCGCCCTCGCCGCTGAGCACCGCGGCGTTGACCTCGGCAGGCAAGTTGGCAAAGCAGGCATGCAGCTGCGCCACGAGCGCATCGTTGACGGCGTTGCGCTTGGCGGGTCGGTTCAACCGCACATGGGCCACTGCGCCCGCGACCTCCACGCGCAGCAGGTCCAGGCTGGCGAGCAGGCCGGCAGCAGGACTGAAAGTCAATGACATGGAATGGGCCTCAAAGTTAGTTATAACTATGAATCAAATGCACCGACCCTCAAGCCGGGTTTACCCGATTCACTCCCGGCAAGGGTGGCCGCCAAGATAGTTATCAAGACTAATTACATCACTTCAGGTGAGAGGCGTCATGTGGCCTGTCGAGGAGCGGGTGGCGATCGGATTGCACCGGGGCGCGGTTATGCTTTGCCCCGATTCGTAGCCGCCCAAGTGCCTGCTTCCAGACGCCATACCCGATGCCCCAGGTTCTGATCGTCGAAGACGACGAAAGCATTGCAGAGCTGCTGGAGTTCATGATGCAGCGGGAGGGTCACACAGTGCAGATCTGTCGTGACGGCAATGCGGCGCACGAGCGCATCGTGTCAGGGCCGGCGCCGGGCCTGGTGATCCTGGACGTGATGCTGCCGTACAAGGACGGCTTCGAGCTGATCAAGCTGCTGCGCGCGCAGCCCGGCTGGGCCTTGGTACCGGTGCTGATGCTGAGCGCCAAGTCGCAGGAGCCGGACATCGTGCGCGCGCTGGACTCGGGCAGCAACGGCTATGTCGTCAAGCCGTTCCAGCCACAGGAACTGATGGCGCGGGTGCGCCAGTTGCTGGCGGCTGCGGCATGAACCCGCCGGGCCGCCCCAAGGGCGAATACCGCAGTGCGCAGCACGAAGGTACACCAGCGACCCCGCGCGAACGCCGTTTCACCGCGGCGAGCTGGGCCTTGGGACTGGCGGCGTGCGCCGCCGACGTGCAGGCCGGCCCGTTGTCTCTGGAGGCGGCGCGCACGGTCGAGCAGCTCAGCGCGGCGCGTGCGAACTGGCGAAGCACCGAGTTTCTGGCGTCCTGGCGCGACCCTGCAGGCTGGGCCGCGAGCGGCACCCTGCGCCGCACGGAACGCTTCGCTTTGATCGACAGCCAGGTCGAGGCCGGCGCGGCAATCGGGCTGGCACCTCAATGGCGCGGCGAAGCCGAACTGTCCATCAGCGAGTCGCACCGCGTGCTGCCGGTCTGGCGCTGGCGCGGCCGCGTCTGGCGCGATGGCATCGCCGGCTGGAACTTCGCGCTCGGCGCGGGCCGCACGCTGTACCGTGGCGCGATCACCCAGGGCAGCGCCGTCGCCGAGCTGCAGGCCGAACGCTATGTGCCCGACTGGCGCTTCGCCTGGGCCAGTTCGGCAACGCGCCTGGACGGCGCGAGCATCAGCACCGCCCATGTGGCGCGTGCCGACTGGTACGTGCACGAACGCCTCACGTTCGGTGCCACGCTGGGGCGGGGACGGGAAGTTGAAAACACGCCGAACACCGGCCTGGTGTCGAGTTCAGTGCGCAGCGCCGCACTGAAGGCGCAATGGGCGCTGACGCCAGCGTGGTGGCTCGGCGCCGAGCTGTCGTCGCACCGCCAGGGCGACCTTTACGAACGCAACGGATTGCGGCTTGGGCTTCGATTTCAGCACTGACCTCGCGCTGCTCCTGGCATCGTTGCTCGGGCTGGGCGCGCTGGCGCTGGCGTTCACATTGATCGTGCTGGTCGGGCTGATGCGCATGACGATGCGCTGGCGCGAACGCGCCGCGGCGCAGACGATCGCGCGCTGGCGCCTCGCCCTGCTGCGCCACGCGATGGGCGAAGACCCGACTTTTCCGATGCTTCGGCGCAGCGAGCGCCCGGTGCTGCTGCTGCTGTGGAACCAGATTGCGGAAAGCCTGCGCGGCCCGTCACACGACCGCCTGCGCGTGGTGCTGAACCTGCTCGGACTGAGCACGCTCGCGCGGCGCTGGCTGACGCGGCGCAACCGCGATCGCCAGTGGCTTGGCTTGTTGACGCTGGGCCACTTGGCGCAACCCGAAGATTGGGACGCGGTGAAGCGCTTGTTGAGCGATCCGCGCTCCTATCTCAGCCTGTCGGCCGCGCGCGCGCTGTTGCAGATCGACCCGGCGCGCGCCGCGGCGCCGGTGCTGGCGGAGATTGTCCGACGCCCCGAGTGGCCCGTGGCGCGACTGGCGTCGCTGCTGCGCGAAGCTGGCTCGGAGCACCTGTTCGAGCCGCTGCGCGAGCGCCTGTTGCAGTCCGAACCGGCCCAGCAAGTGCGCCTCGTGCGCCTGCTGGCAGCCGTCGACGCCGTGCGCGCCTCACCCACCCTGTGGGCCTTGCTCAAGACCAGTGATCACAACGACCTGCTGTCGATGTGCATGCAGCATGTGCAGTCGCCCGCCGCGCTGCCGCGGGTACGCGAGTTGACGCGGGTACGCGAGTTGACGCAGCATCCGGTGTGGTGGGTGCGCTCGCAAGCGGCAGCCGCGCTTGCACGCTTCGGCACGGCTTCGGACAAGCCGCTGTTGATGACCCTGCTGTCAGACCCCCAATGGTGGGTCCGCTACCGCGCCGCCCAGGCACTGCTGTGCACGCCCGGCCTGACGCGGATGGCAGCGCAGGAACTGCACGGGTCCCTGGACGATCGCTATGCGCGTGACGTGCTCGCGCAGGCGATGGTCGAACGCGACATGACCTGAAGTAGCGATGGCGACGCTGGCTGCGCTGACCTGGCACGACGTGTTCGCCGCCGTCCAATGGCTGTTTCTCGGCTATTTCGCTGCCTTCAACGGCACCTACCTGATACTCAACGTGATCGCGCTGTTGGCGATCCGCCGCGACAGCCCGGCGCGACTGGCGGCCCGGCTGCCGCAATACGCGTCGGGGCTGGAGCCGCCGATCAGCGTGCTCGCGCCGGCCTACAACGAAGCGGCGACGATCGCGACCTCGGTGCGGTCGATGCTCCAACTGGATTACCCGGCATTCGAAGTCATCGTCATCAATGACGGCTCGAAAGACGCGACCCTGCAGGTGCTGAAGGACGAATTCGGTCTGGTCGAATTCCCCGAGGCGTATCGCATCGCGCTGCCGGTGGCCAAGGTGCACGCGATCTACCGCTCGCCCACGCACCCGAACCTGCGCGTCGTCGACAAGGCCAACGGCGGCAAGGCGGATGCCCTGAACGCCGGGATCAACGCGTCGCGGCATCCGTTGTTTTGCGCCGTCGACGCCGACTCGATCCTGCAGTCCGACAGCCTGCGCCGCGTTGTGCGGCCGTTTCTCGAGGACGCGAGCGTCATCGCCAGCGGCGGCACGGTGCGCATCGCCAACGGCTGCCGCGTCTCCGGCGGTTTCCTCGAACAGGTGGGCATGCCCAGCAGCTGGCTGGCGCGCGTGCAGATCGTCGAGTACCTGCGCGCCTTCCTGTTCGGCCGCGTCGGCTGGTCGCCGCTGAACGCGCTGCTCATCGTCTCGGGTGCATTCGGCGTGTTCCGCCGTAGCGCCGTCGTCGAGGCCGGCGGCTACCGCGTAGCCACGATCGGCGAAGACATGGAGCTGATCGTTCGGCTGCACCTGCACCACCGCGTCGCGCGGCGCCCCTACCGCATCGTGTTCCTGGCCGACCCGGTGTGCTGGACGGAGGCACCGGAGAGTCTGAAGGTCCTGAAGAATCAGCGCAAACGCTGGCAACGCGGCCTGCTCGAAAGCCTGTGGGCGAACCGCGCACTGCTGTTCCACCGGCGCGGCGGCGCGGTCGGCTGGCTGGCGTTTCCGGCGATGCTGCTGTTCGAGGCGCTCGGGCCCGTCGTCGAGATCTTCGGTTTGTTCGCACTGTTCGTTGGCGCCGCGGCGGGGATCATCTCGTGGTCTGTGTGCCTGACTTTTCTGGTTCTCGCCATCGGCCTGGGGTTGATGCTGTCGGCGTTCGCGCTCTTGCTCGAAGAGTTGTCGTTCCACATCTACCCGCGCCTGAGCCACCTGCTCCAGCTCAGCGGTGCCCTGCTGCTCGAGAACTTCGGCTACCGCCAGCTGACGCTGTGGTGGCGCATCATCGGCATGGCCGAATGGCTGGCTCAGCGGCCCAGCCAATGGGGCGAGATGCAGCGCAACGCGAGCTGGCAAGTGGCGCGGCCGGCACCTGGCCTCCCGAAGCCGACGCCGTCCCAGGCGCCTGCGCCAGTCCACAGCGTCGACCCGGCACCCAGGTCTGAGCGCGACGCAGCAGCGAAGGTGGAAAAGCCATGACACGTTTCTGGCTCGGCGGTCGCACCTGGCGGCTAGAAAACCGCCTGTTGTTCGCCACCTCGGTGCTGGCGCTGTGTGTCGTCTTGCTATTCGCCGTGAGCGCGCGCGACGTGGGCGCGCTGCTCGAGATCCAGCGTGGGCGGGTGCATGCACTGGAGGTTCTGGAGCAGGTGGCACGCGCCGAGCAGGCGATTGCACAAGACGCGCAGGTGCCGCTGTGCGCGCTGGGCATCGGCTCGCCAGCGCATCGTGCCGGCGACGCCCGCGGGGCGCCGGGCACACCCCCCCTGGAGCGGCTGACCGAGCTGGCCCGCCTGGCCGAACTGGAGCGCGGCAATCCCGCCCAGGCGCAGCGCGTGGCGCGCCTGGCGCTGGCGCAGCGCGAATTGCAACGTGAGGTGGCCGGTCCCGTCGCCGCAGCGTGCAGCGGCACGCCGCGCAGCGCTGAGCGGACTGAACAACTCGCGGCGCGCGCGCGCGCCTTGCACGGCACGGCGCAAGCGCTGCTTCAAGAAATCGGCCGGGCGGAACGCGCGACGCTCGACGAACAGGTGAACGCCGACGGCAGTACACGCCGGCGCACCTCGGCGCTGCTCGGCGTCACCGCGCTGGCGACGTTGGCGATCGGCCTGTTCGGCCTGATCAACTTGCGCGGCGCGACACGCCGTCTCACCCTTTCGCACGACCAGCTTCAGGCCGAGGTCGACCAACGCCGTTTCGCCGAGCAGGCACTGAGCGACTCGCAGTCGCGCACCAGCGTCGTGCTGGAGGCGATCCCCGACGGCGTCGTCACGTTCGACCGCCTCGGCGCGATCCTCTCGCTCAACCCTGCCGCCGAAGCGATCTTCCGCTGCGTCGCCGGCAAGGCGCTGGGCCGGCCAGTGGTCGACCTGGTTCCCGAACTCGGCGTCTTGCTGCGCGACAGCGACGCCGCGCCGGGTGCGGTGCAGCGTTTCACGATCGACGCGTACCGCCTGGACGGCGAAGCCTTTCCGCTCGAAGCACGCTGCCGTGTCCTGCAAGACGCGCGGCGCCGCCTGCACATCTGCGTGCTGCGCGACATGGGCGAGCAGCGCCGCATCGAGCGCATGAAAGAGAACTTCGTCTCGGTCGTCAGCCACGAGCTGCGCACGCCCCTGACCAGCATACGCGGCGCGCTCGCGCTGCTCGCCGACGGCAGCAGCGGCGCGCTGCCCGAGCCGGCGCAGCGCATGGTAGTGATGGCCGCGCGCAACTGCGAGCGCCTGGTCGAGCTGGTGAACGACATCCTCGATCTGGAGAAGATGCAGACCGGACAACTGGTGGTGCAGCCTGAAACGCTCGACCTCGTCAAGTTGCTGCGCGACCATTTGCGCAGCACGCTCGGCTTCGCGCGGCTGTACCAGGTGCAGTTGACGATGCCGCGCCAGGACGGCGCCGTGTGGGTGAACGTCGATCCGCGGCGCATGGCGCAGGTGATGGGCAACCTCGTGTCCAACGCGATCAAGTTCTCGCCCGCCGGCAGCGCGGTGGAAGTGCAATTGCACCGCGACGAGGCCACATGCACGATCGCCGTGAGAGACCACGGCCCGGGAATCCCGATCGACTTCCGCCCCCGCGTGTTCGAGAAATTCGCCCAGGCCAACGCTGGCGACGCGCGCTCTCACGGCGGCAGCGGCCTCGGGCTGCCGATCACTCGGGATCTCGTCGAGCGCATGCGCGGGCGCATCGGATTCGAGTGCCCCCCCGAAGGCGGCACGATCTTCACGGTCACGCTGCCGCTGGCCGACGCGCCGCGAGGTGGTGGCGGCCCCAACTTCGCCCCCACCGGGCTGGACGACTTGATCGTTTAAGAAGACGCCATTGCGACGCCGCAGACCTGGTGCCGGCCTGCGGCCTTTGCGGCGTAGAGCTGGAGGTCGGCGGCGCGTATCAACTCGGCAGCGCCCGCGGAAGTCTGCACGGCCTTGCTGCATACGCCCAGGCTCACCGTCAGCACCGGCGCCACGCCAGAGTCGGCGTGCGCGATCGCCTGCGCCCACACCAGTTGCCCCAGCCCGCGTGCGACTTGCATCGCGCCGGCCAGGTCGGTTTCGGGCAACAGGCAGGCGAATTCCTCGCCGCCGTAGCGTGCCAACAAGTCACCGGGCCGCTTCAAGCCGGCCTTCAGCACCGCCGCGACGCGGCGCAGGCAGGCGTCGCCCGCCTGGTGGCCATAACGGTCGTTGTAGCGCTTGAAGTGGTCCACGTCGATCAGCACCACGCTCAACGCGGTACGGTTGCGCGCCGCGCGGCCCCACTCAGCCGCCAGGCGCTCATCGAAACTGCGCCGGTTGTGCACGCCGGTCAGACCATCGATGTACGCCCAGCGGCGCAGCAAGTCACCCTGCGCCTTGAGCGCCACGTGGGTGCGCACGCGGGCGCGCACGATGGCGGGATGGAACGGCTTGCTGATGAAGTCAACCGCGCCGCCGTCCAGGCCACGGGTCTCGGCCAGTTCGTCGCGGTGCGAGGTGACGAAGATTACCGGTATGTCTTGCGTCAACGCGTCCGCTTTCAGGCGGGCACACACCTCGTAGCCGTCCATGCCCGGCAATTCGATGTCGAGCAGCACCAGGTCTGGCAGTTGATCGGCGCACACGCGCAGTGCCTGCTCGCCACTGGTGGCCATGTAGACCTGGTGATCGGCGGCAAAACACTCGAACAGCGCCTGCACGTTGATCGGATGGTCGTCGACGATGAGCAGCTTCGGCGCTCGCCGCTCGCCCGCCACGAGCGCGTCCGCGAGCAGCCCGGCGGTCGTGCTCGGCGCCGCATCGCGAAGCCGCCCGACGTCGACGTCGCCTGACGGGCTCCCGAGAAGAGCTGGCTTTGCCACTTTCACTTTGTTTGACCCACCACGCTTGGCACTCATATGGACTGGCCTTCGACAAGGGTGTCGGCGAGTTCGCGGCACAGCTGCTGCGCGTCGCCGAAGTCGAGCGCAGCCGTCGCTTCGCCCAGTGCGATCAGTGACGCGCCCCATTCGCCATCGAATTCGTGCCGCATTGCGTCCATGGCACGCAATGCGCTCATGTCGGAGTTGCGCAGCAACTCGGCCAGCACGAGCAGTGCCGCACGCAGAGCTGCTTCGCGTCGCGCGCCATCGGCGACGGCGTAGGTGCATCCAGGCCCGGCGGCAACGCCCGGCTTCGCAGCAGCCGCGTCGTTTTCGCGCTGCAGCGTCTGCAGCAGCGCCGCCAGGGCGGGTTGGGCCGCGCCGATGGCCTCGCAGGCGCGCGCGATCGTCTGTTGCGCTTCGTCGATCGGGCGGTTCGACAAGAGTTGCTGCTCGCCGTGGGCTGCCGCCGCGGCCAAGCGCATTGCGCCGAGTGTCGCGGCGACGCCCTTCAGAGAGTGCATGGCGCGCGCCGCTTCGCCGTCGTCGCGCTGCGCGAGCAACCCACGCAGCCGTTGCGGCAGGGTACCCAGATCCGACGCGAAGTTGTGCAGCAAGCGCTGGTAAAGCTGGCGCTTCCCGCCCAGCCGGTTGAGCGCGGCGTCGATGTCGACGTCGGCCGCGCTGGCGGCCTGCCGCAGCGCCGCGCTCACGTCCCCCATTCCAGACGCGCTGCCAGCCTTGGCGTAAGACCAGCCGGTGTGCCGACACAAGACGGCGACCAATTCGTTCAGGTCAAGGGGTTTGCCGACATGGTCGTTCATTCCGCTCGCCAGGCAGGCCTCGCGGTCCGACGCCATCGCATTCGCGCTCACCGCGACGATCGGCAGGGCCATCATTCCCAGGTCGTGCCGGATGCGCTGGGTTGCAGTGAACCCATCCATCACCGGCATTTGCAGGTCCATCAGAACAACGTCAAACCCGGGCATTGCCGTGCGCACCTGCTCAACGGCCTCCTGCCCGTGACTCGCGATTCGCACGTCAGCGCCTTGCTGCCTCAGCAGTTCCCGAACGATCAGCTGGATGTCGGCGTTGTCTTCGACGACCAGGATGCGCATTCCTGCAAGGCGCTGCGGCCGGGTCGCGGGTGCGGGCGGCACCGCTGCGCCGGCGTCACGTGCAGGGTTCCCGTTGCCTGGCGTGCCGCCCACGGTTTGCCGGTCTGACACGGGAAGCGTGATGCGAAAGTAGAAGCGGCTGCCCCGTCCGGGCACGCTGTCGACTTCGATCTTTCCGCCCATCAACCCGATCAGGCGTTGGCTGATCGCCAAACCCAGCCCGGTGCCGCCAAAGCGCCGCGTGATCGAGGCGTCGGCCTGGGTGAACGCGCCGAAGATCGATCGCAGGTCTTGCGCGGCGATGCCGATGCCGGTGTCGCGCACTGCGAATTCCAGCGTCACGGTCGCAGCGTCGCGCGCCCAGACCTTCAGTGCGACGCCGACCTCGCCTTGTTCGGTGAATTTCACGGCGTTGCCGATGAGGTTGACGAGCACCTGCTGCAGGCGCATTGCATCGCCGACCAGGCCACGCGGCAACGCCGGGTCGACGTCGACCGAGATCTTCAGCTTCTTCGTTCCCACCAGGCCCGCGACGATGGCCTCCAGTTCACGCAGCGAATTCTCGACGCTGAAGGGCTGCACGTCGAGCATCACCTTGCCCTCCTCCGCCCTGGAGAACTCCAGAATGTCGCTGAGCAAGCGCAGCATTGAGCGCGCCGCGCTTTCCGCCTTGTCCGCGTAACTGGATTGCACGGGCGCGAGCTGCGTGGTGCGCAGCAGCTCCAGCATTCCCAGGATGGCGCTCATCGGCGTGCGAATCTCGTGGCTCATGTTCGCCATGAACTGGGTCTTGGCGCGCGAGGCCTCCTGCGCCGCTTCCTTGGCGCGCACCAGCTCGGTGACGTCGACGCGAAAGCCCACGGTGTGCCCGTCGGCCATGCGCCGCTCGATGATGCGCAACACCCGCCCGTCGGCCAGGCGTTGTTGCAGGTGCGAGGCCGGCTGCCGGTGCTGGGCCATGCGCCGTGCCACCCAGGCCTCGACGCCTTGATCACCCAATTCATACTGGCCACGCTCGGCACCGACGCGAATGATCGTTTCGAACGGTGTGCCGGGCTCCATCCAATCGGCGCACAGAGAGTAAAGGTCGCGGTAGCGCTGGTTGCACAGCACCAGCCTGTCGGCGGGGTCATACAGTGCAAACGCATCGTCCAGCGCGTCGATCGAGCCGCGCAGCAGGTTGCCGGCGCGAAGCAGCTCGGCCTGCATGGCGCGGCGCGCCGTGATGTCCTGCAGCGCGCCGACCAGGCGCACGGGTTTTCCACCCACGAATTCGGGCTCGCACACGGCGCGCACCCAGATCGAGCGGCCCTTGGCGGTGATCAACGGCAGTTCGAGGTCCACGCCCTGGCCGCTGGCCAGGCAACGTTGATACGCCGCGTCCAGGGCCTGGCGCGCATCGGGCAGATAACGGCTGCGGACCTCCTCGAAACTCGGCTTGTGGCCGGGCTCGCAGTCGTGGATGCGGCAGGTTTCATCGGTCCATTCGACGGCACTTGTGGCCAGGTCAAAGCTCCAGCCCCCCACGCCGGCGATGCGCCCGGTCTTGTCGAGAAAGGCCTGGCTGGCGCGCAACGCGGCCTCGGCTTGCTTGCGCTCGCTGATGTCTGTGTGGGTGCCCGCCATCCAGCGCGGCGCGCCAGTCTCGGTCCGTCCGATCACCTTGCCGTGGGTGAGAACCCAGACCCAGTGACCGGCCTTGTGCCGCACCCGAGCCTCCGACACCAGCGTGGGCAGCTCGCCGCGGAAGTGCCTGGCGATCAGCGCCTGGGTGAGTTTCACGTCGTCGGGATGAGTGCGCGCGGTCCAATCCTGCATCGTCGTGGCCACGATTTCGGTCGGCGTCACACCGAGCATTTGCGCCCAGCGGTCGTTGAAGTGCAGTTCGCCGGATTCGACATTCCACTCCCAGGTGCCGACGTTCGTGCCTTCGATGATGTTGGCCAGCGACGCTCGCTCGCGTGCGAGTTCGCGCTCGGCGTGCTTCTTCGCCGTGACGTCACTGCCGATTTCCATGAAGCCGGTGAGCCGGCCCTTGGCGTCGTGAAGCGGCTGGATCTCCGTATCGACCCAGTATTCGCGACCGTCCTTGGCACGGTTCAGGATCTCGACGCGGCAGAACTTTCCGGAGGCAGCGCACTCGGCCAGCTGTTGCAACACGGCCGGATCGGCCTTGCCGCTGCCGAGCAGCTCACCGGGGGTCTTGCCCAGCGTCTCGGCCAGCGTATACCCGGTGATCCGGGTGAAACCCTCGTTGATCCAGGTGATGCCGGTCTGGGCGTCGTTAATCGTGACGGCGTTCGAGGTGTGCTTGACCACCTGCGCCAGGCGGTCCAGCTCGGCAGTCATGCGCCGCGCCAGCACTTCGGCACGCTGCCGGCGCGACCCCTGTTGCCACAACAGCAATGCCAACATGGCGCTGATCACGCCGCCGCCGCCGAACACGAGCCAGGGCGTCGCGTGCAAGAGCGAGGCTTCGAAGCGCGCTGTGCTGGCCACGTGCAGCGTGTAGTCGCGGCCGGGGAGCGGCAGCGGTTGCGCGATGGAGAATTCGCGTCTCGCCTCGGCGCGGTGCGCCGCCTGCGGGTCGCCGTCGCGTGCGTGATGCACGCTGATGGCTTGGGTCTCGGCCATGTCGGACAGGTCGAAGTCGAGTTGCCCGTCAACCACGTCGCGCATGCCCGCGAGCAGTTCATGCATGACGATCGGCGCGTACAGCAGGCCCAGCAGCGCAGCGCGGCGCTCTTCGGGAGTTGTCGTGCGCGCGCCGCGCGCATAAACCGGCACGTACAGCAACACCCCTGGGGTACGCCGGGCGTCCTGGACCAACGTGATCGGGGCCGTGAGCGTCGCCTCGCCCGTGTCGATGGCGCGCAGCGCCGCGGCACGCCGACGCGCCTCGGAGCCGACGTCCAGACCCTGCGCGCCCTGGTTCGCGGCGGGCGGTTCGATGAGCTTGATGACGTAGAGATCTTCGTGCCACTTGTCGTCGAGCTGACGCACGGCGAACTGCGGGGCACCGTCGGCACGCTCGGCAGCGATGAACCGCGGCAAGTCATCGCGCATCACAGGCGCAATGAAGCCGAATCCGCGCACACCATGGAAGTTGCGCTCCAGTTGATATGACGCGACATGGGCCTGAAACTCGGCGCGGCTGACCCGCTGGCGGGCGGCGTACATGCCGGCCAGGCCGGTCAACCCGTCGATCGGCTGGCGAAAGCGCTGGGAGACCTCATCGCGCACCCGCGCCACGCCGCGTTCGAACACTGCCTGGGCTTGCGCCTGCGCCGCGCGTTGCAGGCTCAAGCCACTGGCTGCCGCGATACAAAGGCCCAGTACGAACACACTCGATGCGATGGCGGCACCAGCGCGCCATGGACGGACCAATTTGTTCAAGGATTCCCCGCGCGGTCGCGGGGCGAACCCGAATGGGACTGTGCCCGACCGTCGGCTCCATTTTGGACAGTACAGCACCAATTCGATGCGCAAATCTGGGCGAGAAAACCCCCGCTTTTTGCCCCTCTTGGCCAGCCCAGCGCAGCGGTTCAGCCCAGTCCGGCGAGGGAATTGACGCGCTGCGGGCCGACATGGAGCTTGCCGGCCGCGTCCAGGATCTCCAACCAGGTTGCCGCGTCCACCGGCACTCCCTCCCGGCTGCGCCTGGCGCGCGACGCACGTTCGGGCTCCCCGGCCACCAGGACGTCGTCGAAGCCTTCGCGACGCGGTGAGGCCTTGACCCAATCGATGAAGGCCAGCGCCTCCTGCTCGAAAGCACCTCGGTCGGTGAGCGCTGCCGGGTCGAGCAAGACGCTGAACATGCCGTTCAGGACACGCTTCTTTTGGCCGCCGTGGGTGCGTTGCGTCGCCCCGGCGGCGAGCGCACCGCCGAGCAGCTCGCACATGAACGCCAGGCCGGAGCCCTTGTGGGCACCAAACGGCAGCAAGGCGCCAAACGGAGGGATGACGGTGTAGCGTGGTTCGCGGGTCGACCGGCCGTGGTCGTCGATCAGGCAATCGGGCGCGACGAGCTCGCCCTTGTTCAGCGCGACGCGCGTCTTGCCCTGGGCGATCATGCTTGTCGCGAAATCCAGAATCACCGGCGGCCGACCGGTCAGCGGCACGCCGGCACAAAACGGATTCGTGCCGAAGCGCGCGTCGGCACCGCCGTGCGGCGCGACGATGGCGCGCGAGATCACGTTGACGAAATGCAGCGACACGAGCCCCGCATGCGCCGCCTGTTCGGCCCAGGCGCCGATGCGCCCCAAGTGATGCGAGTTGCCCAGGGCGACGATGCAGGTGCCGGTTACCCGTGCGCGCGCAATGCCCAGCGCCATCGCCTCTGACCCGATCACCTGGCCAAAGCCCGCGTCACCGTCCAGGCGCAGCATCGCGCCGGCGTCGAGCACGGTGCGCACATGCGTGTTGGGTTTCAAGTCGCCTTCGAGATACGCCGCGGCATAACGCGGCAGCATGCCGATGCCGTGCGAGTCGTGGCCGGTGAGGTTGGCGTCGATCAGGTTGTGCGCGACGGCTTCGACTTCCTCCGGTTCACTGCCGAAGCCGCGCACCACCTGACGCATCGCGGCGTTGAGATTGGGCAGAGGGATGACGTGGGTGACGCTCATGCTATCGGATCCGGTTTGCGCAAGGGGTGGGTTGCCATCGTAGTCGCCGACGGACCAAAGCCGTCGCGCGGGTCAGTTGTCGGGTTGCAGCCAAAATCAACGGCTTGCTGGTCGAGGTGCATGGCCAGGCCTGGACCATTGTGGAGGAGCACAGATGACACGATTGCGCGTCGGGCAACCGATCACGCCCGAAGAACTGGAGGAACTGTCCGACACGCAACTGGCGCGGCTCGTGCCCAAGGCGTATCGCGAGTTCTTTCCCGGCAAGGAGTTTTGTGCCGACGGGCACTTCTACTTGCACGACGGCGGCGCGTGGAGCTTTTTCAAGGGCGACCTGCTCGACGACTGAGGCGCTGCACGGCGCCGCTCAGCGGCCCTTTGCGAGCCGCCAGGCTGCAAAGTCGACGCGGCTGCGTTCTTCGGTGGGTGGGTACAGGCCGAGGATCGACCGCCCTTCAAGCACCTTTTCGGCGACGAAGTCCTCGAAGGCGGTCATTTCGACAGCCTCCGCAGCAACGTCGTCGGCGATGTGCGCCGGGATGACGACGACACCTTCCGCGTCGCCCACGACCACGTCGCCCGGCCACACCGGCGCGTCGCCGCAGCCGATCGGCACATTGATGTCCAGCGCCTGGTGCAGCGTCAGATTGGTCGGCGCTGCCGGGCGCTGGTGGTAGACAGGAAAGGGCAGGCGCGCGATTTCCGGACTGTCGCGAAAGCCGCCGTCGGTGACGACACCGGCAACGCCGCGTTTCATCAGCCGGGTTACGAGGATCCCGCCGGCGGACGCGGCGCGCGCATCCTTGCGGCTGTCGATCACGAGCACCGCGCCGCTCGGGCATTCCTCAACTGCCTTGCGCTGCGGGTGCTCGCGGTTCTGGAATACGCTGATCGGGTTCAGGTCTTCCCGCGCCGGGATATAGCGCAGCGTGAACGCCTCGCCCACCATGTTCGGCAGGTTCGGGTTCAGCGGGCGCACATCCTGGATGAACTGACGGTGCAGGCCACGCTTGAACAAGGCGGTGCACAGCGTCGCGGTGCTCACGCCCATGAGTTGTTGTCGGGTCACGGGGTTCATCATCGGGGCGGCCTCGTGTACAGGTCAGAAGATATCGGGCTCGGGCACCGGGGCGCCGAACCCCGTTTCCAGGAAATCGAAGTCGCAGCCCTGATCGGCCTGCAGGATGTGGCGCGAGAACATCCACCCATAGCCGCGTTCATAGCGCTTTGCTGGCGTCACCCAGGCCGCACGACGCGCCGCGAGTTCGGTGTCGCTCACTTCGAGGTGAATGCGCCTTGCGGAGACGTCGACGCTGATTCGGTCGCCGGTCCTGACCAACGCCAGCGGCCCACCGACAAAG
>JANNKM010000279.1:0-4704 GCA_031396305.1 Rhizobacter sp.
GAGGGCGCGTGGCGTGATCTGCCACGACAGGCCCCACTTGTCCTTGCACCAGCCGCAGGCGCTTTCCTGACCGCCGTTACGCACAATCGCGTTCCACAAGCGGTCGGTTTCGGCCTGGTCGTCAGTCGCAACCTGGAACGAAAAGGCCTCGTGGTGCTTGAACGCCGGGCCACCGTTCAGGCCAAGACAAGGGATGCCAATCACGGTGAACTCGACCGTCAAGACATTGCCCTGCTTGCCCGCGGGATAGTCGCCGGGCGCGCGATGGACCGTTCCCACCGCGCTGTCCGGGAAGGTCTCGGCAAAGAACTTCGCGGCGTCCAGGGCGGTGCCGTCGTACCAGAGACAGATCGTGTTCTTGGGGATCACATTCGTTCGCCAACTCATGACCGGTAGGTTCATCCTACCCGCAGGCCCGCGCCCGGGCCGGCGAGCCTGCCATCGTTCGCTGATGGCCGGGACCGCCAATTCCCAGCCGAGCCAGGCCGAGTTCGGGCGTCGCGAGAGGAGCACAATGCATCGTCGCGCCGGGGCTGCGTGCCGCTGACCCCGTGCCGACTGCGCAGGAGGTCATCATGAAACACCCAGGCCGTACCTTGCTCTTGTCGTGCTTCGTTGCCGTGGCGGGTTCCGCCGCTGCGGCTGGCACGGTCAGCGTCTCGTTCGCCAATGCGTCGAACTACACAGACGCCGGTGCGACACGTTGGGACGAGGATGCCAACCTGAAAGTCCTTGCCGATCACTTTCAGTCCCTTGGAAAGCGCTACCTGCGGGACGGCGAAGTGCTCAAAATCGAGGTGCTGGATGTCGACCTGGCTGGGACGACACGGCCTTGGCGCAGGGGCGGCTTCGAGGTTCGTGTCATCAAGGGCGGAGCCGATTGGCCGCGCGTCGGCCTGCGTTACGCGCTGGAGGTGAAGGGCCAGTCAGTGCGCAACGCGCAGGAATCGGTGATCGACATGAATTACACGCGCGGCCTTGTGGGTGCCCGGCGTTCCGAGGCCCTGTACTACGAGAAGAACATGCTCGAAAAGTGGTTCAAGGCAAGTTTCAGTGAGGGCCGGGCCGCCGCCGATTGATGCCGCCGAAAGCGGCGTCAGTTCGCTTTCGCGCCGCGAACCGGCGCCGACCATGCCGGCCTCAGTGGACCGGCACCACGCTGAACCGGCCATGGCGCGCGCTGCGCACCAGGGCGTGGAACTGATCGTGCGACAAGCGCAGCAGGCATTCGTGATCGCCGCCTTCGATGTAGACGACCTCAGCGGCCTCGAGCTCGTCGTCGACGACGGTCTCGACGCCCCAGGCCATTCCCAGGCCAGGCACGGCGCCACGGTCGCAATCGGTGAACAGCTCCGCGATGCGGTCTTCGTCGGCCAGGTGCAGATGCTTGCGCTCGAGCAGGCGCGCGAGCTGGCCGAGCTTGACCATCCGGTCGGCGGGCACGATCGCCATCACGCAGCCCGCGTCGTCTTCGACGATGACCGGCTTGGCGATCTGATGCAGTGGCACATGCGCGACACGCGCGGTCTGCACGCTGGTGCGGCTGTGCGGGTGCGCACAGACGTCGAAGCGCGCGCCTTGCTGCTCAAGGTAGCTGGCGAGTAGCGAGGAAATCGTCATGATGGCCTCCTTGTGGCGAACCGGCATGGTCACAGGTTGGCCGCGGGTTGGCTGCTGAGGCCACCCCGCGCCGATGTGCAGTGTGCTCCTGCATGCAGGGCGGCGCCAATGCGGGCCATGGTCGCACCAGGGACATGCGCGCGGTTGGCCCGCGGTTGGTCCAACTACCCGGCGCGGGCTGGCCTTGCCGTTGCCGGGATCTCCATGTCAATGTGGAAACGCAGGCACTGCTGCGCGCTGCGCAGTGCCGCCTCGGCCTGCGCAGGCAGCTCGGCCCGGGCGAAGATGAAACCGAGGTAGCTTGCGCCGTCGGGCGGAGGTGCCACGATCTGACCGGGCTGTGCCGTGATCGTCACGCCGGTGACTCCGGGCACCGACTGCGCGGTGGGCAGGCCTTCAACGCCGCGGTAGATGCCGCGCTGCGGAATCGGGATCATCATGACCCCGGCGGCGTCAACATGGGTCGCCGCGCCCGCGTCAGCCAGCGGGGGCGCGCTCGCCACCGCATCGCCCACCACCTGGCGCAGGATCAGCTCCTCCAGGCTCATGCCCAGGGAATGCCTGAGCACACGCCCGCACAGGCCGCCGATGGAACGGGCCGCGATCTCCAGCAGCCAGACGCCATCTTCATTGACGCGCATTTCGGCGTGCACCGGCCCGGTGGTGAGCCCGGCGACGCGGCATGCGCGCGCGACTTCGGCGCGAACGCGCTCCTGTATCGAACCCGGCAACCGGGACGGAGTGACGTAGAGCGTCTCTTCGAAGTACGGCCCGTCCAGCGGATCGGGCTTGTCGAACAGGGCCAGCAGCGTGAGTTCGCTTTGGTGCAGGCTGCCTTCCAGCGCGAACTCGCGGCCGGGAATGAAGTCTTCGACGATCAGGCCCAGCGCGGCGGCGTCGCGGTCGGCGCGTTGCTGAATGGCGCGCACGCGGTGCACGGCGTGCAGCAGTGCTTGCGCGTCGTCGGCGCGGATCACGCCCCGGCTGCCCGACAGGCGCCGCGCCTTCACGACCGCCGGAAACGTCACTTCGCCGAGCAGCGTTTGCGGGTCAGCGTCGTTCGGCAGGTGATGGAACCGCGGACACGCAAACCCACCCTCGCGCAGCAGCCGGCGAAACGCGAGCTTGTCGCGACAGCGGCGCACCGCCGCAGCGGGGTTGCCGGGCAGGCCAAGCTGCTGCGCGAGCAGCGCGGCGAGTTCGACGCCCGAATCGTCCACCGCCAGCACGCCATGGAGCGCCCCGCCGAGCTCGCGCAGCACGGTCTGGGCCGCCAGCTCGGGCTGGTCGAAGTGCAGCGCCATGATGGGCGGCAAGCCCCAGGCGGGCGCGAGCTGGTGGCAGTAGTCGGCCGCGGCGACGACCTCGACCCCCAGCGATTCCGCAGCCGCCATGAAGTCGTTGTTGCGGTAGCCGGTGGTGGGCAGCAGGAGCAAGACGCGCTTCATCGTGGAACGGGTTCAGAACGACTGCAGCTGCTGGTCAGTCGGCTCGGCACAGCAGTACCAAGGCTCCGACAGGCGTGCAATCGCCGAGCCGAGGTCTGCAGGGAGTTCTGGCGCGCTCCGCAGTGCCGCCTCGTGCGCCATGCGCCAGATGGCGGCGAACACTTCTGCGCGAGGCAGATGCTGCTGCTCGGATCGGGCGACCCACGCCTGCAGGTCGCGCTGCAACGCATCGACGCGTGGGTCGGCGTGCTGCCACGGATAGCCCAGCAGCGCGGGATCGAAAGGCATCAGCTGCTCCTGGAAACCGGGCAGCTGCAGCAGATAGGAACCCGCGGGTACGAGCAGCCGGATGCACAGTTGCACCGGGGGCACGCTGTGCACGAGCTGCAGCGCCAGCAGCCGCTCCAGCAGCGCGAGGTAGCCTTGCAACGTCGTCCACGGGGTGAAGGCGACAAACGTCGGCGCGAGCGCGATGCCGGCGGCGCGGGTGAGCGCCACCGCCCGGTCGAAGTCGCGGCTCGTGTGGTTCTTTGCGAGATGGCGCAGGATCGCGTCGTCCACCGCCTCGACCGCCGAAGTGACGAACAGGCAGCCGCAGCGCCGCAGCTCGGGCAGCAGCTCGGCGTGATTGATGAGGTGCTGGACCTTGATGGTGGCGTCGAACGTCACGCCGGGGAACGCGTCGTGCAGCGCCCGCGCCAGCCTCATGCCATGCGTGGGGCCATTGAAGAAATCCGGGTCGCCGAATGAAATGTGCGTCGCCCCGGCGCGGACCTGTTGTGCGATGTCCTGCAGCACCACCTCAGCCGGGACGATGCGAAACGTTCCCTGGTAGACCGGCACCACGGGGCAATGCCTGCACAGGTGCTTGCAGCCCCGTGTGCCTTCGGCAAAGCCCGCGATGCGGGTGGAGCCGTCGGGCAGCACCAGGTGCGCGTAGCGTTCGAGAGCCGGCAGGCTGCTGCGGTCGGGCATCGCGAACGCTACTTTGCCCAAGCTGATGACCGGCTCACGCTGCAAGACTGGCGCGCCCGCGCTGTCGCGCAGGCGCTGAGCCAGCGACAGCAGCGCGGGCTCCGACTCCCCACCCAGCACCGTGCCGACGCCCATCTCGCGCAGCAGTGCCTCGTTCATCGGGGCGTACAGGCCGTAAACGCACAGGTGCGCGTGCGGCGCGAGGGCCCTGATGCGGGGCAGGGCCTGCACGGCGATGCGCGTCGCGGTGTGCATGCCCACGTGGATCGCCACCAGGCGCGCATCGCGCAGGACCTCGGGATCGAGCTTTTGCAATGAAAGGTCAAGGCAGCGCACCGCAAACCCCTCGCGCTTCAGCAGCGCGGCAGGTTCGGCCAGGGCAAACGGCTGGCGCCCCAGCTCATACGGACTGATGAACACCGCATCAAACAGCGCGGGCGCGGGCCCTTTCGCAGACCCCATGGGCAGCGCAGGCCGAGGAGACGCTTGCGCTATTTCGATTTCGCCCTCTGCTCAAACGGCGCGGCGCCAGGTTCGCGGCTTGCGCCAGCCTCTGTCATGCGCGTCAGGTATTCCTGCCACAGCGAGTCGCGGTTCGTGCCCAGCCAGTGCAGGTACTCCCAGGAGTAGATGCCCGTGCTGTGCCCGTCGGAGAACGTCG
>JANNKM010000288.1:0-9067 GCA_031396305.1 Rhizobacter sp.
CGGCCAGGCGCTGCGCAACCTTGATCCGATCGAGGGAGTGCACCCAATCGAAATGCTCGGCGATCAGCCGGGTCTTGTTGGTCTGGATCGGGCCGATCATGTGCCATATCAGGCGGCTTCGCAGGTCAGCCAGCGCGTCGATCTTTGCCAAGCCCTCCTGCGCGTGGTTCTCGCCGAAGTGGCATTCGCCAGCCTCGTGGGCATGGCGCACCGCAGCGGCGGGCGCCGTCTTGCTCACGCACAGCAACGTGACGCTTTGCACGGGCCTGCCTGCGGCCAGGCAAGCGTCGTTCATGCGGCGCCGAACCGTGCCGATGTTGTCTGCGATCATCGCCATAATTCATCGAGAGTATCGCGTCGGCGCGGCGCCCGGCGCTCGATGCGCCGAACCCCTCGATATTCACCTCGGAACGTCATGGACATCACCCAGCTGCTAGCGTTTTCGGTCAAGAACAAGGCCTCTGACCTGCACTTGTCGGCAGGACTGCCGCCGATGATCCGGGTGCACGGCGACGTGCGCCGGATCAACGTCGACGCCTTGGACCACAAGTCGGTCCACGACATGGTGTACGACATCATGAACGACTCGCAGCGCAAGGCCTATGAAGAGGCGCTGGAATGCGATTTTTCATTCGAGATCCAGGGTCTGGCGCGGTTTCGGGTGAATGCCTTCAATCAGAACCGGGGCGCCGGCGCGGTGTTCCGGACGATACCTTCAAAAATTCTGACCCTCGAGCAGTTGAACACCCCCAAGATATTTGCCGAACTGGCGATGAAGCCACGCGGCCTGGTGCTGTGCACCGGCCCGACGGGTTCCGGCAAGTCGACGACCCTGGCAGCGATGGTGAACCACCTCAACGAGAACGAGTTCGGCCACGTCTTGACCGTCGAAGATCCGATCGAATTCGTTCACGAGTCGAAGAAGTGCCTGATCAACCAGCGTGAGGTCGGCCCGCACACCTTAAGCTTTGCCAACGCGCTGCGCTCTGCGTTGCGCGAGGATCCGGATGCGATTCTGGTGGGCGAAATGCGCGACCTCGAGACGATCCGGCTGGCGTTGACCGCAGCGGAAACCGGGCACCTGGTGTTCGGCACGCTGCACACATCGAGCGCGGCAAAGACGGTGGACCGCATCGTCGACGTCTTTCCCGCTGCGGAAAAGGAAATGGTGCGCGCGATGCTGTCCGAGTCCGTGGTCGGGGTGATTTCGCAGACGCTGTGCAAACTCAAGGACGGATCCGGGCGCGTCGCCGCCCACGAGATCATGCTCGGCACGGCTGCGATCCGCAATCTGATCCGGGAGAACAAGGTGGCGCAAATGTATTCGTCGATCCAGACCGGCAACAACATGGGAATGCAGACGCTCGACCAGAACCTCGCCGACCTCGTGCGCCGCAACGTCGTCACGCCGGCGGAGGCCCGCACCAAGGCGAAGTTCCCGGAAAACTTCCCCGGCTGATCTAGGCCAAGGGCCATCGGCCCAATGACACACAGGACACCAAAATGGAAAGAGACCAAGCCTCCAAGTTCGTCAACGACCTGCTTCGGCTGATGATATCGCGCGGGGGGTCGGACCTGTTTCTCACCGTGGACTTCCCCCCGGCCGTGAAGGTGGACGGCAAAGTAACGAAGGTCTCGCCGCAGCCGCTCACCGGCGCGCACACGATGGCTCTGGCGCGTTCCGTGATGAACGACAAGCAGGCGGCGGAATTCGAGAAGACGAAGGAATGCAACTTCGCGATCGCGCCGCAAGGTGTCGGCCGTTTTCGGGTGAACGCGTTCATTCAGCAAGGCCACGTGGGCCTGGTGCTCAGAACCATTCCGGCAATCCTGCCGACGATCGATAGCATGAACCTGCCACACGTTCTGAAGGACGTGGCGATGACCAAGCGCGGCCTGGTGATCTTCGTCGGCGCCACCGGATCGGGCAAGAGCACGTCGCTCGCGGCAATCGTCGATCACCGCAATGAAAATTCCTACGGCCACATCATCACGATCGAGGACCCGGTGGAGTTCGTGCACATGCACAAGAACTGCATCATCACCCAGCGCGAAGTCGGGATCGACACCGACGGCTGGGCACAGGCACTCAAGAACACGCTGCGCCAGGCGCCCGACGTCATACTGATGGGCGAGATTCGCGATCGCGAGACCATGGAACACGCCGTGGCATTCGCCGAAACCGGCCACCTGTGCCTGGCCACGCTGCACGCCAACAGTTCCAACCAGGCGCTGGACCGCATCATCAACTTCTTCCCCGAGGAGCGCCGGCCGCAATTGCTCATGGACCTGGCGCTCAACCTCAAGGGATTGATCTCGCAGCGCCTGCTGCCGCGCCAAGAGGGCAAGGGCCGGGTCGCCGCGGTGGAAATCCTGCTGAATACGCCGCTCATCTCGGACCTGATCAACAAGGGCGAGGTGACGGAAATCAAGGAACTGATGAAACGTTCGCGCGAACTGGGGATGCAGACATTCGACCAAGCCTTGTTCGACCTCTTCGAGAACAATCTGGTCACCTACAACGACGCCGTGCGCAATGCCGACTCGGTGAACGACCTGCGGCTGCAAATCAAGCTGCACAGCCAGCGCGCGCGCAGCCAGGATCTGGCCGCCGGCACCGAGCACATGAGCATCATCTGAAAGCGCGAGCATGCCGAGCAGAACCTATGACGCCGGCGCACCGCGCCGCGTCACCTTCATCGGCCTGGGCGTGATGGGCTACCCGATGGCCGGGCATTTGGCGCGTGCCGGCCACCACGTCACCGTCTACAACCGCACCGCGGCGAAAGCCAAGGCGTGGGTGGCCGAGTATGGCGGCTCAATGGCGCCCACACCAAGATCCGCCGCCGAGGGCGCGGACATCGTTTTTTCCTGCGTCGGCAACGATGCCGATTTGCGCAGTGTTGTGCTTGGCGACAGCGGCGCCTTGATCGCGATGAAACGAGGCGCAGTCATCGCCGACCACACCACCACTTCGGCGGCAGTGGCCCGTGATCTCAGCGCGTTGGCGCTGGCGCGCGGCGTGAGTTTCATCGACGCTCCTGCCTCCGGGGGCAACATTGGTGCTGTCAACGGCACCTTGACCGTGATGTGCGGCGGCGACGCCGCCGCATTTGAGGCGATGCGCCCGGTGGCGCTGGCATTTGCCAAGGCGGTCACACGCATCGGCGCCAGTGGCGCCGGGCAGCTGGCAAAGATGGTCAATCAGACGGCGATTGCGGGGTTGGTGCAAGGCCTGGCGGAAGCGATTGCCTTCGGCGAGAAGTCCGGGTTGGACATGAAGCTGGTGCTTGACGTGATCGGCAAGGGCGCTGCCCAAAGCTGGCAACTCGAGAACCGAGGTCCGACGATGGTTGACGGCAAGTTCGACTTCGGGTTCGCGGTGGACCTGATGCGCAAGGACCTGGGCCTCGTGCTGGACGAAGCCAGGCGCAACGGCGCGCGCATTCCCGTGACCGCTCTCGTCGACCAGTTTTATGCCGATCTGCAAGCGCAAGGCGAAAACCGGCTCGACACTTCGAGCCTCGTCAAGCGGCTGCGGTAGAGCGATCAGCGAGCCCTACTTGGGCGCGGCCTTAGGCTGGAGTTCAGCGAGCTCGGTCTCCGTCAGGATGTCGAACACGCGCACGACCTTGACCACGCCGGTGACACCGCGTGCCACGTTGGCCGCCTGCGTAGCTTCTTGCTCCGTCACGCGGCCCAGCAAGAAGACCACGCCCCGTTCCGTGACCACCTTGATCGAATTGGCATAGAGCCCTTTCGTATCGACGATGCTCGCCTTGACCTTGGCCGACAGCAAGAGATCGTTGGAGCGTGCGCTGAGTGACGCCGACCCCGCCACGGCCAGTTCATTCACGACTGATCGAACGCTGTCCACGCGTGCGACGCCCTGTTCCACGGCGCCCTTGTCGGACTCGGTGACCACATCGCCTGTCAGCAATACCAGGCGGTTGTAGCTGGTCGCCGTGACCTTGCCGCGGTCGCCTACGATTTCGCGAACCCTCGAGGCGGCCTTGCTCTCGATCAGCTGGTCCTCCAGCTGGGTTGCGGCGCTGCGTCGATCGGTGACGACCATCGTCCCGCCGACGACCGCGCCGCCGACAAGCAACGCCGCGCACCCCGCAAGATGTGAAGAACCGAGTGCCACGACCAGGGTCAGCACGACGCTGCGGAGTGAGAGTGTTGTCATGGGTTCTCCTGTTCGCCCAAGAGCTGGTTGTCCACCGCGTCGCACAGGCAGTGCAGCGATAGGATATGCACTTCCTGGATGCGCGCCGTGCGCTCATGCGGCACGCAGATGTGGACGTCGGTATCGAGCAGCAGCGCGCGAATCCTGCCGCCGCCTCGTCCGGTCAGCGCCACCACGCTCATTTCCTTGGCGTGTGCGGCATGCACGGCGGCGACGACGTTCGCTGAATTGCCGCTGGTGCTGAGGGCAAGCAACACGTCGCCCGGCGCGCCGAGGGCCTCGACCTGCTTGGCGAAGATCGCATCAAAAGAGTAGTCGTTGCCGATGGCCGTGATGATCGATGTGTCCGTGGTCAGTGCAATTGCCGCCAGGCCGGGACGCTCGCGCTCGAAGCGGCCGACGAATTCAGCCGCGAAGTGTTGTGCGTCGCTCGCCGAGCCGCCGTTGCCGCACGCCAGCACCTTGCCACCACCCGTGATGCAGCCGACGATGGCTGCGACCGCATGCGCAATCGGCCGGGCGAGTATTTCGGCTGCCGCATATTTCAAGTCGGCGCTGTCGAAGAACTGTTGCTGGATTCGCTGCTCGAGCATGTTCGGCAATGATATGTCACCGGGCACGCCGAGCCCTTGGCGCATCGCCGCGTTCAGCGCAGGGGTGATTGCGCGTCGAATGCACCGCGCAACCATTCGACACGGCCGGCGTCGATCGCCACCACGTCGAACCGGCAGGGGGGCAGTGTGCGCAGGCTGTTCAGGAAATGCTGCGACGCGAAGACGATGCTGCGTTGCTTGGCGCTGCCCACGCTCGCGGCGGCGCCGCCTTGTGAAGGCTGGGCGCGGCTTCGTACTTCGACGAACACCAAGGTGCCATCGGTATCGCGCATGATGAGGTCGATTTCGCCTGCGCGCGCTCGTGGGCCGCGCGCGACTCGATAATTGCGCCGCACGAGGCTCAGGCCTTGTTGCAGCAGATGCGCCAGCGCTTGCGCTTCGCCGGCGTCACCCCGCTCTTTCGACATTCCTCGCGTCGCCCCCATTGCCATGGCCACACCGATTGCTTCGCTGATGCTTCAAGCGGCCACTGCAGCCGCGGGCGGGCAGGACTACCCGCGAAGCACACTGTACGTCGTCGCCACGCCGATCGGCAACCTCGCCGACCTGAGTTTGCGCGCGATCCACGTTCTGTCGCTGGTCGATGCGATCGCGTGCGAGGACACGCGCCACACGTCGGGCTTGCTGCAAAGCCTGGGGTTGGCGAAACCGCTGCTGGCATTGCACCAGCATAACGAGCGCGAAGGTGCCGCGGCGGTGATCGCGCGCCTGGCCGCTGGCGAACGCATCGCTTACGTCAGCGACGCCGGCACACCCGCGGTGAGCGATCCCGGCGCACTGCTCGTCGCTGCCACGCGCGACGCCGGATGGCGCTGCGTTCCTGTGCCCGGTGCGAGCAGCGTGGCCGCAGCGCTCAGCGTCGCGGGCGATGCACTGGGCGAAGGCTTCGTGTTCCTCGGATTCGCGCCGTCGCGCGGCGAGGCGCGGTCGCGCTGGATCGCGGCAGTTGGCGTGTCCGCTGCCACGCAAGTGCTGTTCGAGGCGCCGCATCGCATCGAACCGTTGGCAGCTGCGCTGGCGTCAGCGTGCGGCGCGCGGCACGTGACGGTGGCGCGTGAATTGACCAAACAGTTCGAGACGGTGACCACCTTGCCCGCAGCCGATCTTCCCGGCTGGCTGGCGGGCGACCCGAACCGCTTGCGTGGCGAATTCGTCGTGGTGGTCCATGCCCTGCCGACAGCCACCGGCGCACCTGAGCAAGTGCGCGACGACGCGCTGCTGCAGACACTGCTCGCCGAACTGCCGCTCAAGCAGGCTGTGGCGCTGGCCGCGAAGTTGAGTTCGAGTCCGCGCAACGCTCTGTACGAACGGGCCTTGGCATTGAAGGCGCAAAGCCCTACCAGGGATCGATGAAGCGCCGGCTGCCCGCGGTGCGCGGCGCAGCGGCCAGCCCCTGTGCCAGCCACTCGCGCGTCTTCGCCGGGTCAAGCACGGCGTCGATCTCCAACGTCGAGGCCATGTTGATCGCCTTGCCGGCGCGGTATTGCCTGGCCACGAGGTCCTCGTACAGCGCGTCGCGCTGCGGCCCCGCCGGCAGCGCGTCGAGTTCCTTGCGGTAGCCCAGGCGCACGGCGCCTTCCAGCCCCATGCCGCCGAACTCGCCGCTCGGCCACGCGGCGATGGCGAGCGCTGAGTGAAAGCTGCCGCCCGTCATCGCCATCGCGCCCAGGCCATAACCCTTGCGCAGCACCACGGCGAGCAACGGCACGCTCAATTGCGCGCCGACGACGAACATGCGGCTCACATGGCGCACCTGGGCTCGGGTTTCGATTTCCGGGCCGACCATGAAACCGGGCGTGTCGACAAGGCTGATCAGGGGAAGGCCAAACGAATCGCACAACTGCATGAAGCGCGCGGCCTTGTCCGCGGCGTCGGCGTCGATCGCGCCGCCCAGATGCACCGGGTTGTTCGCCATCAGGCCCACGGCACGGCCTTCAATGCGAGCCAGCGCGGTAAAGATGCCCGCACCGAAACCTGCGCGCAGCTCCAGCAGCGAATCGATGTCGACGAGCCGTTGCATCACGCGACGCATGTCGTAGCTGCGCACGCGGTTCTCAGGCAGCGCTTCGCGCATCGCGGTCTGGTCTGCCGCAGACCAGATGGCCTCGGCCGGTGCCGAGGCATGACCTTGAAAGTAGGCGAGATAGCGGCGTGCCACGGCCACAGCCGAGGTTTCGTCGTCCACCAGCACATCGATCACGCCATTGCGCGACTGCACCTGGCTCGGACCGATCTGTTCGGGCGTGAACACGCCCAGACCGCCGCCTTCGACCATCGCCGGGCCACCCATGCCGATGTTGCTGTCATGTGTGGCGATGACCACGTCGCTGCAGCCCAGCAGCGCGGCATTGCCGGCGAAACAACGACCGGAAACGATGCCGACGATCGGCACCTTGCCGCTCAGGCGCGCGTACGCGCCGAACGTGCCGACGTGCAAGCCGGCGACGGTTGCCATGTCGGTGTCGCCGGGCCGCCCGCCGCCGCCTTCGGCAAACAGCACGACCGGCAGCCCCTGGCGCGCCGCGATGCCCAGCAGCCTGTCTGTCTTCTGGTGGTTGCGAAACCCCTGCGTGCCGGCGAGCACGGTTGCGTCGTAGGCGAGGATGACGCAGCGCGAGGCCTGTTCGCCCCAACGTGCCGCGTTGACGCTGCCGATTCCGGTCACCATGCCGTCCGCCGGCGTATTGCGCACCAGGTCGTCGTGACTGCGGCGCGCACTCTGTGCGGCCAGTGCAAGCGCACCGTATTCGACAAAACTACCAGGGTCGCACAAGTCGGCGATGTTTTCGCGCGCGCTGCGCTGGCCGCGTGCATGCCGCTTCGCGACGGCGTCGGCGCGCTGCGCGTCGAGCGTGCAGTCGTGGCGCGCAAGCACCTCCTGGAGGTCGGCGCGCAGGGCGCCACGGCCCGGGGGCGCGGCCGGCACCGCAGGGCTGCCCGCCGAGCTGGCAGGACCGTCGGGCACCGGCGCCAGGGACGATCGCGGCGCGAGCCGGTACAACAGATCGCCTTGTGCCACCGTCTCTCCCGGTCGCACCGCGACGTCCAACACGAGCGCGTCAACCTCAGCGTGCAGCACGTGTTCCATCTTCATCGCCTCGAGCACGATCAGAATCTGGCCGGCACGCACCTGGGCGCCCGCCGTCGCGTGCAGCTCGATCACGGTACACGCCATCGGTGCGCGGACGTCGTTCGTGGGCATGCAGAAACCTTTGCGCTGAATCGTGCCAGGTTCAGGTGGCGCGTCGAAAGCGTGCGAGCGTCAGCCCCTTCATGTCGATTTGCGGCGCTCGCCCGCCGATCACATCGGCCATCACGCGCCCGGTGCCCGCGGCCATGGTCCAGCCCAGCGTGCCGTGGCCGGTGGCCAGGTACAGGCCGCGTGGCCCGGCGGACCCGAGCAGCGGCGTGCCGTCGGGTGTCATGGGACGCAGACCGCACCAGAACTCGGCGCGCGCCACGTCACCACCGCCCGGAAACAGATCGGTCACGACATGCTCGAGCGTGCGGCGCCGTGTGTCGTGCAGGCGCAGGTCGTAACCCGCCAGCTCGGCGGTACCGCCGACTCGAATGCGCTCGCCCAGGCGCGTCACGGCGACCTTGTGCGTTTCATCCATCACCGTCGATTCCGGCGCGCCGCTCGGGTCCGTGATCGGCACCGTGATCGAATAGCCCTTCACCGGATAGACAGGAAGCGAAATGCCCAGCGGGGCGAGCAGCAACGGCGAGTAGCTGCCCAGCGCGACGAGCGTGGCGTCAGCCTTTACCGTGGCCGTCGCGGTGGCCACACCGTGAACCTGCCCGCCCACGTGCAGCAGGCGATCGATGCGCACCCCATAGCGGAACTTGACGCCGTGCTGCGCGGCCATCGCGGCGAGCGCTTGCGTGAACTTGAAGCAGTCGCCGGTTTCGTCGCCTGGCAAGTGCAGGCCGCCGAAGAATTTGTCGCGAACATGCGCCAATGCCGGTTCATGATTCAGGCAGCCTGCGGCGTCAAGCAGCGCGTGGGCCACGCCGTACTCGCGCAGGACGCCCATGTCGGCGGCACTGGCGTCGAATTGTCTTTGCGTGCGAAACAGTTGCAGCGTGCCCTGCGTGCGCTGCTCGTATTCGATGCCGGTCTGGGCGCGCAGCTCGATCAGGCAGTCACGGCTGTACTCGGCCAGGCGCACCATGCGACCCTTGTTGACCTTGTAGCGTGCCGTGGTGCAGTTGCGCAGCATCGCCAAAACCCAGCGCATCAGCGCCATATCGAAGTGCGGCC
>JANNKM010000295.1:0-13659 GCA_031396305.1 Rhizobacter sp.
TGGCCCGCCGACTTGCCCACGGCAGACAGGAACTGGCCCGTGTGGCAGGTCGCACAAGCCGGCAACGGCGTGATCTGCGTATGGTTCCAGAACGATGGGTTCCACGCCGTCGTGGTGTGGCAGCTCAGACAATTCGTCGTACCGACTGGAATGTGGTTCGTCACCTTGGCGGTGGCGGTTCTCCCGTCGTGGCAACTCGCGCAATTTGTCTGCGAAGTGAATCCGCTGTGATCGACCCTCGCGCCTGCCCAGCTCACGGTGGACTTGTGGCAGCTCTCGCACACCGTCACGTTCGCGTGCACCGGCGTGTTGGGTTTGCCCACGGCACGCGAAAAGCCGCCGGTGTGGCACGTGACACATGACGCGCTCACCGCGACGCTGGCGTGGAACCGCGCCGGCAGGAACGAGGTGAAGCCACTGCGGTGGCAGGTGTCGCACGAAGGCATCGACGTGGGCACGAAAGTCGGAATGTGCAGCGCAGTCTTGCCCTTCGCAGTGACGCCGTGGCAGGTGGCGCAGGTTCCTGCAGCCACGCCGACGTGATTGAAGGTCGACGCCGGTCGCCACGCCGTCGTGCGGTGGCAGGAGTCGCATGAAGCGGACGTGACGATGTGTCCTGGCGTCTTGGCCGTAGCCAGGCCGGCAGCGTGGCAAGTGGCGCAGCTTCCGACGGCCACGCCAGCGTGGGTGAACCTGGCTCCGGTGAAGGCCTGCGTGTTGTGGCAAGAGTCGCAGGTCAGTTGCGTGGGGATGTGTTTGTCGGGCCTGACGACGTTGGCGCGCGACAGCCGCGTTCCCGCTGTATGGCAACTCGCGCAGTCGCGCGGCGTGCCCTTGAACACGCCCAGCTGATGGCAGGACTCGCAGCGCTGAGCGATGTGCGTCCCTGTCAACGCGAAACCCGCCTTGAGGTGGTCGAAGCTGCCCGTGGCTGCCTGGGCAAAGGCACCCGACACGACGCCCGCCATCACCACGGCGCCCAACCAGCGCCAGAAATGCCATGTGACCACTGACCAGCGACGTGTGGAGTTCATGGTGGGAGTCCTTCGGAGACGTTCTTGTTCGCTTCGGCGCGGCGATTGAATCGACTGGCTTGCCCGAACAGCGTGGCAATCGTCCAACCCGAATCGCCCGGCGGATCAACGTGAACTTGCCTGCGGTTCATGATCTTCTTCCAGTCAGTCGTCGTGTGGCATTGATCGCACCTCGCGCCGAACTGCCCGTCGTGAACATCGTCCCGGCGGTGGCATTCGGCGCAGTTGGCGCCAATCGGTGCGGCGTCCTTACCCTTCGGAGCAAGCTCTTTGTGGCACGCCTCGCAAGTGACCTTGCGGTGCGCGCCGTCGATCTTGAATTTGGTGCGCCTGTCGTGGTCGAAGTCCCAGACCGACCAGGCGCGTGTGTTGTGGCATGACTCGCAGCGCTCACCGAATTTGAGCTTGTGCTTGTCGTCCTTCTTGTGGCAACCATAGCAGTCACGCGGCGCGTCGAGGTAACGCGGCGTCACATGACAGTCTTTGCACTTCGCGATCAAATGGCGCCCAGTCAGAGGGAAATGGGTGCGTGCGTGGTCGAAGGAGTCGACTTTCCATGACACATCGTTGTGGCACTTCTCGCAGGCCTTGCCCTGCTGGCCCTCGTGCTTGTCGTCCTTCTTGTGGCAGCTGTAGCAGTCCAGCGGTGTCTTGCGGAAGCTGCGCAGGTCCTTGTGGCAGGCGTTGCATTTGACCTTTTCTGATGCGTGGGCGTTACGCAGCTTAAATTTCGTCCGGCCGTGATCGAAGCGCCCTTGCGTGGACTTCCAGTCGCGCTCGTTGTGGCAGTCGCCGCATTTCTCGCCCAGCGTCTTTTCGTGCTTGTCATCCTTGCGGTGGCAGCCGATGCACTCCTTGGGCGCTTCCTTGAAGTTGGTGCTCTTGTGGCAGTCCTTGCACTCGACCTTGGCGTGTTTGCCAAGCAGCGGGAAGTCCGTCTTGTCGTGGTCGAACTTGGCACGCTCTTTCCAACCGACCTCGGTGTGGCATTCGCCGCAGGCCTTGCCGAGTGAACCCTTGTGCTTGTCGTCCTTCTTGTGGCACGCGTAGCACTCCTGGCTGACCTTGTCCTTGTACAGGTGGCCGGTGTGGCAGTCCTTGCACGCCGTCGCCTTGTGTTTGCCGAGCAAGGAGTACTTCGTGTCCTTGTCGTGATTGAAGTTGCTCGGCTTCCATGCCTTCGTGCCGTGGCAGCTCTCGCACTTCTGACCGTACAAGCCCTTGTGGCCCTTCGCGCCGTCGTCGTCCTTCTTGTGGCAGCCAATGCAGGTGCGAACCGTGTCTTTGTATTTGTTGTTCTTGTGGCAATCAACGCATTTCACGTCTGCGTGTTTCCCGGTCAGATCGAAACGCGTCTTGGAGTGGTCGAACTTGAATTCCTTCCAGCTCTCCTCGGTGTGGCAGTCGGCGCACTTCGGCCCGAGGCCGCCTTTGTGGACGTCGTCCTTCTTGTGGCAGGCATTGCATTCGAGCGCCGCATCGCGGTACTTCTTCTGCGGAACATGGCACTTCGCGCACTCTGTTTTCTGGTGTTTTCCGCGCAGCGCGAAGTCCGTCAGCGCGTGATCGAACTGCTTCTCATCGAGCAGCACGATCTTCGCGTCGCGGCCTTTGTGGTCGGTGTGGCAAGTGCGGCACATCTGCGGCTTGAGCCGCCCGTGGTAGCCCGAACCATTGCGCATGTCGACGCCGACATCCTTGTGGCAGGCCAGGCACTGGCCGTCCTGGGCATTGCGATCGAACTTGACGTGACAGGCGTTGCAGTCGTTCTCGGTCTTCGCGTGGCCTTGAATCAGCTTGCCCGGCGACAGCACCGATTCAATGCCCTGCGAATGCGCTGCCGTGGACAAGCCAAGGCACAGTGCAAGAAGCAGGCCCCCAACGATGCGACAACTTGCACCCAGGGCTGACAGTCGTGCCCAGGCGCTCACCCAAGCCCCTGACTCAATAGAGGTGAACTGCCACCACGTGCGCGATCGCGCTGAAAAGCAGCAGGTAGACGAAGGGGATATGCACCAGGTGCCATAGCGAGAGGACGCGTTCGTAAGCGGTGTAGTGCGCGATGCGCACCACGGCACCCAGATAGCGGCGCACGAGCTTACGGGCCAGGCGCTCGCGTTGCGCCAATCCTGCTTCGTCCCAGCCCTTGCGTTCGGCAATATGTCGCAAGGGTTTACGCAATTGGTAAGCGCAGATCCAGTAGGTCATGCGCATCTTGATCGGCAGCCAGGTGACCTGGCGCAGATGTGTGGCCCAGGTGGGTGCAGCCTTCAGTTCATGCTGCTCGAACGCTTGCAAGCGTTCTTCGACGTTCGGCGCAAACTGCAGTTTGGATACCGCCTCGCTTTGGTCGAAACCGGCACGCACTTGCAGTTCACGCAGGTCGGCGCGCTGGCCGTCCAGCCCGCTGTGCACGCGCTGATAGAAAAAGCGGCCGATCACGCCGCTGATCGCGACGATGATCATGCTGTACAGCGCAATCGAGGCGTTGAGCGAGCCGACGCGAAATTGTGCGTGCACGAGGATCAGTAGCGGTCCGCCAATTCCCAGAACCATGTGCAGCCAGAGCCAAAACTTCACCCGACCCCAGTTGTGGAAGACTCGAAAGTGCTTGCGCAGTGGATAGATGAGCAGCAACAGCATCATCACGCCGCCGGCCACACCCAGCCAGTAGCCCACGTCGTCGCCAGAGGTGTACAGGCCGGAACGACTGATGAGCCAGGCCGAAAGCGTCAGCAACGTCAGCAGCGCATAGACAAGCAGTTCCCGCGAAGCGCCGCCAGATTCCTTCATTGAAGACTTGCCCGAGCCCTGGCTGCGACCTGCTTGCGCCGCAGCGGTATCGGCAGTGACTGCGTTCATCGGTGTCCGTCTAGGTTTTGGAGTTGCCCGCGAAAAGCGGGAAACGTGTTGCGAAGGATTGGTCGAGCGCGATGGCAATTCGTCCGAAGCGCGAGGCTATCGGAACTTCCTTGCCGGACCCTTAACGCGACGTAAGTCGTTGGTTACGGCAAGTAAGGTCTGAGAATCCGTCTGCGCCCGCCTTTGCGGTTTCGTGCCCACATTCGCGCTTCGCGCGAATGTGGGCCGGCGGCAAGGCCGAGGACCGCGCTCGTATCGCTGCGTGTGGTAACACTCGCACCTTACTGCGCCACCACCACGCCGTTGTTCACGATGATGTAGATCGCCCTGCCGCCAATTGCAATCGCGATGGGGTCTGCCAGGGTTGCGGGTACCGCGCCCGCCGAGAACCCACGCCTGCCCGGCGTGCCGGCAATGGTGCTGATCACGCCCCCGGGCGTGACGGCTCGAATGGTGTAGTTATTGGTGTCGGCGATGTAGACGTTGCCCGCGCCATCCACCGCGATGCCACGCGGCTGGTTGAACGTTGCGCCAGGGCCGGCGCCGTTGGCGCTGCCGGGCGCGAGGGAATGGCCGGCGAGCGTCGTCACGACACCCGCCTGGGTAATCTTGCGAACGTTATTGTTGGCCCGATCGACGACGTAGACGTTGCCTACGCTGTCCGTGGCAACGCCCGTGGGCTGCGCAAACTGCGCAGCAGCGCCGGCGCCGTCGAGGCTGCCGATCGTGCCCGCGGTTCCCGCCAGGGTGCTCACATCGCCAGCCGGCGTGATCTTGCGTATCGTCGCGTTGCCGGAATCGGCGACGTAGATGTTGCCTGCGGCGTCGGTGGCGATGCCAGCGGGCGCATTGAATGTTGCCGACGCACCTGACCCGTTGGCACTGCCCACCACGCCCAGCGTGCCGGCGAGCGTGATGATGTCGCGTGTTGATGCACCGGCCAGAGCGGGTGGGATCTTGAAAATCGCGCCACCGACGTCGCTCACGTAAATATTCCCCGCGAGGTCCACGGCGATTCCCTCCGGCCGGGCTTGGGGATCAAACCCACCGCCTGTCAATGGGAGCGTGCTGACGGTACCGGCCACAGAGACGATGCGAACGGTCCGATTGCCCTTGTCGGCGACGTACACATTGCCTGACAGATCAGTGGTGGCGCCACTGGGCCCGAGGAAGCTTGCCGCGGCGCCGTCCAGATCGCTGCTGCCCTGTACCGGTGCAGCACCCGCCAGTGTGCTCGCGGCACCCGCCGCCGGCGTGATTCTTCGAATCGTGTGATTGCCTGTGTCGGCTGCGTAGAGGTTGCCCGCAACGTCAACGGCAAGCCCGTGCGGAAACAGGAAACTCGCTGCCGGGCCCGAGGCGTCGGTGCTGCCGAAGGTCTGCGCCGTTCCAGCCAAGGTGCTCACCTGCCCGCCTGCGATCGCGCGTATCGTGCTGTTGCCAGTGTCTGCCACGTAAACAATGCGACTGGCCCCGCTGCCGACGACCGCGATGCCGGCCGGGCCGGTGAAGGTTGCGCTCGCGGCGGCAAGGTCCGCTGACCCTTGCACCCCCGTACCAGCGAAGGTGCTGACGGCCCCAGCGGGCGTGACTGTTCGAATGGAGTGATTCTCAGTATCGGCAACGTAGACGTTCCCCGCAGCATCGGTGGCGACACCTGAAGGCACGTTGAATCCTGACGCAAACGTCGTTACCACAGCCCCGGGGGTGGTGATCCTGCGAATCGAGTTGGCGGAACTGTCGGCCACGTAGATGTTGCCCGAGCCATCAATTGCCAAGGCGCGTGGCGCGTCAAATCGGGCCGCCGCTCCGGTGCCATCGACGCTGCCGACTTCGCTGCCAACGCCGGCAAACGTGCTCACGTCGCCCGTGATAGAAATTCTGCGGATCGTGCTGTTGCCGGTGTCGGCGACATACAGATTGCCCGAGGCGTCGATGGCAATTCCGGCCGGACTGTTGAATCTCGCTGATGCCCCGCTGCCATCGGCAGTGCCCGGCTGGCCGGACACTCCGGCGATGGTGCTCACCACTCCAGCCGGCGTGACTTTGCGAATCGTGTGGCTCCCGGTGTCAGCCACATAAATGTTGCCGAAGCTGTCGCTCGCCAATCCGTTCGGGTTGAAGAATCCCGCGGCAGGGCCGGTCGCGTCGAAGTTGCCCGGGCCGGCGGTATTGCCCGCCAACAAGGTCAAGTTGCCTTGCAGCCGCTGCGTCGGCGTACCCCCGCCGCCGCAGGCAAACGCCAGCGCTGCGAGCGCGGCGACTGCGGCAGGCTTGATCGCTCGCGCCACTGAAATCATGAACCACTCCTCTCCGGTCGGAAACTCTGCAAGGATGCACGACCGATTGGTCGATTGATACCCAGAATTGCAACCAAATCCGCGCCGAGATTGGGTCTCTGAGTGTGCGTGGGCAGGTGCCACGCGCCGGGCCGACACCCGTGACAATTCAGGCGTGCAGATCGGAGGGTTTTGGCCATGAAAAAGCTCCACAGTCATTTCAGCTGCGCATCGCCGACAGCGCAATCGACGACTTGCGCAAGCGCCTTGCTCGCACGCGCTTTCCCGACCAGGCGCCCGGCGCGCCTTGGGCCTACGGCTCCGACGTCGCCTACATGAAACAGTTGGTCGAGTATTGGTACAGCCACTTCGACTGGCGCGCGCAGGAGGCTCGGCTCAACGGATTTGCGCAGTTCAAGGTGCCTCTGCATGGCATCAACCTGCATTTCCTGCATGTCGCGGGCAAGGGGCCGAATCCCTACCCGCTGCTGCTGTCGCATGGCTGGCCGGGATCGGTGTTCGAGTTTCTCGACATCATTCCGCGCTTGACCGATCCCGCGCGATTCGGCGGCGACCCTGCGGACGCGTTTACCGTGGTCACGCCTTCGCTACCCGGCTATGGCTTGTCGTTTGCGCCGGGGCAGGAGCGCTTCAGTCTGGAGATGATCGCCGATTGCCTCGCCGAGCTGATGACTGGAGTGCTCGGTTACTCGCGCTTTGCGGCGCAGGGCGGCGACTGGGGCGCGTTCGTCACGTCACGCCTGGGCCATGCGCATGCCGACAAGCTGATCGGCATCCACGTCAACTTGCTGACCGTGCGGCGCGACCCGAAGATGCTCGTCAACCAGACACCCGAGGAGCAGCATTTCCTCGGCGAACTCGAGGTGTGGCTCAAAGAGGAAATGGGCTATCAGTGGATTCAGGGCACACGGCCGCAGACGCTCGCCTTCGCCTTGAGCGACTCGCCGGCCGGCCTGGCCGCGTGGATCGTCGAGAAGTTCCGCGCCTGGTCAGATTGCGGTGGAGACGTGGAAAGCATCTTCACGAAGGACCATCTGCTCGCGAACATCGGCCTGTACTGGTTCACCGGCGCCATCGGCTCGTCGTTCTGGCCGTACTACGCTCGCATGCATGGGCCCTGGCCGATTCCCGATGGCGGCGTGCAGCTGCCGATGGGCTACGCCGAGTTTCCGCGCGAGATCCTGCGTCCGCCGCGCTCGGTGGCGGAAAAGCTCTATACCGACATTCGCCGCTGGACCGTGATGCCCAAAGGCGGGCATTTTGCGGCGATGGAGCAACCCGAGGCGCTGGCGCGCGAGATCGTGGAGTTCTTTCGCCCGTTGCGGCCTGGCGGGTCGTGAGCGCCCGCCAGCGCACCCACCGCCACCACGTGTACGTCGTGGAGTTGTCGGACCGCGTCTGGAACGAACCGAGCTTTCGCAGGGCGAATCCGGACCATCAATTCGCCAAACCGTTCGTCTACGTGGGCATGACGGGCCTGGACCCCGACACTCGCTTCGACCGGCACAAGGCGGGCGTTCAGGCTAACCGGTTCGTGCAGCAGTACGGAGTGCGCCTCTTGCCCGAGCTGTTCGAGGTCTACAACCCGATGCCCTACGAAGCCGCCCGGGAGATGGAAGTTGAACTCGCGATCGGTTTGCGAGAAGCCGGCTTCGGCGTGTGGCAGGCTTAGGAGCCGTCGGGCTTTGGGTCGGGCCTGCACCGGGGCGAGTTGCGGTGCCAGACTAGGCCGAACGTTCGACATCAGCGAGGCGTGTGGCGGGGCCACACAACGAGCCGACAACGACGTATGGCGCCGCAAATCGCCCCCGCAATCAGGCGCGCCGGCGCTCATCCTCGCGAATCATGTCCACAGCCTTCTCGGCCATCATCACCGCCGGCGCGTTGGTGTTGCCAGAGACCAGGGTCGGCATCGCCGAACAATCGATCACTCGCAACCCTCCCACGCCGCGCACGCGCAGCCGCGAGTCGAGCACCGCCATCGGGTCGCTGCCCATCTTGCAAGTGCCGGTCGGGTGGAAGATCGTCGCGCCGTCGTTGCGGCAGAACTCGAGCAACGCGGCATCGGCAACGGCCTGCGCGCCGGGCTTGACCTCGCGCTTGATGTAGCGTTGCATTGCCGGTGACGCGGCGATCGCACGCGCCGCCCTGACCGCGGCGACCGCGGTACTGCGATCGAGCGCAGTGGCGAGGTAGTTGGGCTGCATTTCGGGCGGCTCGAACGGGTCGGTCGAACGAATGCGGATGTGGCCGCGCGACTCGGGACGCAACTGGCAGACTGACATCGTGAAGCCAGAGAACGGATGCACCTTGCCGCCTGCCATATCCGCCGACAGCGTGGCGACGTGGAACTGGATGTCTGGCGTCTTGGCCTGGTCCGGCAGCGCGCGCATGAAGCAGCCCCCCTGGTTGATGCCGACCGCGAGCGGCCCCCGGCGATGGATCAGCCAGTCCAGGCCCAGCCTGGCCCTGCCAATCCAGGAGTTGAGCGCGTCATTGGTCGTGATCGGGCGGCTGCATTCGAAGATCAGACGAATTTGGAGGTGGTCCTGCAGGTTCTCGCCGACACCGGGCGAATCGTGGACGACCGGGATGCCGAACTTCTGCAGCAGGGGCGCTGCGCCGATGCCTGAAAGCTGGAGCAACTGTGGCGACTGGATCGATCCGGCCGCGAGCAGCACCTCTGCGCGACAACGCACGAGCTTCATCGCGCCGCCCTGCTGGTAGCGAACGCCGACGGCGCGACGCTGCTCGATCGTGATGCCGGCGACGTGGGCATCGGTCTCGATGCGCAGGTTGCCGCGCCGGCGGGCCGGCCTCAGATAGCCCTGGGCGGTGCTGCAGCGCCAGCCCTTCCAGGTGTTGAGCTGGTAGTAGCCGGCGCCTTCCTGCTGCGCGCCATTGAAGTCTTCGGTTCGGCGCACGCCGCATTGGCCGGCGCCGGCGATGAATGCCTCGATCAGCTCATCCTTGCCTTCGATGTCCGACACCGCCAGCGGCCCGTTGCCACCGTGATAGGTGCTGAGCCCACGCTGGTTGCGTTCTGACTTGACGAAGTAGGGCAGCACGTCGTCGTAGCCCCAGCCTTCGTTGCCGAGCGCAGCCCAGTGGTCGTAGTCCTCGCGCTGGCCGCGGATGTAAATCAGGCCGTTGATCGAGCTCGAGCCGCCGAGCGTCTTGCCGCGCGGCCAGTAGATGCGCCGCCCATTCATGTTCGGTTCGGGGTCGGTCTCGAAGCACCAGTTGTACTTCTTGCTCCACATCGTCTTGCCGTAGCCGATCGGCAGATGGATCCAGAGTGACCGGTCAGGGGGCCCGGCCTCGAGCAGCAGCACGCGAGTCTGCGGATCTTCGCTCAGGCGCCCGGCGAGCACAGCGCCCGCGGAGCCAGCACCGACAACGATGTAGTCGAATTCCTCAGCCATGTGTCTGCCGTCTTCGCAATGCAAAACGCCAACCTTGCGGTTGGCGTTTGCTTTGGCCCAAGCCCTGTATGCGTTGGTTGCGAGGGCAGGATTTGAACCTGCGACCTTTGGGTTATGAGCCCAACGAGCTACCAGACTGCTCCACCTCGCGACTGAGCTTCGAATTCTAGCAGCTTCACGTCGAGTGTCGCCTTCATTTTCGAAGTCGTTGCGCCAACGGTGAGTGCGATGCGGGTCAGGTCGTCGCGGTGTCTGCCGGCTCTTGCGCTGCCGCAACGGGCTCGGGTCGATCGACGAGTTCGACAAACGCCATCGGTGCGTTGTCGCCGATGCGAAAGCCCATCTTCAGGATGCGCGTATAGCCACCGGGCCGGGCCTTGTATCGAGGCCCCAGTTCATTGAACAGCTTGGTGACGATGTCGCGGTCGCGCGTGCGGTTGAATGCCAGACGCCGGTTTGCCAGCGTGGCTTCCTTCGACAACGTGATGAGCGGCTCGACGACGCGGCGCAGTTCCTTGGCCTTGGGCAAGGTGGTCTTGATCGCCTCGTGCAGCAGCAGCGAATTGCACATGTTGCGCAACATCGCGAGCCTGTGCTCGGAGGTACGGTTGAGCTTACGAAGCCCGTGACGGTGACGCATGGTGCTTTCCTTTCTCTCTAACGTTTTGCCGGCAGCCGTATCAGGTACTGCCGGGTGCACCGAGATACGCTATCACGTACCCCAAAGTATCCGATGACGGCGAGAACGCTTCGCCGAATCGAAAGACGGCGACGAGCGCCGTCATTGGCTATTTCCTGGCCACTTCTATCGTTTGTCTAAACCTTGCGGAGGCCAGTTCTCCAGCCGGCCGCCAAGCGTCAGCCCACGCGACGCCAGCACTTCCTTGATCTCGTTGAGCGACTTGCGCCCCAGGTTCGGCGTCTTCAGCAACTCGGTTTCGGTGCGCTGGATCAAGTCGCCGATGTAGTAAATGTTCTCGGCCTTCAGGCAGTTGGCCGACCGCACCGTGAGCTCGAGCTCGTCCACCGGACGCAGCAGGATCGGGTCGAACTGTGTGCTGCGCTGTTGTGGCTCGCTGAATGCGGCGATTTCGCTGCCCTCGAGCTGGGCGAATACCGCCAACTGCTCGACCAGGATCTTCTCCGACGAGCGGATCGCTTCTTCGGGCGTCACGGCACCGTTGGTGACGATTTCCATCACCAACTTGTCCAGATCGGTACGCTGTTCGACGCGGGCGCTCTCCACTGTGTAGCTGACGCGCGCCACCGGTGAAAACGATGCATCGAGCACGATGCGGCCGATCGACTTCGTGGTCTCGTCGCCGTAGCGGCGCATCGTTCCGGGCACGTAGCCGCGGCCCTTTTCAACCTTGATCTGCATGTCGAGCTTGCCGCCATGCGCAAGATTGGCCACTACATGCTCGGGGTTGATGATTTCCACGTCATGGGGGGTCTGGATATCGCCGGCGGTCACGGGGCCTTCGCCCTCCTTGCGCAGCACCAGTGTCACCTCGTCACGGTTGTGCAGCCGAAACACCACGCCCTTCAAGTTGAGCATGATGTGCACCACGTCTTCCTGGACGCCGTCGACGGTGGAGTACTCATGCAGCACGCCGGCGATCGTGACTTCGGTGGGCGCATAACCGACCATCGAAGACAGGAGCACGCGCCGCAGCGCATTGCCCAGCGTGTGACCGTAACCGCGCTCGAAGGGCTCGAGCGTGACTTTGGCGCGGTGGCCGCCGAGCGGCTCAACATTGATGGCTTTGGGTTTCAGCAGATTCGTTTGCATTGAGTCTCATTCCTCTCAATACCCTCGGCTCGTTACACCGATAAGGCTGATGGACTGTGTCGGGCTGGAAATCCGCTGTGCACGCCCGGCATGCGCAGCAGCGGTGGAGCCCGTTATCGGGAGTAAAGCTCGACGATCAGCGCTTCCTTGATGTCGGCACCGAATTCGTCGCGGTCGGGCGGCTTCTTGAAGACACCCTGACATTTCGTCGCGTCAACCTGCACCCAACCCGGCATGCCGATCGTCTCGGCGAGTTTGAGTGAGTCGGTCACGCGCAACTGCTTGGCCGCCTTCTCGCGCACGCTGACCGTGTCGCCTGCTTTGACGAGGTAAGACGCGATGTTCACGACTTCGCCGTTCACGCTGATCGACTTGTGCGACACGAGCTGGCGCGCTTCGGCGCGCGTCGAACCGAAGCCCATGCGGTAAACGACATTGTCCAGGCGCGACTCAAGCAGCATCAGCAGGTTGCCGCCAGTGTTGCCCTTGCGGCGCTCGGCTTCGGCGAAGTAGCGGCGAAACTGCCGCTCCAGGATGCCGTACATGCGCTTGACTTTTTGCTTCTCGCGCAACTGCAAGCCGTAGTCCGACATGCGCGTGCCGGAATTTCGGCCGTGCTGGCCCGGTTTGCTGTCGAACTTGGCCTTGTCGCCGATCGGGCGCCGCGCGCTCTTCAAAAAGAGGTCGGTGCCTTCACGCCGCGAAAGCTTCGCCTTGGGTCCTAAATAACGTGCCACGTTGTTTCCTTCTGTCGGTCTGACGCAGGCCGATCGAACGGCTTGCGCGAGTCTGGCGAGTGTTGTTGTTGTGCGCTCAGACGGTGGGCTTCAATGTCGGGGCCTTGCGGCCCCCGTGCGATGCGGGCAGCGCACTTAAGCACTGCCGCGCGTAGAAACGTTCAGATCCGGCGGCGCTTTTGCGGACGGCAACCGTTGTGCGGCACCGGCGTCACGTCGGAGATCAAGTTGATTCGAATCCCGAGGGCGGCCAACGCACGAACCGATGATTCGCGCCCCGGGCCGGGGCCCTTGATGCGGACGTCTAGGTTCTTGATGCCTTGTTCCTGTGCTGCGCGCCCCGCGGTTTCGGCGGCCACCTGGGCGGCGAACGGTGTGCTCTTGCGCGAGCCCTTGAAGCCTTGCCCGCCGCTGGACGCCCAGGACAGCGCGCTGCCTTGGCGGTCGGTAATCGTGATGATCGTGTTGTTGAATGACGCGTGCACATGCGCGATACCGTCCGCAACGTTCTTGCGAATTTTCTTGCGCACGCGCTGCGCGGCGGTGTTGACGGGTGGTTTTGCCATGATGACTTTCAGGAATACGTTACTGAGCGGCGCTTTGGCAGGAGACGCTTACGCCGCCGCTTTCTTCACCAGCGCGCCGGACCTGCGCGGACCCTTGCGCGTGCGCGCGTTGGTCTTCGTGCGCTGGCCGCGAACCGGCAGGCCGCGCCGATGGCGGAACCCCCGGTAGCAGCCCAAGTCCATCAGGCGCTTGATGTTGATCGACATTTCGCGGCGCAAGTCACCTTCGATCGTCAACCGGCCGATTTCTTCGCGGATCTTTTCCAGATCGGTATCGGTCAGGTCCTTGACCTTGCGGTCCAGCGGTACCCCCGTGCGCGTGCAGATCTTCTGCGCCGTGCTTCTGCCAATGCCATAGATTGCAGTCAGGCCGATCTCGGCGTGTTTGTGGGGCGGAATGTTGATGCCGGCAATACGTGCCATAAACGTCCTTCAAATGTTCTGGGTGCGCTGGTGTTCGCGAGTGGAAGAACTCAACCTTGGCGCTGCTTGTGGCGCGGATCGGTGCAGATCACGCGCACCACACCTTTGCGGCGCACGATCTTGCAGTTGCGGCACATCTTCTTCACCGTTGCGGCTACTTTCATTGTTTGCTCCTGCTGTCCATTTCAACCATTCAGCACTGTCTGTCTTCGTATCTACTCTTCGCCCCGGCCGGCCCTACTTGGCTCGGAACACGATGCGTGCGCGCGTCAGGTCGTACGGCGTCAATTCGACTGTCACCTTGTCGCCGGGCAGGATGCGGATGTAGTGCATACGCATCTTTCCCGAGATGTGGCCCAACACGACATGTGAGTTTTCCAGCGTCACGCGAAACGTCGCGTTGGGGAGATTCTCGAGAATCTCGCCCTGCATCTGAATGACATCGTCTTTCGCCATGCGTGTGTGTTCGTTGTTCTCTTGTCGTTTGTGAGTGCTTCAGCTTGCTTTGAAATTGGCCTTC
>JANNKM010000300.1:0-21437 GCA_031396305.1 Rhizobacter sp.
CCTGGCGCCAGAGCCGATTGGGCCAGCCATCGGGCGCCGGCGATCATGGAAAAAGGCAGTGAAGAGGGCCCTGAATTCGCGATCGGTGTGGGGATAGGTTCCCGACTGCGTCGCGGATCGGGGCGGCCGACCCGGCGCGGGTGCGGGGCGTCGGGCGCGAAGCGACGTTGCGGCACCGTTGCGGCGCCGCGGCGTCAAATCGTCTTCTGGCCCTTGTCGCGCAAGACCTGCTCGAGCAGCGGAATCATGCTCGCCGGCCCCTCGAGGGCCGGGTTCACGTCGACGGCGCGGCGAAAGAAGTCCAGCGCTTCTCGCGCATTGCCGAGCTGCAGATGAATCTGGCCGGCGCCCGACAAGGCGCCGAAGTGATTGCGGTTGCGCTTGAGCACTTCGTCACAGTCCTTCAACGACTCGGCGTGCCGCCCGAGCAAGAAATATACCGTGGCACGCTTGTTCCAGCCTTCGGCAAAGGCAGGCCTGCGGCGCACGATCTCGCTGAACGTTGCCAGCGCGTCGTTCAGTCGCGCGCTTTCCATTTGCTCGACTCCGCGCGCGAAGAGCTTGTCGATGGCGGTGTCGCTGGAGCGGCCCCAGATCTGCCAGACCGCCGCTGCGGTGACGACGCGCATCGGCGCGTCGGCGTCGGCCAGGGTTCCGATCAGACGGTCCGCGTCGGCCATGGTGCCGATCTCGGCCAGGCGCTGCACGCCGGCCCGGCGCTGCTGCGCTTCGCTGTGGCTCAGCGCGGCCAGCGCCTGGGCGCGGTCCATGGCGGCGGCGCCGGCCATGCCGGCCAGCGCCAACGCGGCAATCGCCATGAGCGCGTGCAGCCGCATGATGAAGTGCATCGGAGTACCGCTCAGCCTTGCAGGCCGCGTCGATGCGGGACGCATCGACCCTTGTACAGGAACTCGCCAAGAAGCAGTCCTTGTCTCATGTCCGGCCTCAGCCCAGCGCTTGCTGAAAATCGGCGATCAAGTCCTGCGCGTCTTCCAGGCCCACCGACACCCGAATCAACCCCTCGGCAATGCCCATCTGCGCGCGCGCTGCGGCGCCCATCTCCCAATAAATCGTTGGCGCGGCGGGCAGCACCAGGGTGCGCGTATCGCCCATGCCAGTGGCCTTGATGGCCAGGCGCATCCGGTTCAGCACGGCGAGCATTGCTTCGGGCTCGCGCAGCTCGAAGGCCATCAGCCACGAACCGGCGCCGAAGAGTTGGCGCGCGCGCGCGTGTTGCGGGTGCGTCTCGAGCATCGGGTAGTGCGTGGCCGCGACTTTGGCGTGCGCCTGCAGGTAGCGCGCGAGGGTCAACGCCGTGGCACTGCTTTGCGCGACGCGCAAGGTCATCGTCTCGGCGCCCAGGCCGATCTGGTGCGCTTGTTCGGAGGACAGCGAGCCGCCCATGTCGCGCAGGCCCTTTTTGCGGATCTGCTGCAAACCCCAGCCGGCGGGGTCGCCCTGGCGGTAGTTGGCGAAGATATTCGGGTAGCGGCTCCAGTCGAACTCGCCGGTGTCGGTGACGGCGCCGCCGAGCGCCGCGCCGTGGCCGGCAATCGTCTTCGTGAGTGAATTCGCGACCAGCCCCGCGCCCACGCTGCGCGGCCGGAACAGCGCGGGCGACGTGACGGTGTTGTCCACCACATAGAGCAGGCCGCGCTCGCGGCACAGCGCACCGATGCCCGCGAGATCGGGGATTTGCGTTCCGGGGTTGGCGATGGTCTCGACGAACACCATGCGCGTGTTCGGCCGCAGCGCCGCTTCGATCGCGGCAGGAGAGTTGGCGTCGACCTTGCTCACCGCGATGCCCAGGTCGCCCAGCGTGCCGAACAGGCTGTTCGTGTTTCCGAACACATGCTGGCTCGACACGATGTGGTCACCGCTGCGCAGCAATGTGAAGAACATCGCGCTCAGCGCCGCCATTCCGGTGGCGAAACACACCGTGCCCCGGCCCTGTTCGAGGTTCGTCACCAGGGCTTCGAGCGCGGCCGTGGTGGGCGTGCCCTGGCGCGCATAGTTGAACTGGTTCTTCAACGTGCCCTGGAATACGCCGATCAAGTCTTCGGCGCGATCGAAGCCGTATTGCACCGAGCTGTGCACGGGTTTGTGGATGCCGCCATGCTCGACACCGAAGTGGCGGTCGGAGTGCACGATGCGGGTGGTGATACCTTCTTCTTTCATGGAAAGTGCCGACTGCGCGGCCGGAGTGCGGAAGAAGAATACCAGCGCGGCGGTGCTGCGAGGGCAATAGTGCCGAATGTGGCGAAACCGCACGCTCTGCTCGGGTTGACAGATACTGGCTGTGCTCCGATAACTGGCGCATGAAGCAATCTCCACACCCCGCTGTATTGGACCTGATCGGCGACACACCGCTGGTCCCCATTACTCGCATCGACACCGGCCGATGCACGCTCTTGCTCAAGCTCGAGTCGCAAAACCCCGGGGGATCGATCAAAGACCGCGTCGGGCGCTCGATGATCGAAGCCGCCGAGCGCGACGGGCGGTTGCGCGAAGGCGGCACCGTGATCGAGGCCACTGCCGGCAACACGGGGCTCGGCCTGGCCCTGGTGGCGCGTGCCAAGGGCTACCGTGTCGTGCTGGTCGTTCCTGACAAGATGGCGACCGAAAAGGTGCTCCACCTCAAGGCCCTGGGCGCTGAGGTGCACATGACGCGCAGCGACGTGGGCAAGGGCCATCCCGACTACTACCAGGACTACGCCGCGCGCCTGGCCAGGGAGATCCCGGGTTCGTTCTTCGCCGACCAGTTCAACAACCCGGCAAACCCGCTCGCGCATGAGACCTCCACCGGCCCGGAAATCTGGCAGCAATGCGGCCACGAGCTGGACGCCATCGTGGTAGGCGTCGGCTCGGGTGGCACGCTGACGGGCCTGTCGAACTTCTTCAGGCGAGTCCAACCGCAGCTCGAGTTCGTGCTGGCCGATCCCGTGGGCTCGATCCTGCGCGACCTGATCCTCACCGGCAAACACGGTGCCCCGGGTTCATGGGCGGTGGAGGGCATCGGCGAAGACTTCGTGCCGACCATCGCTGACTTCACTTCGGTGAAGCACGCCTATTCGATTCCCGACGACGAAAGCTTCGGCGCGGCGCGCGCGCTGCTCAAGGCCGAAGGGCTGCTCGGCGGTTCGTCCACTGGCACGCTGCTCGCCGCGGCGCTGCGCTTTTGCCGCGCGCAGACCCGGCCGCTGCGCGTGGTCAGCTTCGTCTGCGACACCGGCACGCGCTACCACAGCAAGGTCTACAACGACGCCTGGATGATCGACGAAGGCCTGCTCAAGCAACGCCGCTACGGCGACCTGCGAGACCTGATCGCGCGGCGCACCGAAGACGGCAGCGTGGTCAGCGTGGGTCCGCAGGACACGCTGCTCACGGCGTTCCAGCGCATGCGCCTGGCCGATGTGCAGCAGTTGCCGGTGCTTGATGCGGGAGCGCTCGCCGGGGTGATCGATGAATCGGACCTGCTGCTGCACGTGCAGGAGGACGCATCGCGCTACAGTCAGCCGGTGCGCAGCGCGATGAGCACGGCATTGCAGACCTTGCCGCCCGGCGCCGACCTGCCCACGCTGCGGCGTGTGCTCGCCAGCGGGCTGGTCGCCATCATTGCCGACGCAGCCGGCTTTCACGGCCTGATCACGCGCTTCGACCTGCTCAACCACTTGCGAAGGACCCGATGATGAAACGTGACAAGGACACTGCAGTGGCTGCAAAACAGAGCTTCGCCACACGCACCATCCACGCCGGGCAGTCGCCCGACCCCAGCACGGGCGCGATCATGCCGCCGATCTATGCGACTTCGACCTATGTGCAGTCGAGTCCGGGCGTGCACAAGGGGCTGGACTACGGCCGCTCGCACAACCCGACGCGCTTTGCCTTCGAGCGCTGCGTCGCCGATCTGGAAGGCGGCGCCCAGGGGTTCGCTTTCGCGTCCGGGCTGGCCGCGATCGCCACCGTGCTCGAACTCGTCGACTCCGGCTCGCACGTCGTCGCCAGCGACGACCTGTATGGCGGCACGTACCGGTTGTTCGAGCGCGTGCGCACGCGCAGCGCCGCAACGCGCTTTTCGTTTGTCGATCTGTCGGATCTGAAGGCGCTGCGCGCGGCGATCACGCCGCAGACTCGAGTGCTTTGGGTCGAGACGCCGAGCAACCCGCTGCTCAAGCTCGCCGACCTCGCGGCGCTCGCGCAGATCGCGCGCGAGCACAACCTGATCGCGGTGGCCGACAACACTTTCGCCAGCCCCTGGGTGCAGCGCCCGCTCGAACTCGGATTCGACATCGTCGTGCACTCGACGACGAAATACCTCAATGGCCACTCCGACGTGATCGGCGGTGTCGCGGTCGTCGGCACCGAGCCGCGCCAGAAGGAGTGGCGCGAGCGGCTCGAGTTCCTGCAAAACGCGGTGGGCGCGATCGCTGGGCCGTTCGACAGCTTTCTCGCGCTGCGCGGCGTGAAGACGCTGGCGCTGCGCATGGAGCGCCATTGCAGCAACGCGCTGGCGCTGGCGCAGTGGCTGGAGGCGCAGCCCAAGGTCGCGCGCGTGCGCTATCCGGGGCTCGAATCGCACCCACAACACGCGCTGGCGCGGCGCCAGATGCTGGGGCAGGGCGGCACCGGTGGCGGGGCCACGGGTGGCTATGGCGGCATGATCTCGCTGGACCTGAAGACTGACCTGGCCGGTGCCCGGCGCTTCCTCGAAGCCGTGCGCATCTTCTCTCTCGCTGAAAGCCTGGGCGGCGTGGAAAGCCTGATCGAGCACCCAGCGATCATGACGCACGCCACCATTCCCGCCGAGACCCGCGCCAAGCTGGGCATCGGCGATGCGCTGGTGCGGTTGTCAGTGGGCGTGGAAGACCTGCGCGACCTGCGCGCCGATTTGGAGCAGGCGCTGGCCACGATTTGAGCGCGCCCAGCCCCACACGCGGCGGCGCTGAGGGCTTATTCCACCCTTTGTCGGCTCGAGGTCGGCCGGAAGGCCTGGGTCAGGTGGTGCACCATGTCCGGAATCATTTCCTGGCGCGGGTTCGAGTTCGACATGCGTCCGCTGACCCCGGTGTCCGCCGATACGCGCAGGCTTCCGAGCTGTCGCTTCGCCCAGGCGGAACTGCTCCAGACACTGGCGCCCGACTTGGTTTCGACGAGCTTGCTCGAAATGTCGCCCTTCATTTCCGCCTTGAACGCGCCTTGCATGCGTACCGGGTCGAGCACGTTGACGTCGACCTTGGGTTCGGAGTAGATGATGTCGCCGACGAAGACCGCCTGCACCGCGTACTTCGCGCCGATCTTCCTGATTGCTTCGGCATCGAGTTGCCTCGCGCCGATCGCCGCGAGCACTTCGTCACGTGTGCCGAGTTCGACGATGCGCGTGCCGGGCTGGGCTTCCTGCACGCTCTCCTGGAATTGACGGGTCGCTTGCTGACTGACCGACAGATCGCCGTTCGAGGTGAACTCGACGATGCCGGTGGTCTGGTACGCGCTCATGTCGATCCGCGGCGCAATCCGAACCAGGACGGTCCTGTTCGCGCAGCCTGCCAAGATTGCCAGGCAGAGCATGAGGGCGAAACCTTTCGATACGCAGTGACGCTTGAGCATGTGTGTTCTCCCGACGAGTGGCTGAGTTTCACACGCGGGTGCAGCCGCGAGGACGCGGTTTCAGCGGCCTATTGCGCGAAAAGTTGAGCTATCGCGACCCAGGGCCTTACAGGCGTGCAGCCGCGGGGAATGCGCGCCCGACGCGCACAATGCAATGCCTTGCGACGAGGGACCCATGACGCTGCGCACCATTCAAATCGACGAACCGCTGTTCCAATATCTGCTCGACAACTCGCTGCGCGAACACCCCGCGCAAGCCGGGCTGCGCGAAGCGACACGCAGCCATGCCCACGCGGGCATGCAGATCTCGCCGGACCAGGGTCAGTTCATGGCGCTGCTGGTCAAGCTGCTCGGTGCGCGCCGTTGCATCGAAGTCGGCACCTTCACCGGCTACAGCGCGTTGAGCGTGGCGTTGGCGCTGCCCCCGGATGGCCGCCTGCTCGCGTGCGACGTCAGCGACGAATACACGCGCATCGGCCGGCCGTTCTGGAAGCAAGCGGGCGTGGAGCACAAGATCGAACTCGTCCTCGCACCGGCACAGGAGACGCTCGATGCGCGCCTGGCAGCCGCTGAGGCCGGCACCTACGACTTCGCCTTCATCGACGCCGACAAGGAGAACTACGACGCCTACTACGAGCGCTGCCTGAAGCTCATGCGCGTCGGCGGATTGATCGCGCTGGACAACATGTTGTGGAACGGCGCGGTGGCGCGCCCGGCGAAAGACGCCGACACGGCGGCGCTGCAAGCGCTGAATGCAAAACTGCACCACGACGAGCGCATCGACGTCTCGCTGCTCACGGTGGGCGACGGACTGACGCTCGCGCGCAAGCGCTGAGGCTGCTGCGGCGCAGCGACGCAGTGGAGCCGAACTACGTCAAGCCACGACCCTGCAGATCGCGCACGAAGAATGAGTTGAGTTCGTTGCCGGGTGCCGCGTCGGCAAACCCATCGAACCGGCCCTGATCGGCGAGCACCTTCGCGGCGCGCATGAAGCCGCCCCAGGCCGAGCGCGCGAGCGCGCCGCCGACGCTGATGCGCCGCACGCCGAGCGCGGCAATGGCTTGAACCGTCAGCTCAGCTGCCGAACCCACCAGCAAATTCACAGGCTTGGGCGCCACTGCCGCAACCACCGCGGCAATCTGCTCGGGCGTCTTCAACCCCGGCGCGTACAGGACGTCCGCGCCCGCCTGTGCGTATGCCTGGAGGCGGGTGATGGTCTCGCCGAGATCCGGCCGGCCCACCAGAAAGCATTCGGCACGCCCGACCAGAAGCGTACCGTCGCCGCATTCGTCGATCGCGCTGCGCGCGGCACGCATGCGCAGCACGGCTTCAGTCAGGTCGAACAGCGGCCGGCCCGGATCGCCGGTCGAGTCTTCGATCGACAAACCGGCCACACCGGTTTCAACCGCCAGTCGCACGCTTTGGGCCACGCCCGCAGCGTCCGCGGCGAAACCGCTCTCGAAGTCGGCATTCACCGGCACGTCGGTCGCCGCCACCATCTCGTGCAGATGCGCCAACGCCATGTCGCGCGTGATCGCGTTGTCGGCGTGGCCCTGTGACCAGGCGAAACCCGAGCTCGTCGTGGCCAGGGCCTTGAAACCCAGACCTTGCAGGTAGCGCGCACTGCCCACGTCCCAGGGATTGGGAATGACGAAGCAACCGGCTTCGTGCAACTTGTGAAACGCGCGGCGCTTGTCGGCGATGCTGGGGCGGGAATCAGCCATGGCAGTGCTCCTGGTGTCGGACGGAATCAAACTCGCGGGCTCATCTGCGCGCGGCCCAACGCGAAACGATCGTATGCAGCGCGGCCAGGCCGTCGGTCAACGCGGCCGGCCCGGGCTGCAGGATCAGCGGCGACTTGATTTCGTGCAGCTCGCCGTCGCGCACCGCGGGGACGTCTGCCCAGGCGTCGCGCGCCGCGACGTGCTCGGGTCGAAACTTCTTGCCGCACCATGAGCCGATGATGATGTCGGGCGCGGCACGCACCACTTCCATCGGATCGGCAATGATGCGGTCCTTGCCGAGCCCGGCCAAGGCACGCTGCGGAAAGATGTCGTCGCCGCCGGCAATGCCGATCAGCTCGCTGACCCAGCGGATCGCGCTGATCGGCGGTGTATCCCATTCCTCGAAGTACACGCGCGGCCGGCGCGGCAGCCTCGATGCGGCCGCGCGCGTTCGCTCGAGCCCGGCGTGCAGTTGCTGCGCGTAGTTGCGCGCCTTGTCGCTCGCGCCGACGATGGCGCCGAGCCGCTGCACATAGCCCAGGATCTGATCGACCGAGCGGTGGTTGGAGATCCACACTTCGACGCCGCGCTTGATGAGGGCAGCTGCGATGTCGGCCTGCATGTCGGAAAACCCGATCGCCAGATCGGGCTTCAGGTCGAGGATCTTGTCGATCTTCGCGCTGGTAAAGGCTGAGACCCTTGGCTTTTCGGCGCGAGCCCGCATCGGGCGAACCGTGAAGCCGGAGATGCCGACGATGCGCTGTTCCTCACCCAGTGCGTACAGCACTTCGGTGGGTTCTTCCGTCAGGCAGACGATGCGTTCTGGCAGGGCGCTCACGGCCCCGAGCTTAGCGCGCTCGGGGCGGAGCCGGTCTCACGATGGCAGGAAGTCCACGGGCCAGGTGACGACCATCTGTTCGACGTTCTTCGCGCCGAAGTCGAACTGGCGGATTCGCGCGAGCAGCTTGCGTTCGAGTTCGGCTGCTTTCAACTCGGTCGAGACAATGCGCAGATCGATCACTTCACCCGACGGCGCGATCTTCAGCTCCAGCACCACCTTGCCCTGCAGCGATGGTTCGTCGCGCAAGGCGCGGTTGTAGATCGCGTAGATGGCACCCTTGTTGCGCTCGAACACGAGCTTGATTTCCTCGATCGATCGCGAGGCCTTGCCGCTGCCGCTGCGCTTCAAGGTGCCGCCGCCCGTGCCCGTGCCGTCGCCGTTGCCACCTCCGCCGCCCGGGCCGCCGCCACCCCCGCCACCGGCCACGCCGGCAACCAAGGTGGTGGCACGACCGGCCAGCCCGCCGCCACCCGTGTCGCGGCTGAAACCAGCGGTGTTGATGCCGCCGCTACCCTTGGTGGCGTTGGAAGTGATGAGCGCGCGGTCCGGCACGCCGGGCTGTGTGCCGGCGCCCACGCCGACCCCCGTGCCGGTGCCCACGCCAGGACCGAGTTTGATGTCTTGCTTCAACTGCACTGCGATCGGTGCGCCGCGCATGGCATTGAGCTCGTTGGACATCGCCAGCAGGCCCACGCCCGCGGCCTTGCGCCTTGCGGTTTGAAGCGCTTCACCCGGGGGCTTGTTCGGTTGCGGCCGGCGCGCTTCGAGCACCGGCGGCGCCTTGGCCGCGGGTTCGGGTTTCGGGTTCTCCGTCTTGGCCGGTTCAGGCTTGGTGATCGGCTCCTGCTTCACCACTGGCTTGGGTGGCGGCGCAGGTTCACGCTCGAGAATCAGCTTGGCCAGACGGGGTGGCAACTCCACGGGCTTGCTTCGGTCTTCCTGAGGCTTGGGCCAGAACAAGAGCAATAGACAAAGCAGCGCGCAGACGATCAGCACGCGCTGGCGAACTCGCTTGAAGCGCGCTTCGTCCTCGAGGATCAGCGCCCACGGCAGCACCGGCATGCGGAACGACACCGTGGTCACGCCGGAGTGGCGGGGCATCGTCATGGTGGCGCTCACGATGCGAACTTCCCGACCACGGCAAAGGAGATGTCGCTGTAGTTGGACCGGGCCGCCGTGTACATGACCTTGCGCAGCAAACGGTACGGAATGTTCTTGTCGCCCAGGATGGTGACGGCCTTGCTCTTCTCTTCGTTGTCCTTGCGGATCACCTGGCGGCTGGATTGCAGGTCGAGTTCGGCCTTCAGGCTCGAGATCAGATCGCCGTCGCTGCGCAGCACGTCGGCCACCGAGGCGATGAGGCGGCCTTCGACGATGATGTCCGAGCCATTGACGAGGACGACCACAGTCTCGCGCGGGCTCTTCTCTGACGTCGAATCGGGCAATTTCACCGACTTGTTGCTCGGCAGGATTTCCACGCCGGTGGCACCGGACATGAGGAAGAAGATCAGGATCGTGAAGATGTCGATCAGCGACACCAGGTTCATGTCCAGACCCGACTTGTTGCGGTCGCGTCGCTCGGCGCGTTTTTGCAGCGGGCTGAGTTTCATGAGCCACCTTGCCTGCGTGGCGCGTCGCCAATCGAGATGTCGGGGAACAGCGCGGTTCGCACTGTCTTTGCGCCGTTCACGGTGAGGTTCTCGCGCACCGCGTCCATCACCTGCACGAGGGTGTCGTACGACGTATCGGGCTGGGCGAGCACGGTGGCCGCAGTCTGCTCAGGGAACTTCACCTTGATCAGCTGAACCAGGTTGCCCAGCGCCTTCACGTCCTGCTTGCCGGGAGCGGAGTTCGGAATGCGCTGGATCAGGCCGCCGATCTTGTCGCCCACTTCGAGCGCGTCAGGGCGGATCACGATCTCCAGCTTGAGATCCTCCACCTTGAGCTGTTCGACGCCGGACGATTGAGCCGGCAACGTCAAGTCAAGCACCGACAAGCGCGTGAACACGGCCGTCGACAACAGAAACGGCACCAGCACGACGATGAGGTTGATGAACGCCGTGACCTCGAGTTCGGCCACGTGTTTCTTGAGGCGTCGCGGCATGCTTACCTCGCGGCGTTGCCCGCCGAATCGGCCTTCAGGCGCTGCACCAGATTGAGGAAGCTGATCTTCGCGGCCTCCAGGCCATCGACGATTTCACTCGTGCGCGCCTGCAGGAAAGCGTGAATCAGCAGGAACGGAATCGCCACCATCAGCGCGAACGCGGTGTTGTTCATCGCAATCGAGATCGACGCCGACAGCAACTCGGCCTTCTCCGCCGGGTTTACCTGCGCCACCGCGGTGAAGCCCTTGATCAGGCCGATGATCGTGCCCAGCAGCCCCACCAGCGTGATCACGTTGGCGAAGGTGGCAATGTAGTGGGTGCGCTTTTCCAGGCGCGGCACGATTTCCATCATGCCTTCTTCCATCGCCGCGTCGAGGTCTTCGCGGCGGCTCTGGCTCTGCATGCGCACCAGGCCGTTCGTGACGATCTTGCCGATCGCGGCGTCCGACGCCGAGGTCAAGCCATGCGCCTCTTTGAACTTGCCGTTTTGCAGCATCGGCAGCACCTTGGCCCAGAGCTTGCGATTCTGGCTGCGCGCGCGGTTCAGGAAGACATAGCGCTCGATCGCGATCGACATGCCCAGCGCCATGATCAGGATGCTCGGGTAGATGAACAGGCCGCTGTCCTGGAAAAATTTCACGGCGGTTTCGAATGCAGTCATGGTGTTGCTCCTGGGAAATTCAACGGTTCGTTATCGGTCGGCAGTGGCTGAAATGAAGGCAGATCGGTTCACTTGCCCGAGACCGGCGCCTTGGGCGGCGCGGCGCGCGCCTGGACTTGCGCGTCGTAGTGCACCTGGCGCCGAAACACGTCGCGATCCACCGGCGCCAGCGCCTCGTCGAGCACGCTGGTGGCGGGCCGGCCGGAGAGGTCGCCGGGCACGGGTTTCTTCCAGGGCATGATGTAGAGCACCTTGGGCAGTTCCCGGTTGCCGATGATTTGCGAGCGCTCCAGGTCGGCGCGGTCCTGACTGAGCACGGGCAGCGCAAGCATGGCGCTGCACAGGGCGATGAGAACTTTCATTCCTTCTCCTTCTTCGTCAGCAGCGCGTGCTGGGGCTTGCGATTCTTCAAGTCAGCGACCCACTTGGTCACGGTCGTGTCGCCGCCCGGAGCGAGGGCGAGGTAGCGGGCGTACAACTCGAGCGCGCGTTTGCCGTCCCACAGGTACAAATCGTTCAGGATGCCCAGGTTCAGCAGCGGCGCCGCGTAGTGGGGGTCGATCGCGATCGCGCGTTCGTAGGCTTCCCGCGCCTTCGCGAACTGGCCGTTCTCGCGGTAGGCGATGCCGAGTTGGTTGAAGAAGATTGGCTGGCGCGGGCTCGCCGCCACCGCCTTTTCCAGTTCGGCGATCGCCTGCGCGCCCTTGCCGGCCTGGCGGTAGATCAAACCCAGATTGGCATGAGCACCGCCGAGTTCCGGGTGCGACACGGTGAGTGCCTTGAAAGCGCGTTCCGCGTCCGCGGTTCGGCCGGCGCGCAGGGCGCGACGCGCATCGTCGAAGGCGCGCTGAGCGGCGGTGTCAACCGGTGGCTCCTCAGGCGTGGCAGATTCCGCGCTCGGTGCGGCGAGAGCCGCGGCCGCGGCGGTCCCTGGAGCCTGCGCCGCACTGGCCGCGCGGCTTGGCGCCGAAGCGGCAGCGGACGCAGGTGTGGCCGGGCTGGGTGCGGGAGCGCCGTGGGTAGCGAACACACTGGCCTGCAAGCCATTGAACGACTCGCCGAGCGAGGCGCATCCCGCCACGGCCGCGCAAAGCGCCGCCAGTGCAACGCGCCTGCAAACGTCAACGGATTGCATCGATGGTCACCTCGCTGCGTTCGGCCTTGCGGTAGCGCACCGGGCGCAGTTCGCCCAGCTCGGCGAAACTGTTCTTGATCCACTTGTCGTAGTGGCCCTCGGCGGTGCGGCGCGCGTTCAGCTCGTGAATCTCGGCGGCCTTTTCCTCGAACGGAAAAGCCTGCTCTTCGAGCATCACGTTGTACTGTTCGACCTCGACCTTGGACAACTTCTTCGGCCGCTGCGAATTCATCAAGGCCTTGCCGAAGTCGCGGTAGAGCGCCGCCGTGTGGAAGGTGGCGGCGGTGGTGACTTCGGCCACACCGTATTCCGAGGCGACGCCGTAGGCTTTCATCACCTCTTCCATCCTTGTCTTCTTCAGCTTGAGCTGCTTTTGCAAGGGCTCGGTCAAGGCGACCTTGCGATACGCCTCCAATGCCGGTTCGGTGAGTGCGAGCGCAGCCATCGCGCCCAATGTCTTGGTGCGCTCGGTGCGTGACTTCCCGGCCGCGCGTTCGACCTGGAAAATTTCTTTCCAGAGGGCAAGCTCGCGCGCCGGATTGGCGTCGTCCTTGGCCAGGAGGGTCAGGCGAAAGCGTGCCTCGATTGCGGGTTCAAGCGGCTCGGGGAACTGTTTTACGTAGCGTTCGTAGGCCTTCGCCGCGGCTGCGCGCGCCAACGACTTGTCGGACGATTTGCCTGCGGCCTTCTCAATGGCCTTGTCGTGCAGTTCGGCGGCCTGCCACAGTGCGCCGCGCACGACCTTCGGATCCGGGTGGGTCAGGGCGACGCGTTCGAACTCGCCCGCGGCCTTCGCCCAGTGGCCAGTTTCCAGATACGCCACGGCGAGTTTCGCGCCCACGTCTTCCTGCAGCGCGTGTTTGGGGAAGCGCTGGCGGAAGTCCTCCAGCGTTCGGGTCGCGCCGTCCCAGTCTCTCAGACCGAGCAGCACGGCCGCCACGTCGTACTGCGCTGTCGCGCGCACTGCCGAGTTGGGTGCGAGTGTGGCAATGCGGGTGAAATGGGACACTGCATCGCGCGCCCTGCCGGCCGCACGCGCCTGCTCGCCCTGTTTGTAGGCGGCCGCGGCGATGCGCTCGACGAACTGATTGCGATCTGGATCGTTCGGCGCTGTCAGGGCCAGAACTTCGGCGTAGGCGCGTTCGGACCTGGCGAATCCGCCTGCATCAAAGGCGACGTGACCGATCACCGTCCAGGCGGTGCGCCGCTGTGCCGGCGTGGCCACGGGCTGCAACTCCAGCACACGTTCAGCCACGCTGATCGCCTGCTCCACATCGCGCAGCGTGAAGAGCTTTTCCGCGGTGTTCGTCAGTACCGTGGCGGTGCGCGGGTCAGCGGGAAACTCCTGGGCGAACTGCAGGGCGCTCTGCACGCCACTGCGCTGCAGCGCGGCGAGCTGTTTGGCCTCGGCCCCTTTTTCCTGACCGGCATAGCTCAACAATGCAGAGTAGCCGGCGTCTGCGCTCTTTGCGTGATGCGGGTACTTGTAGGCGGTGCGCTCGTATTCCACAGCCGCTTCGGCCAGCCGCCCGCTCTCGAACAGCAGCTCGGCCAGCAAGAAGTTGTGCTGCGCGGCGGCCGGGTCTTCGGGGAACGACACGATGAAGGCGCGATACCAGCGTACGGCCTCCTGGTAGTCTGCGCTGGCCTTGCTCTTCTGCGCGATCGCGTGATGGTGGCGCGCCAGCTCGGCGAGGTGGGTCTTGACGAGCGGCTGGGCGCGTTCCCAGCCCGCCTGATTGGCCTTGCGGAAGTCGCTGGTCACGCCATAGCGTTCGACGTATTCCTTCTTCGCTTCCAGCGCGAGCGACACCAGGCCGGCGCGCTGATAGATGTTGATGACGCTTGCTTGCAGCACCGGCGCCTGCGAGTGCAGGGGTTGGCGGCGCGCAAAGGCGGCAAGGGTGTCGGCGGCGTCCTTGCTGCGGTCCTGCTTGAGGTAAAGATTCCCTAGCTGCTGGTACACGCGGAACTCGTAGGCGCGCCGCTCCTCGGTCTTGATGTACTGGCCGATCGATTCCGCGCCCTGCAGGTTGGCCAGGCTCAGGCAGGCCACGCGAAATGTGTCTTCGACCAGCTCGCGGTCGGCGCGCGAGAGATTTGGTAGCGCTTCCAGGTCGGCATCCAGCGTTTCGCCGCCGAGTTTGGCGTCCAGCACTCCGAAGAACGGGTGCAACGCGTCCTCCAGGCGACCCTGCTTGAAAATGGACCAGCCTTGCATGTAGAGCGCGCGCTCATAGTAGGTTCTGTCGCTGCCCGCCAGCACCGCGCCATAGGCCTGTTCCGCCTTGGCGTAGTTGCGCACGGCGAACAGCAACTCGCCACGTCGGAACTGCGCTTCGTCGAGGTGCGGGGAATTCGGATACTCGCGAACCAGTCGGTCGAGCGTGCTCAACGCAACTTCCAACGCTCCGCCCTGTTCATGGGCCCGCGCCAACTGGTACAGAACGCGGCCGTTGCCGGGGTCGTTTGGGTGGTTCTTCAAGTAGTCCTGATAGCGTGTGATGGCGGCGCGGTAATCGGCGAGGTCGCCTTTGGAGCGGCCGTCGGCGACGCGCCGGTCCACGCTGTCCATCTCGAGATCGCCAAGCCGGCGCATCGCCTCGGGGCGCTGTGATGCGCGCGGCGCCGTGTCCAGGAACTTGCGGTACGCCGCGATCGCCTGTTCCTGGCTGCCCTTGATGCCCGGGTCGGCTGCGATGCTGACCTCGCGCTTGGCCAGCGTGGCCAGCGTGGCCTGGTTGTCCGAGACGTCGGGCGTGCTGGTGCACGCGCCCATCGCGAACAGCGCCGCTGCCAGGGGAAGCAGCGCGGGCCTCATGTGAAAATTAGGGCTGCTTCGCATGCTCACCGTCCTGCGCGAGGTGGGCGCGGTCGTGGAGTTGCGCCACCGCAAATCGTGCCTGGGTCACGTATTCGGCCAGGCGCTCCTTCTGCCGCACGAGTTCGGCCACGGCGAGCTCCTGGACCTGGCCTTGTTGCTCGGCCTTCAGCGCCGCGACACGCGGCACCAGCGCGCGGATGCGGTTGGCAAGCTCGGTGATGCGCTGCCCGAAGCGATCGAAGCGCACGGGCTCGTCAACTTGCGCGCGCGCCAATGCGGCTTCGCGCTGGCGCGCCTGCGCCAGACCGACATCGACCGCCTGCAGCGCCTTGCGGGTTTCCCACACCCGGGCAGGAAACGCCTGCGCGAGCTGCCAGGTCAGCGCACCCTCGACGCGGCGCAGTTGCTCGGCGGCGTCGACCAGCGACGCATCGCCCGCATTCGCGGCAATCGTCTGGCGTGCGCTGGCAATGCGCTCCAGCATGTCAGCTTGCTTTGAGTCGGCAAAGGCGGCGGCGTCGGTTTCAACTTCGGCGCGTTCGAGTTGGCTTGCCAGCGCGTCGTGGCGGCGCTGCAGATCGCCCAGGCCGGCTTCGGCGGCCTGAGCGCGAATCTGCGGCAGGCGATCGGCGTAGGCTTTGCGCCGGTTTGTCAGCATGTCTTCGAATGCGACCAGCTTGTCGAGCCACGTCTGCAAGTTCTTCGCCAGGAAGTTCAGGTCGCGATAGTTCTTGAAGGCTTCCTGGAAATCGTGTTGTGCCAGCACTTGCGCAAGGTGGCCCGAATGCGCCATCTCAGGCAACACCCGAATGTTCCAGAACCAACCCATTTCCTCGCCCGGGTTGGATTGAAGGAGGCCGTTGAGCAGGGCACCGGAGCGGATCGCGGCGATCGATTCATCGAGCGCCTTGCCTTCGCTGTCAAACTTCTCCAATGCAGCGTTGAAGCCGTCCATGGCCTGGCCGAATGCACTCAGTTCGGAATAGGCGTACGGCACGGCCAGCCGAGCTTCCAGAACCGCGGCGTCGCTGACTTCGCGGCCCGCCAGTTCGGTCCATGCGACCAGGGCGCGGCGCGGGTCCTTCGCCTCGGCGTCAGCCCAACCGAAGCCGAGCAATGCCCGGTTCGCGAGCATGCCGGACAGACGCACGCGCTCCAGCGCGGTCTTGGCCAGGTCGGGACGCTGTTGTCGCAGCGCGGAAAAGCCGAGCGCGAGGTTGGCGTGATCGCGCAGGCTGCGCGTCTCCTCGTCGACTGCCTTGCCGCGCCCCACCCATTCGAGCATCGCGGTGCCGTCGGCGACTTCACCGTTCTTGATGAGGGCCACGCCGAGGTTGTAGCGGACGTAGGGTCCGGCGCTGTGATCCTTGGGCAAACTGGCGAGCATCTTCGCGGCCTCGGCGAAGGCGCCGCTGGCCATCAGAACATTGCCGTGCAACAGCACATGCTCTTCCTGAAGGTCGGGTGGCAGGTTCTTGCCGATGCGCGCCAGGGCGTCGCTTGCTTCGGCGAGAAAGCCGCGCTGGTAGCGGATTTTCGCCAAGTAGAACCAGGCGCGGTCCTGCACCGCTGGCGGCGCGCCCTTTTCGATCAACTGCGCAAAAATTTCACCGGCCTCGCGGTGCAAGCCGTAGGAAAGCAACAGCCCGCCGCGCAGAACTTCGGCCTCGTCCGCATGTTTGGCGACGCGCTCGAAGTGCTGCGACACCATGAGCCCGGTGACCGACGAAAAGTAGTGCTCCTGATAGAAGTGGAACAGTGCGTCGCCGTAGTGAGGTTCTTGAATGACCGGGCGGAACTGGTCGGCGGCGCCTGCTGCACCGGGCAGGGCCAGCGCCAGGGCCGCAGCGGCGAGCGCCGTGCGCGCGATCAGGCGGCGCGGCAAGTCCTTGGGCACGAACCGACCCATGGCCAAAGGGATAGGTGGACGCGCTTCGCGCATGGGGCCGCTTACTGCCAGACCTTGACGTCGAACTCCGGCTGCAACTTGCCGGTGGAATCCTTGATCCGCAGCTCGATGTACTTGGCACCGGTGGTCTTCTCGAACTTGACCGTCGCGCCGCGCTTGTAGTCGCGTTCGTGCGGGCCCTGGCCGGTGAAGTAAGCGGTCAGGGTGTGCTCGCCAGTTTTCAGGTTGCCCACGTGAATGCGCTGCACGCCACCGCGGTGCAGCGCCTGGACTTCCAGCGGCGTGTACAGATAGCTCGAGACGACCTTGTCGTCGAGCGTGACCTGCACCGAGTCGAGCGAAAAGAGCTTGCCCACGTCCATCGAGACGAACACGGCGACCTGGGTGTTCGCCGGGAACAGCAGTTCTTCTTCGAGCACGAGGAGGTCGCGGTTCAGGCGGATCACGTCGCCCTTCACGTCTTGTACGCGGCCGTCCAGGCCGGGTGTCGGAGCAGCCTTGGCGTGGGCTTCGGGCGCCGCCTTGGCCGGGGTCGGGTCGGCGCTCCATGCCACGGGCAAGGCGAAGAGGGTCGTTAGTACAAGCAACGCCGTGGCAGCCCGGTTCACGATCGATGGCTTCGTCATCATGTGGATCCTCTTGCTCTCAATAGGTGGCCGTCACGTAGATCTGAACGACGTGGGCTGTGAACGAGTAGGCGCCGCCGGTGCGCAGGTCCGTGAAATTGCTGTACTTGAACCGCATCAATTCATAGCCGGCGTTGAGCTTGATCTCGTACTCACCTGGCACGCGCCGGTACGAGTGCGTCAACTTGCCGCCCAGGCTGAAGCCGTTGAAGTCGCTCAGCTGTCGATTGCGCGTGACGTAGGTGAGCGCGGCGTTGGCGTTGTCGCGGTAGAACAGCGCCTGCTTCTGGCCGTTGACGCGCACGAACCCGTCCGCCAGCCAGTCCGCGCCAACATAGCGGCTGTAGCCGACTTCGCCGGTGTGCGCACGCACGTCCCAGGTGTCGTAAAAATAGCGGTACTCGGCGCGCACAGCGTCGCGCGAGGCCAGACCGAGAATCGTGCGTACCTTGAATGAGCGGCTCGAGCGCGTGCGCGGGTAACGCTCGGGAACCGTCGCGCCGAACACCCGCGCCGAGCGGTAAGGGTTGCCGAGGAAGCCGCTGTCGGAGATCGCCTCGACGTTGGCGCTCATCAGCCAGTTCGGGCTGAGGACCTGGGTCACTCCCAACCGATACTGCCAATGCTTGGCGACGTCGGCGAAGGTCGGATCGTCGGTGCGGCTCACCTGGTCCGCGGCACGGGTGTAGCCCAGGTTGATGGTGGTCATGCCACCAAAGACTTCCTGGCCGATGTCCAGCGAGACATTGCGTGCGATGTAGTCGGGCTCCTTGCTGTACGCCGTCGACAGGCTGACCAGCGAGTCGCGAACCACATAGTCCACGCCGAGGTCGTAGGCGTTTCGGCGCTCGCGGAAGGGGCTTGCTGTCGTGACGACGTCAATCGACGCATTGCTGACGCTGTCGACGTAGTAAGACGCCGACAACGACACGCGGTCGGCCATGCTCTTGCGCACCAGCAGTGCCGGGCCGCTGGCGGTGACACCGCCACCCTTGAAGATTTGAAGCATGCCTTCGGCGCGGTTTTCAGGCAGGTTCACGGCATGCGAAGGCGCGGCGCCGAGCGCGCTGGCGAGCACGCCGGCCAGGCGTGCGAGCCAGCGCAATGCAGCGACGGGCTTCTCAGTTGCAGCCACAACCGCCCCCCTGCACGCCGGTGGCGCCACGCCCGGCTTCGCGAACCGTGAGCACATGCTCGCGGTGCCGGTCGGGCAAGGCATCGCGAGAGAATTTCATGATCGGGTCCGCCAGACGCTCACGCTCGTAAGGCTTGACCCAGGGCTCGACGGCGCAGCCCGACAGCAGCACGACGGCAGCCACGCAGGCGAGCAGCAGAACAAACAGGGGATTGCGCAGCGCTTTCATCATTTCAACAGCTCGCGGATTTGTTTCTCGTACAGATCCTCGAAACCTTCGCGGTAGCCACGATGCACATGGCGAACGCGGCCATCGCGATCGATCAGTACGGTGGAGGGCATCGCCGTCACGTCGTACTGCTTGCTGACGCGCTTTTCCGCGTCCGCCAACACGGGGAACTTCAAACCCATCTTCTGTGCCAGAGCCACGGCGTTGCGAACGTCTTCGTCCACATTCACCCCAAACAAGACAAATCCGGCGCTTCGGTACTTTTCATAGAGCCGATTCAAGTGCGGCATTTCGACCCGGCACGGCCCGCACCAGGTGGCCCAGAAATTCACCATCACGACGCGGCCGCGCTGCTCGCCCAGGCGCAGGTTCTGGCCGTCCATGCTGCGCAGCGTGAAGTCTGGCGCGGGGCTGGAAGGCGCGAGCGCCGCGACGCTCGCGCCGCTGGCCCATCCGAGGGCAGCGAGCAGCAAGATGCGGCGTGACTGGGGCATTGAAATCGAGGATAGGGGGTGCATGGTCAGGCGTACCTCAGAAGAACAAGGTGAGTCCAGTGCTCATCTCTAGGTTGTGGGTGGATTCACGCTTGCCCAGCAAGTCGAGCGAATAGACGTGGTCGCGCATGTCGACCTGTACCGCGGCCCAATCGGCGAGCATGAGTCGCACACCCCAGCCGAAGTTGACGGTCTGGCGGCGTTGCACGTCGAACTTCGTGCTGCCCACGCCGGCGATCAGGTACAGCGCCGTGGGCTTGGCGAAGCGCCGGCCCAAGAACACCTCGCCGGGCAAGGCATTGAAGCCGACCGAGATGTTGTAGTAGTTGACGTCGACGGTCTCGGTGTTGAACACGCCACCGACGCCACCACTCAAACGCCGGTAGACCTTGTCGTCGGCCTTGGTGCGTGCGTAGACCGATTCGACGAAGAAGTCTTCGGTGATGTGGTAACCCAGGCGCACGCCCGCCACGACATGGGTGCCGAAGTTCTGCGTGGCGTAGGTTCCGCCGAGCACGCCGAGTTCGAAGTCCTTCGATGGAAAGCGCGGCACCTTGACGTCGCGGCGGTCGACCTGCGGCACGATCACCTGTTCGTTGGCCGGTTGCGTGGCCGCCGGCACTGGTGCAGCGGTTTGCGCCAGGGCCATGCCGCACATGAGGGCCAGGCACAGAGCCGAAGCGAAGCGCCGCGCGCCCGCCCCGGACGGCCGCGATTCCAACGGGGGTATGAGTCGTCGCATGGCGTCTTGGGTACCGTCAGAAGAAGAAGGAAATGCCGAATGTCACGGCGCGGTATTCGATCGACCTCGTGTCGCCCACGAAGGCGGTGTAGATCGAGTAGTCGCCGCGCAGGATGAATCGGTCGGTCAGGTAATAGCGCAGCCCGAACGTGGCATTCGACAACTTGGCATCGGTGGTCAGCGCGCTGACCAGACTCGCATTGGGGATGTTTCGAAAGCGCCCCATGCCGGCTGCGAAGAACGGCGATGCGCGCTGGTCCGACCATGGCTCTGCCATCAGGTTGAGGTGCCAGAAGTCGGTACCGGAAAACGTGCCCTGCACTTGCGCCGTCGTGGCTTCGAAGGTCAGCGTGTCCGACAACTTGGCACTGGCGTAAATCTTGAGCATCGGTTCGGAGTCGAACTGGCCCCAGGCCGCGCCGAACTGAACCCGTTGCTTCAGGTAGTCGTCAACGACGACGATGTCGCGAAACGTCTTCGCGGAACCGGCCTCGGTCAGCGTGGTTTCAAGCTGCTGACGGTGCACCCAGCCGACTTTGCCGTCCTCGGTGCGAACGCGGTACCAATCGGTGCGGCGCAGTTCTACGGCAATCCACTGTTGGCGCGGTGCGACGAAAAAGACCGGGAAACCCCGGCCAGGACCGGTGCGAAGTTCAATGTAGGGGTCGGTGACCTGCAGTCGCTCAGCAGTGCTTTCTTCAGCCGACGCCGGTGCGACGCCAAACCCGGCCGCGAGCATGCAGGCCAGCGCGAACGCGGCGAAGCGACGTCCTGACCGCAATGGTTTGCGTAAAGAGGTCATGAGGCCGTTGATCAGGTGCGTGGCGCAAGACGGAATCACTGCGTATTGCAGGTACTGCCGGCCGGATTCGCCGGGTCGAACGCGGGGGTGAACATCGATGAGTACGTGGACGTGCTGAACTCATCGCCGCTTTGGGGCGCCGGGTGGTTCACCCAGTACTGGAGCAAGACGACGTTGGGGTCCTGCATGTTCTGGAAGATCAGGCCGCCGCCATGCAGCACGCCCTGCACCAGGGGTTTGTTCAGCAGCTTGCTTTGCGCTGCCGAACCGATGACGGATGAGCCTTGTGACGAATAGAAGTTCTTGTACATGTCGCTGTCGCGCATCGATGCCGGTGTATTGGCGGGATTGCTCAGGTCGATTTGCGCCGCGCCAGGAATCAACCGCAACGCGCCTCCGGTGCCGTTCACGTTGTCGTGGCAGCCCGAAGCGGCGCACGTTTGCGAAACCAATATCGGCTGAATGCACTTCTGGAAGTAGGCGAAGGCCAGGTTCTGGCCTCCGGTGACTGTCGAGTTGTTCACGCTGGCCGGGTTGTCGAACGGATTCGACCCCCCGCCGCCGCAAGCCGTGAGGCGTGCGGCGAGTCCGCCGGCCAGTGCGGCG
>JANNKM010000318.1:0-2847 GCA_031396305.1 Rhizobacter sp.
GCGCCGGGCAGGCCGAACACGGCGATCTTCTTGCCGGCGGTCAATTTGTCGAGCGGGAACGTGTTCGGTCCGATCGAACACCCATTGCCTTCGACCTCAACGAATTCCTGCAATTGTCCAGCGGGCAGCTTGTCACCAACCTTGAGCATCATGTCTCTCCTAAGGGTTTCAGAAATGGGAACGGCCGGCCGCCAGTATCCCAGCGTTCCGGCCGTCTTGCCGACAGCTCGATTCGAGCACGTTGCGCCTCGGGAGGATTGACCCTAAACGGCGTGCGCCTTCTCGACCAGGCGTGTCACGGTCCAGGCCTTGGTCTTCGAGATTGGCCGGCATTCGGCGATTTCGACGACGTCGCCCAGCTTGTACTCGCCTTTTTCGTCATGGCAGTGGTACTTGCTCGACTTGCCCACGATCTTGCCGTAGAGCTCGTGCATGGTGCGTCGTTCGATTAAGACGGTGACAGTCTTGGCGCGTTTGTCGCTGACCACGCGGCCCACCAGGGTTCGTGTGTTCTTGGTCTTGGCAACCGGGTCGGTCGCTGCACTTGCCTGCGTCATTTGGCGGCCCCTTTGGTCTTCTCGGCCAGGATGGTCTTGGCGCGCGCGATGTCGCGACGCGTCTTGCCCAGTTGGGAATGGTTGTTCAGTTGCTGCGACGCCTTTTGCATGCGCAGGCCGAAGTGCGCTTTCAGCAGCTCGCTCACTTCCTTTTGCAGGCCCGCGGTGTCTTTGGCGCGAAGTTCAGATGTCTTCATGGTCAATTCTCCGTGGGGCAATCAGGCGCCGATCAGGCGCGCGACAAAGCGGGTGCGCAACGGCAGCTTTGCCGAGGCGAGCAGAAACGCTTCGCGCGCCAGTTGCTCGGGCACGCCGTTGATTTCGTAGAGCACTTTGCCTGGCTGAATTTCAGCCACGTAGTACTCCGGGTTGCCCTTGCCGTTGCCCATGCGAACTTCGGCGGGCTTTTGCGAAATCGGCTTGTCCGGAAAAATTCGGATCCAGATTCTTCCGCCGCGCTTCACATGGCGTGAAATGGCACGCCGAGCAGCTTCGATCTGGCGCGCCGTGAGGCGGCCACGTTCGATGGCCTTGAGACCGAAGTCGCCGAACGACACCTTCGCGCCGCGCGTCGCGACGCCGGTGTTGCGGCCCTTTTGCTCCTTGCGGAATTTCCTGCGAGCAGGTTGCAGCATGTTTATTCTCCTTTGCTGTCAGGCGCAACCGCTTTGCGGATGCGCTTGACTGCCGGTACTTTGGGTGCGGGTGCCGCGCCGTCGGCCGGCTTGTCGGCACCTTCAGCCGGTGCAGCTGCGGTGACGCGCCTGGCCGGGCGCTCAGGTGCCGGCCCGCGGCCCCCCGGGGCTCCGGTGCCAGGGGCACCCGGGCGCGCCGGACGGCGACTGCGGCGATCGTCATCACCGGCTTCGGATTTGACGGGAGGCGCCACTTCACCCTTGGCCAGACGGTCGCCGCGGTAGACCCAGCACTTCACGCCGATCACGCCGTAGGTTGTCTTCGCTTCTGAAATGCCGTAGTCGATGTCGGCCTTGAGCGTGTGCAGGGGCACCCGACCTTCGCGGTACCACTCGCAGCGCGCGATTTCGATGCCATTGAGCCGCCCCGAGGACATGATCTTGATGCCCTGCGCACCCAGGCGCATCGCGTTCTGCATCGCGCGCTTCATCGCACGGCGGAACATGATGCGCTTTTCCAGTTGCTGGGTGATGCTGTCGGCGATCAACTGCGCGTCGATTTCGGGCTTGCGCACTTCCTCGATGTTCACGGCGACCGGTACACCCAGGCGGCGCGCCAGTTCGGCCTTGAGGTTCTCGATGTCCTCGCCCTTCTTGCCGATCACGACGCCCGGGCGTGCCGAGAAAATGGTGATGCGCGCGTTTTTCGCCGGGCGCTCGATGAGGATGCGCGACACCGCGGCACTCTTCAGGCGCGTCTTGAGGTACTCGCGAACCTTGAGGTCCTCCGCGAGCATCGTCGCGAAGTTCTTGTTCGACGCATACCAGCGCGACGACCAGTTTCGCGTGACCTGCAGTCGAAAGCCCGTCGGATGAATTTTTTGTCCCATGGTCCGGTCTCTTTAGTTTCCGACGGTCACGAAAATATGGCAGGTGGGCTTGCTGATGCGGTTGCCGCGGCCCTTGGCGCGTGCCGAGAAGCGTTTCAGCGTCGCGCCTTGCTCGACGAAGATCGTCTTGACCTTGAGCTCGTCGATGTCGGCGCCGTCGTTGTGCTCGGCATTCGCGATCGCCGACTCAAGTGCCTTCTTGATGATGCCGGCGGCCTTCTTCTGCGTGAACGTCAGGATGTTCAGCGCCTGATCGACGGGCCGGCCGCGAACCAGGTCGGCGACCAGCCGGCCTTTGTCGGCAGACAGTCGAACGCCACGAACGATTGAACGGGTTTCCATCGTTGCCATCCCTTATTTCTTCACGACTTTTTTGTCCGCCGGGTGGCCCTTGAAGGTCCGCGTCAGGGCGAACTCGCCGAGCTTGTGACCCACCATCTGGTCGGTGATGTACACCGGCACGTGCTGCTTGCCGTTGTGCACCGCGATCGTGACGCCGATGAAATCGGGCAGGATCGTGGAGCGACGTGACCACGTCTTGATGGGCTTTTTGTCCTTGATCGCCGTGGCCTTCTCGACCTTGGCCATCAGGTGGCCGTCGACGAACGGACCTTTTTTCAGTGAACGTGACATGTTCTTTTATCCCTTGGTCGCGTGGCGACGGCGCACGATCATGTGGTCCGTGCGCTTGTTGCTGCGCGTCTTGTAGCCCTTGGTCGGGGTGCCCCACGGCGACACCGGGTGACCGCCGCCGTTGGAACGTCC
>JANNKM010000341.1:0-2304 GCA_031396305.1 Rhizobacter sp.
CTCGACTGAAGTGTCCAGTGGTGCGGGGAGCCTCACCGCGACCCTTGCACGTCATCCCGGCGCACGCCGGGATCCACCCTCAAACGACCCTCCATCGCGTCCCGGCCCTCCGGGATCCCGGCGTGCGCCGGGATGACAATCGGGCTGAGGTGCGGCTGGTGCAGGTTCGGCACATCGCTATCGATGCGCCCATCGACGAAACGCACCATGCGCTTCGCAAACGCTGCCATGTCGGCTTCGTGCGTGACCATCAGCACGGTGATGCCATGGTCCGTGTTCAGACCGCGCAGCAACTCCATGATCTCCCGGCTGCGCTGGGTGTCGAGGTTGCCGGTGGGTTCGTCGGCGAGGAGCACCGCCGGTTCGGTGACGATGGCGCGCGCGATCGCCACGCGCTGCTGCTGCCCGCCCGACAGCTCGGCGGGCGTGTGGTGCTCCCAGCCGCCCAGACCCACCGAGCGCAGCGCGTTCGCCGCCGCGATTCGTCGTGCCTTCGCGCCCTCGCCGCGGTAGAGCAGCGGCAGTTCCACGTTCTCCTGCGCCGACGTGCGCGCCAGCAGGTTGAATCCCTGGAACACGAAACCGAGATAGCGCCGGCGCAGCCGCGCCCGCTGGTCGCGAGTCAGCGCTTCGACGCGCGCGCCCTGGAACAGGTACCGGCCGCTGCTGGGCGTGTCCAGGCAGCCCAGGATGTTCATCGCGGTCGACTTGCCCGAGCCGCTCGGGCCCATGATGGCGACAAACTCCCCGGCGTGAATGTCGAGGTCGATGCCCTTCAGCGCCAGCAGTTCGGTGGGCCCGCTGCCATAGGCCTTGGTCACGCCGCGCAACTGAATCAGCGGCGTGTTCACTTCGGCGCTACCGCTTTCTGGTCGGTGATGACCAACATGCCGGCCTGCAGTTCATCGCCGCTGTCCTCGGTCATGCGGCCGTCGCTGATGCCCGGCGTGACCGCCAGCGCCACGGCAGCGCCATCGCGCAGCACCCACACCTGGCGTGCGTTGACCGTGCTCGCACTGTCGGCGGCGGAGCGGCGCGGCGCGCCGCTGCGGGGAATGCGTGGCACGAGGCTGCCGACGATGCCGCCAGCGCTCGCACCCGGCCGGGCCGCCGAGCGTTCGGCGTCCGCGGCGGTGCTGGGTGAAAAGCGCAGCGCACTGTTCGGCACGAGCAGCACGTCCTTGCGCTGCGTCGCGACGATCGTCGCCGTGGCGGTCATTCCCGGGCGCAGGCTCAGGTCGCTGTTGTCGACTTCGAGCTGGGTCAGGTACGTGACGACGTTCTCCGTGATCGTCGAACCGAACGCGACCCGCGTGACCTTGGCCGGATACTTGCGCGTCGGATGCGCGCTGACGGTGAAGCTCGCAGCTTGGCCCGTCGCCACTGAGCCGACGTCGGCTTCGTCCACATACACCTGCAGGCGCAACTGCGCCAGGTCTTCGGCGACAGTGAACAGCGTCACCGCCTGCAGCGACGCCGCGACCGCGTTGCCGGGGTCGACATTGCGCGTCAGCACCACCCCATCGGCGGGCGCGCGGATCAATGCCTTGCCGCGGTTGATGGTGTCGGTGGACAGCGCCGCGCGCGCATCGGCAACGCCGGCGCGCGCGCTCGCCTGGTCGGCCAGGGCGCGCTCGACCGCCGCGCGGGCGCTGTCGAGCTCGGCCAGCGAAGGCACCTTGCCGCCCGACAGGCGCGCCACTTCCTCGAAGCGCGCCAGGGTGGCCTGCGTTTCCTTCAGCGTCGCCGCGGTCTGCGCGAGCCTGGCGTTGGCGCTCGCCACCGCGGCGCCGGAGCGCAGCATCTGGTCGCTGAGCTTGGCGGTGTCGAGCTCGACCAATACCTGACCCCTCTTGATCCGGTCGTTCACGTCGACATTGACCTTTGTCACCGTGCCCGACAGTTCGCTGCCGATGTTGATCGAGCGTGTCGGCTGCAAAGTTCCGTTGGCGGTAACAGCAAGCGTCAGGTCGCCGCGCGCGACCGTCTGCGTGGTGTAGCGCGGCGCAGCATCCGCGGCTTGCCGCGCCTGCCACCACGCCGCGCCGACGGCGAGCAGCGCCAGCAGCACCGCGCCCGACCAGAGCGCGGGGCGCCGGTACCAGGCGCGTGGCGCCGGCTCGTCGAGCAATGCGGCGAGGTCGGAGCGCGGGCGCTCGGTGGCGGCGGCAAGTGCGGCAGTTGGGGTGGGTGCGTTCATGGGTTGGGTTGCACGATGGTCCTGGATCCCGGCGTTCGCCGGGATGGCAGCTGCTTGAATGTCATCCCGGCGAACGCCGGGATCCACCCTTTGCCGCGCTCACC
>JANNKM010000372.1:0-7907 GCA_031396305.1 Rhizobacter sp.
ATACGTCGTCCGCCCCCCGAGGGGGATGAGCAAAGTGGCAGAGCCACATTTGCTCATGAGGAGTGGTTGGTGAGGTGGCGCCACTGCTTCGGATGATAAGTCCAATCGACGATCGGCGGACCGCCCAGGCTGGTGACAAGGCCGTGTTCGAATTCGTCGCGCCGCATCTCGCGGGCGCCCATCGACATCAGGTGCTCGGTACGCTGCTGGCAATCGATCATCGCCACCGCGTGTTCCCGGCAAAAACACACCAGCGCGGCGAGTGCGATCTTCGATGCGTCGGGCTGAAGCGAGAACATCGACTCACCGTAGAACATTCGCCCCAGACTCACGCCGTACAGGCCGCCGACGAGCCGGCCGTCGACCCAGGTTTCGAAGCTGTGCACGCGGCCCGCGACATGCCAGGCGCGGTATGCGGCGATCATGGCCGGGACAATCCAGGTTCCTGCCTGTCCTTCGCGAGGCATGCTGGAGCAGGCCTGGATGACAGTGGGGAATGCGGTGTCGATGCGGACGTCGCACCCGGGCGTGCGCATGAATCGGGTGAGTGTCTTGCGAAACGAACGCGACACCTTGAATTCGCGCACCGGCAGCACGAGACGCGGATCGGGTGACCACCAGAGTACGGGCTGGCCTTCGCTGTACCAGGGGAAGATGCCCTTCGAGTAGGCTTCCTCAAGCCGTCGGGTCGTGAGCTCGCCCCCTGCGGCCAGCAGGCCCGGAGCGTCTGAATCGGCTGGCAGCGCCAGACCCGTGTCGGGCAACGCATCGTCCGAACCGCGCAGCCAGTACATCATGGCTTGCAGTGCACGCCGGGGGAAAGATCGACGGCACGGCTGCGCAACGTTGCATCGCCACGCAACCTGAACTTCGCGACACGGTGGGTCGGTGTTTGCGGTAACGCCTCGACGAAGATCACGTAGCGTGGCACCTTTGATGCAGCAAGACGTTCGCGCACCCAGTCGGCGAGACCCTGCTGCGTCAGTGTGGCTCCCGGTCTGAGGACTGCGGCAACCAGGATCTCGTCTTCACCCAGATCGTTCGGCACGGGAATCGCGGCGGCCTGCACCACGTCGGGGTGCAGTTCGACGATACGGTCCAGCTCGGCACCGGAGATGTTTTCGCCGCGCCGACGGATGATGTCCTTCTTGCGTGCAACGAACCAGAAGTAGCCGTCTTCGTCGCGCCAGGCCAGGTCGCCCGTGAGGAACCAGCCATCGCGAAACGCCGCTGCGGTCTGCTGCGGATCGCGGTAGTAGCCCTTCATCAGCATCGGCGTTCTCACGACCAGCTCACCGGTCTCGCCGTCGGGTACATCGCCTCCGCTGTCGTCGACGACGCGCAGTTCGGCGAACCTCAAGTTCGGGTCGGGGTGGCGGCTTGGCAGGCCCATGCTGCCGACTTTGTGCGGCCCTAAAAAGGGGTTGTTCAGCGCGCCGGGGATCTCGCTCATGCCATAACCCTCGATCAGGGTCGGCACACCGAACTCTTCGGCGAAAACGCGGTAGGTTTCGGCAGTGAAAGGTGCGCCGTAGATCTTGCGCAGCTGATGCCCGGCGACGAACTCAGTGCGCGAACGGCGCATCAGAATCGACGAGACCGCGGCCATCGTGTTCACTTCGGTGGCGCGGTAGTGCGCGACGTCGTGCCAGAAGCGCGACGCCGAAAAGCGCGAAATCAACACCAACGCGGCGCCGGCAGCAAGCGCTCCGGATAACGAGTAGAAGAGGGCATTGATGTGGAACATCGGCAAGATGCACATCAGGCGGTCTTCGGGCTGCAGGTACATGCGTTGCACGAATCCTTCGCCAGCCAGCACCACATTGCGCTGGCTGTGCATCACGCCCTTCGGAAAGCCGGTCGTGCCGGAGGTGTAGATGAAGATGCAGGGGTGGTCCGGCTGTTCGAATTCAACTGGCGCGGGCGGGCTTGCCTGTTCGACTTCGCGGTCGAATATCGGCGTGTCGTCGCCCATCGGTTCACCCGGCGCGGGCGCTTCGTTGAGCATCAACCATGGGCGCAGCAGTGTCGGCGCCAGCGCTTCGCGCACGGTATCCACGACAGCCGGTGAGCACACGACGCCACTCACCTCGGCGTGGGTGAGCACATAGCGCACCTCCTCCGCGCGGAACTCCGGGTTGATCGGCACCATCACGGCGCCCAAACGGGCAAGGGCAAACAGCGTGAATACCGTACCTGGATGGTTCAGCGACATCACGGCCACACGCTGGCCGGCTTCGACGCCGCGCGCGCTCAGCATCGCCGTGACTCGGGCTACGCTGGCCAGGGTTTCGCCGTAGCTCCAGCTGGACTGGCCAAAGACGAGGAATTCGCGATCCCGCGCTGCCGCTGCGCGACTGGCGAGAACCGAGTTCAGCGTGTGGCGGTGCGGGGGATAAGCCGCGATGACGCGGCCCGGTTCAATCATCCTCAGCGCGCGACGGGTGCCGCGCTTTTGGCTTGGGTCCAGCGATCCAGTTTGGCGCGCGCGCCATTCAAGGCCGGGTTCATTGCGGCGTCGTGCCCGGGCAGCCTGGCGCAGAGTTCGATCACATAGCCGTTCGGATCGCGAAAGTAGATGGAATGAATGAAGTGGTGGTCTGACACGCCGCGGGTGTCGATGCCCTGCGCCCTGCCCTTGGCGAGCATCGTCGGCAGAACGTCGGGCCGGACCTCCAGCGCAATGTGCAGGTCGTAGTCGTGCTGCGCCTTGAACTCGAAAGGCATGTCGGGCGCCTCGAAGAAAGCCAGATGCGAGCCGTCGTCGAGCCGATAAAAGGTGTGCAGCGTCTGGGTCTTGCGTCCGCTCTTGGTCTCATTGATTTCGAGCGATTCGACCAGGGGCAAACCCAGAAAATCTTCGTAGAACCTGCGGGTTTGCTCGGAATCGCGGCAGCGGTACGCGTTGTGATGCAGTCTTTCGATCATGTTCATCCTCCGTGAGGCGCAACCTCACACCGGCTGGGTGCCCTTGAGCGTGGCACCATAGCCGTCGATCACCTCGTTCACGCGCTTCCAGCTCGCAAGTTGCTTCATGCGGCCGAGCCAGCGCTTGACGTTCGGGTAGTCCGAATAGTCGCTGCCGATCAACTCGCCGAGCGCGACGAACGAAGCGCCGTAATAGTCCGCGATCGTGATCGAGCTTCCGCAAAGATATGAATTGTTCGCTCCGAGGATGTGTTGGTCGAGCACCTTGAGCCAACCCTGGGCGCGCTCCTTCCCCCAGGCGAGCGTGGCGCCGTGTGCTTCGCTGCTGCGCCGCTTGTGGGATGGGAAAGCCTGTGGATAGACGTACCCGTAGGCGAAGTCGCGACACAGTTGGGTATTGATCCAATCCATGCGCTCGTTGACGCGAGCGCGCTGCTGCAGATCCTTGGGGTAAAGCGCCGAATCGGATTTGTCGGCCAGGTATTTCAGGATTGCGGAGCTTTCCGTGAGTCGGAAATTGCCGTCCTCCAGAACGGGTACAAGGTGATTCGGATTCACCACTTCGAAGGGCTGCTGGTAGTGCTCGCCGGTGAAGATGTCCACGACCTGCTCGTCCAGCGCAATCCGGTTTTCCGCGGCAAAGAGCATGATCGGACGGCTGGTCGTCGATGCGGGGTGAAAGTAGAGCTTCATGTCGAGTCTCCGAGTGTGAAAAGGACTGCGTTGTCATGCCGTCGTGCGGCGCTTCTATAAGGCCAACGTTACTTGGGTTCGGCAGGTGTGACAAGTTGCCGGCGGGTTTGCCATTGGCAAATCCGGGTTCCCCCTTGGTGCGCCATTCAGTTCCGGTGGGAAATGCCGAAGACCGCTGGTGCCTCAGACTGACCTGTCGTTATCGCCGTTCTTCGAATGGGCCTTGGCTGTGCCAGTGTGCGCAGCTTTGGCCTGGGTGGCATGGTGGGCAGCGACGAACGGCTTGCCGGCCCGCCGCGGATGGAGCATCTGGAGTCTGGCCAGCAGGCGCCGGGAAACCGAGGAGCGCCTGCGATTTGTATTCGAAAACTCGATCGACGGCATCATGACGTTCCTGCCGGACGGATCGATCCTGTCGTGCAATCCGGCCGCTGGCCAGCTGTTCGCACGGGCGCCGGCCGAACTCATCGGCCAGCCGCTGCAAAAGTGGTTGGCTCCGTACCTCGACGCGCAAGGAAACCCGGTGCAGTTTCCCACTGGCCTGCACGAAACGGTGGTGCGCCGGGACGATGGAGCGCGCTTCCCCGTGGAAGTGACCGTCAGCGAGTCACGACTCAGGGGCGTACCGCAGTTGATTGCGTTCATTCGCGACATCACCGAGCGCAAGGCGGCCCAGGATCGGATGGCGATGCTCGCAAACTACGACAGCCTCACGGGCCTGCCCAATCGGGTCTTGTTTCGCGACCGATTGCGCGAAGGCATGAAGCGTGCCCATCGCAGCAGGCGGGTACTCGGTTTGATGTTCCTTGACCTGGATCGCTTCAAGGTCGTGAACGACAGTCTGGGCCATGAGGTCGGCGACCGCCTCTTGCAGCATGTATCGCAGGCCTTGACGAGGTGCCTGCGTAGCGCAGACTCAGTGGCGCGCCACGTCAGCGACGACTCGATCACGATCGCGCGACTGGGCGGTGACGAATTCACGATCGTCGTCGAAGACATCGGGGGATCCGACGACGCGGCGGCAATCGCCCGAAGGATCCTGGAGTCCCTCATCGAGCCTTTCGTCGTCGACGGCGAAGAGATCGTGATCACAGCGAGCATCGGCATCTCGCTGTATCCGCCCGACACCGTGGATCTGGACGGGCTGATTCGCCACACCGACATGGCGATGTATCGATCCAAGGCGAGGGGACGCAACACGTACACGTTCTACAGTCCCGACATGAACGCCGAGGTCGAGGCTCGCTTGTCACTGGAGACCAGCCTGCGACACGCGCTGGATCGCGGCGAGTTCAACTTGCTGTACCAGCCCAAGGCCGACCTGAAGACCGGCCGCATCACTGGCGTTGAAGCGCTGATTCGCTGGAACCGGCCGGGAGTTGGCGTCGTTCCGCCGGACCAGTTCATTTCCGTTCTCGAGGAAACCGGCCTGATTCTTCCCGTGGGGGCCTGGGTCATTCGCACCGCATGTGCCGACCTCGCCACGTGGGACAAACTGGGATTGCCTGCGCTGACGCTGGCTGTCAATCTGTCGGCGCGGCAGTTTCGACACCAGCACCTGTTTCAACTCATCGCCGAGACCCTGGCGCAGGCGCGCATCGCGCCGCATCGCTTCGAGCTCGAGCTGACCGAGAGCCAGCTGATGTAAGACAACGACGCGCGCCGCGCGTTGCTGGCCACCATCGCCAACCTGGGGGTCCGGGTCGCGATCGACGACTTCGGAACCGGCCATTCATCGCTGAGTTACATCAAGCGCTTCAACATCGACACGCTGAAGATCGATCGTTCCTTCGTCCGCGACATCACGAAGGACGACGACGACTCCGCAATCGCCACCGCAGTAATCGCGCTGGGCCGAAGCCTGCAGCTCAAGGTGGTGGCCGAAGGCGTGGAGACGCTGCATCAGGCCGACTACCTGCGCGCGCTGGGTTGCGACGAGATCCAAGGGTATCTGCTGAGCCGGCCGTTGTCGTCGGTACAACTGGTCACTTGGCTGGGCAAGTACCGGAGCACGAGAGTCCTGGGCGTGGGTGAACGCCTGACCGGTGAAGACCCGCCGTTGGCCGAGCTCATCAGCCTTGATCTGCCGGAAGATGCGGCCATGGCAGGTTGACGCGCGCAGCGCGGGTCGATTCCGGAAACGGGTTCGATGTCAGCGCGGCGCCAGCACTTCGGGGTTCAACGCGGTTGGCGGCCGGCCGGCATGCGGCCCGGCTCCGAGCGCCGCGATCAGGTTGTCGACCGCAAGGTGCGCCATGGCGCGCCGCGTCGGAATGCTGGCGCTGGCGATGTGCGGCGTCAACACGACGTTGGGCACCTTGAGCAGATCCGGATGCACCGCGGGTTCGGCCTCGAACACGTCCAGGCCGGCAGCGGCAATGCGCCCCTCGCGCAGTGCCCTGGCAAGCGCAGCGTCATCGACGACGCCGCCGCGCGCGATGTTGGTCAGGGTTGCCGTCGGTTTCATCAGCGCAAGCTCTGCGGCGCCTATCGCGTGGTGTGACGCCGGGCTGTAGGGCACAACAATCACCAGGTGGTCGCACTCGCGCAGCAGCTGCTCTTTCGTCACATGGCGGGCGTGCAATTCATTTTCGATGTCTGCCGCAAGACGCGAGCGGTTGTGATAGAGAACTCGCATGTCAAAGCCGAGCGCGCCGCGCCGCGCGATCGCCTGGCCGATGCGGCCCATTCCCAGCACGCCCAGCGTGGTGCCGTGCACGTCGGCCCCGGCGAAGAGGTCGTAGCTCCATTTGACCCATTCGCCGCGGCGCAGGAAATGTTCGCTCTCCGAGATGCGCCGCGCCGCCGCCATCATCAAGGCGAAGCCGAAATCCGCGGTGGTCTGCGTCAGCACGTCGGGCGCGTTGCTCACGAGCACGCCGCGCGCCGTGCAGGCGGGTACGTCGACGTTGTTGTAGCCCACCGCCATGCTGCACACGGCGTGCAGATGCGGGCAGGCCGCGAGAAGCGCGGCATCGATGGGCTGGGTGCCCGTGATGAACAGACCCGCCTTGCCCTGCAACCGGCGAATCATCTCGGCCCGGGGCCACACCTCGTCGGCGTCGTTCGTTTCGACGTCGAAGTGCTGGCGCAACCGGTCGATCGCGTCGGGAAACACGGCGCGAGCGACCAGGACTCGCTGACGCGTGGCAGTGGCCGTCATGGTCTTGTTCCTGTGGACTGGTTCAACGTGGCAGGTGAGCCTACGGGGGCGGCGGCGCGACGGGCGAACGGTCGACGAACCGGGCGAAGTCGCCGAGCGGCGCGCGTTCGGTAATGAGGCGATTCTCGACAGCCTGCGGGTCAGCGTAGCCCAAAGACATGCCGCAGACGACTTGCCCGTTCTCGGGCAACACCAGATGCTGCGTGATGATGCGGTGGAACTGGGTGAAGGCGGCCTGCGGGCAGGTGTCCAGACCGCGGGCACGGGCGCCGACCATCACGTTTTGCAGGAACATTCCGTAGTCGAGCCAACTGCCCTGGCATAAGATGCGGTCGATGGTGAAGATCAAACCCACCGGGGCGTCGAAGAACTTGTAGTTGCGCCGGTGCTGGGCATGCATGGCGGCCCTGTCGGCTCTGTCGATCCCAAGCAGCCCGTACAGGTCCCAGCCCACTTTGCGGCGGCGCTCAATGAATGGAGAGCTCCAGCGCGTCGGGTAGTAGGCGTATTCTTCTGTGTGCTCGGCGCGTTGCGCGGGGTCGTCATAGGCCTGGACGATCTTTTGCGACAGTGTGGCTTTCGCTTCACCCGTCAAGACGTAGACGCGCCAGGGTTGGGTGTTCGTTCCCGAGGGCGCACGCGCGGCGACTTCGAGAATCTCCTCAAGCATCGCACGCTCCACTGCGGTGGGCAAGAACGCGCGGATCGAACGGCGTGAGGTGATGGCGGCGTCGACTGCGGCTTTGTTTTCGTTGGGGTGCGTCACGTCATTCCTTGATCTGAAACGGGAGAACCATTGAACCGGGCGTGGCGTCGCATTGTTCCATCGACCGACAGCCTTCCTAGGCCCGGCAGACTAATTTGCTGCACAGCAGCAAAAAACCGTTGCAATCGACGTTCAAACCTCTATACTCGGTTTTATGCTGCGCTGCACCAAAACAGCTGGCACCGATCAATCTCAACCCCTTAGGAGTGAACCGCCATGACCGTCGTGGCCTGCAGCGGATGCCGCGGACCGCCGTGATCCGCACACGCAGCCCAACGCCCCGGCCAAGGCCTCGTTGCGTACGCGGGCCGCAGTGGGCGCGCGCCAGGCACGGCACAGCCCCGGGTGGCGTGTTCC
>JANNKM010000387.1:0-7912 GCA_031396305.1 Rhizobacter sp.
TCGCGGATCAGCGCCGGCAGTTCCTCGTTCAGCACCTGCGGCGTCGGGTCGCTGACGATCAGGTGGAAGGCGTAGTCCACGTGCGCGCGGCCCTCGGCGCGTTGGTGGTAGTCGGCCACTGCGGCGCGCAGCGACTGGCCCTTGTGTTGCGCCGCGAACGGGATCAGCGTGGTCGTGCCGCCGCACGCCGCCGAGCGCGTGCCGCTGTCGAAGCCGTCGGCCATGCGCGCCGGCGGCGGCATCGGTTGATCGAGGTGGCAGTGGGCGTCGACGCCGCCGGGGGTCACGACGCGGCCGGCGGCGTCGATCTCGCGCGCACCGGCGGCCAGGGCGCTGCCCAACTGGACGATCCGCCCGCCGACGATGCCGATGTCGGCGGCGAAAGTGTCGCTGGCCGTCGCCACGCGGGCATTGCGCACCACCAGGTCGAAACCAGGCAGGCTCATGCGCAGCCTCCGTTTTGAAACGATTCAGGGCGCTTTGCCAGGCTCGATGTTGACATTCTGGTAGATTTCATCGCGGCTAAAGATTTGCAGGTGAATGCTTCAGATCTGTCTATGACGGGCCCAGGACTTGTGCCTTCGGTTGACTGTTGATTTGGTTGAATGCTTGCCTGTCGACAGTATCGTCAACATTTTATATGTTGAACATAGTGTTTACACTAATGTTGACAGAATTGTGAGCCTGTCATGATGCCGCGACGGCTCGTCCCGAGGGCCGCAGCCCCATCCATTCGTTTCGCTGACCCAACCTCCCATGGACCGCACTTTCCGCCTGGGCGTCCTGACGCCCTCCTCGAATACCGCGCTCGAACCGCTGACCAGCGCGCTTGCAGCAACCGTGCCCGGCTGCAGCGCACATTTCTCGCGCTTCAAGGTCACCGAGATCTCGCTGTCGGCGCAGGCACTCGGCCAGTTCGACGACAGCAAGATCCTCGCGGCCGCCGAACTGCTGGCCGACGCGAAGGTCGATGTGATCGCCTGGAGCGGAACCTCGTCGGGTTGGCTCGGTTTCGACGCCGACCGGCGCCTCGTCGAGCGCATCAACGACCGCACCGGGATTGCGGCGACCACTGCGGTGCTGGCGCTCAACGAATTGCTGGCGTTGCGCGACATCCGCAGTCTGGCGCTCGTGACACCCTACACCGGCGACGTGCAGCAGCGCATCGTCGACAACTACGCGAAGCTCGGCATCGACGTCGTGGCCGAGCGCCACCTGGACATCTGCGTGAACCACGATTTCGCGCTCGTCGACCCCGAACGGCTGCGCACGCTGATGCGCGAAGTCGCCGGCGCACGACCGCAGGCGATCACGACGTTCTGCACGAATCTGCACGCCGCGCGGCTCGCCGATGCCGTGGAGGCCGAACTCGACATCCCGCTGCTCGACACCGTCAGCACGACGGTGTGGGGCGCGCTGCGCGCGGCCGGCGCCGATCCGGCGGCCGTGCACGGCTGGGGGCGGCTGTTCGGCTGGCACTGAGCGTGGCCAAGCGCTCGGCTCACGGCACGGCAAGAGCACAGCCTCTGCCTACAATCCGGTCGCCCCGCGTCTCGCCGGGTCTTGGCGACCGGCCGGCGGGAATGCCGGCCGAGGATCCCCTGTCGCATCTGAGCCCGTCCCCCATGCCGACTTCACGCGCGCGCAAGTCCCCCGTGTCCGTTCGCCTCGAGCGCGAGAACCTGCACGACGAGATCTACGAGAAGATCTACGTCGCCATCCTCGAACACCGGCTGCTGCCCGGCACCAAGCTCGTCGAGGAACGCCTGGCCGAGATCTTCGCGGTCAGCCGCGCTCGCGTGCGCGAGGTCCTGGCGCGGCTGGCACACGAGCAGATCGTCGAGTTGATCCCGCAGCGCGGCGCCTATGTGGCCAAGCCTTCGATCGAGCAGGCGATGGACGTCTTCGAGGCGCGCCGCCTGATCGAGCCGGCAGTCCTGCGCCGCTTGATCGGAACCTTGACACCGGAGCGCATCGCGCGTCTGCGCCAGCACCATGCCCTCGAGCAGGACGCCCGGCGGCGCGACGACAAGCGCGCCATCGTGCGCCTGTCGGGTGAGTTCCACGCGTTGCTCGCCGAACAGGCGGGCAACTCTGCGCTCACGCGCCAGATGCGCGAGCTGTCCACGCTGACATGCCTGATCATCGTGCTCTACGACGCACCCACGGCCTCCACGTGCCGGGCCGACGAGCACTCCGAAATCATCGAGGCGATCGCGCACCGCGACGTCGCGCAGGCCGAGACGCTGATGCTCGCGCACCTGGAGCATATCGAGAGCAGTCTCAGGCTGGAACCGACGAGCGAAGAAGTCGACCTCGAGGCGATCTTCAAGTCCTGAACCAGCCGTCGGGGTGCGGCAATCCTGCACCTGCGCATCGATCACCCCTGCGAGGCTGAGCGGCGAAGTTGAAGGTCCGCTGTTCGCCGTGTTGGCGAACGGCCGGAACTTGGGTAGCATCATTCCTCACCAGTCAGTTAATTCAAGACGATTGCCCATGGCCCGAATCAAGACCACCGTCGTCGGTTCCTACCCGGTCCCCGACTGGCTGATCGCGAACCCCTCCGAGCAGGCCTTGCTCGACGCCACCCGTGTCGTCATCGGCACGCAAGAGCAGGCCGGCGTCGACGTGGTGTGCGACGGCGAGCTCTATCGCTTCGACATCAATCACCCCGAGACGAACGGGATGATCGAATACTTCGTGCGGCCGATGGACGGCATCACGCAGCGCTTCTCGTTCGACGACCTGATCGCCTATCGCGCGAAGAGCGGCATGAAGTTCCGCACCCGCCCGCCCGGCACCGTGATCGGCCCCATCGGCCACGGCAGCCTCGACCTGCCGCTGGCCTGTGCGCGTGCGAAGGCACTCGCCACACACACGTTCAAGTTCACCGTGACCGGTCCGCACATGCTGGCCAAGACCCTGATCGACAAGCACTACGGTGACACCGCAGCGCTGGCGCACGCGATCGCCGACGCACTGGCGGCGCAGGTTCGGCACCTCGACGCCGACGTCGTGCAACTCGACGAAGCGAACCTGCCGGGGCATCCGCATGAGTGGGAGTGGGCCGCGTCGGCGATGAACCGGGTGCTCGACGCGGTTCGCGGCACGCCGGCGGTGCACCTGTGCTTCGGCAACTATGGCGGGCAGACGGTGCAAAAGGGCAGCTGGGACCAGTTGATGAACTACCTGAACGCGCTGCACGCCGACCACGTGGTGCTCGAGTGCGCGCACCGGCCGGCCGACGAGCTGCGCGCGTTCAAGGACCTCAGGCCCGAGATCGGCTTTGGCCTCGGTGTCGTCGACATCAAGGCGACCGATGTCGAAAGCGCCGACCAGGTGGCGCGCGCGATCGAACGCGCCGAAACCATCCTCGGCGCCGGGCGCGTGCGCTATATCCACCCCGACTGCGGGTTCTGGATGCTCAAGCGCGGAATCGCCGATGCGAAGATGCGCGCGCTGCGCCTCGGGCGCGATCGCTTCGAAGGAATCAGCGCATGACAGCCCCCCGGACTCGGCGCAGCGAGTCCGCGCTAGGACCACGAGGGGGCCCTGCGACGCCCTTGGGGTCAATGGCCCTCGGGAGCGGCCCGTCGTTTCCTTGTGAGGCGTGAAAGGCCACGATGTCGACACTGCCGAAATCCTTCGAAGACGCCGAAGCGCTCGAGACCTTCATGAGCGAGCCCACACCCGGGCTGATCGCCGACCTCGAACGCGTCGACGGCGACATCATGGTGCTGGGTGTGGGCGGCAAGATGGGCCCAACGCACGCGCGTTTGGCGCGCCGTGCGGCACCGCGCAAACGGATCATCGGCGTCGCGCGGTTCAGCGCCCCCGGGCTGAAGGGCATGCTCGAGCGCCATGGCGTCGAGTGCATCGAATGCGACCTTCTCGATCGGCGCGCTCTCGAGCGTCTGCCCAACGTCACCGAGGGCGTGCGCAACCTGGTGTTCATGGCCGGGCACAAATTCGGCGCCGCGGGCAACGCGTCGCTCACCTGGATGATGAACGTCGGCGTGCCGATGATGGTGGCCGAGACCTTCCGCGAGATGCGCATCGTCGTGTTCTCCACGGCTTGCGTCTACCCGTTCGTTCCGGTCGACGGCCCGGGTGCCGACGAATCGACGCCGGCGACGCCGCCGCCCGGCGACTACGCCAACTCCTGTGTCGGCCGCGAGCGCATGTTCGAATACGGGTCGAACACCTACGGCACGCCGGGGCGATTGGTGCGGCTGTCCTACGCGATCGACATGCGCTACGGCGTGCTCCACGACGTGGCGAGCAGCGTCTTCGCCGGGACGCCGGTCGACCTGACGATGGGCCACGCCGACGTGATCTGGCAAGGCGACGCCAACGAGCAGGCGCTGCGCCTGCTCGCCCACTGCACCACGCCGACGACGCCGATCAACGTGACCGGCGCGCGCCACACCAGCGTGCGCTGGCTGGCGGGCGAGTTCGGCCGCCGCTTCGGCCGCGCGCCGCTGCTCACCGGGCAGGAAGCGCCGACCGCCTGGCTGGAAGACACGACGCAGGCGCAGGCGCTGTTCGGAGCGCCTCGTGTGCCGATCGAGACGATGATCGACTGGGTCGCCGACTGGGTGCAGCGCGGCGGGCCGAGCCTGGGCAAGCCGACGCACTTCTCGACGCGCGATGGGAAGTACTGAGCCCGGACCGAGCCAGTGCCTGCGCACTGGCGAGTGCCAGGCGTTGGCCCCGGAGCCTGCATGCGCCGGGGCTGAGCCCGCGCCGATCGAACCCCTGACGACGAGCGACCTTGCCGGCGCATTGCGCCTGTCGGCAGCGGCGCACTGGAATCAGAACGAAGCCGACTGGCGCGCCATGCTTGCGCTGGGGCAGGGCTGGGCCATCCACGCCCGCGACGACGCCGGGAATCAGCGGCTCGCCGCATCCACCGTGGTGCTGCCCTACGGCGCCTTTGCATGGGTCAGCATGGTGCTGGTGCTGCCCGAGTTCCGGCGCCGCGGCTATGCGACGCAGTTGCTGCGCCACGCGCTCGCGCAACTGGCGGCGCGCGGCACGGCGGCGGTCCTCGACGCGACGCCCGCCGGCCACGCGGTGTACCTGCAGGAAGGATTTCGCGACACCTGGGGCTTCGCACGCTACCGGCGCGACGGGCACAGCGGCGGCACCGCCGAGCTGCCCGGCCGGTTCGCGTCGCGCCCCTTGCGCGAAAGCGACTGGCCAGCCATCGCCGCGCTCGACGCGCCGGCCTTCGGTGCCGACCGCCTGCCGCTGCTGCGAACGCTCGCCGCGCGCCTGCCGGCGGCGGCGCGCGTGATCGAACAGGGTGGCCGCGTGCGCGGCTTCGGGTTCGGCCGCGACGGCCGCGAGGCGAGCCAGGTCGGCCCGCTGCTCGCCGACGACATTGGCACGGCGACGAGCCTGCTCGGCGATGTACTGAGCACACTGCCGGGACCGGTGTTCGTCGACCTGCTCGACAGCCACAAGGCCCTGCTGCCCTGGCTGCGGCAGCAGGGATTCAGCTTTCAGCGACCGTTCACGCGCATGGTGCACGGAGCGCCGAGTGCTCCCGGCAACGCATCGGCGATCGTGCTGGCCGCGGGCCCGGAACTCGGTTGATGTGCGCCGGGCGCGCGGCGCCTGCCTACTTGCTCATCTTGATCGAGCGATCCAGAAACTCGTTCGTGTAGGTCGTCTTCACGTCGAAGGGCTTGTCGACCCCGATGTACTCGCGCACCAGTTCATAGTCGGCCGCCATGCGCGAGTCGTCGTGGATGCCCAGCGCGACGTCGCGCGCGTACCTGTCGCTCATCAGCTTTTCGACCAGGCTCCAGTTCGTCAGTTCGTTGTCGAACTTGAGCGCACCGTTCGCGTCGATCAGCGCCTGCACGCAGGGGTTGGGTTCTTTGACGCAGGCGGCGAAGGCACGCTGCGTGACCTTGACGAACTTGTCGACGAGCGGCCGGTTCGCCTTCAGGTACTCGGCGTTCACGATCACCGAGTTGCCATAGGGGTTGAGCCCGGCGTCGCGCCACGCCAGAAAGCCCATGTCGTCGCCCAGCTCGCGCTGGAAGATGTGGTGGATGTTGTAGAACGACGTGGTCACGTCGATCGACTTGCCCTTCAGCGCGGCAAGCTTGGCGTTCGCGTCGATGTTCACCCAGGTCACCGACTTCGGGTCGAGCTTGTTCGCTTTGGCGAGCGCCGGCCACATCACGCGCGCGCCGTCGGCGGCGGGATTGCCGATCTTCTTGCCGGCGAAATCTTTCACGCCGGTGATTCCCGAGCTCTTCAGCCAGTACATGCCCTGCGGCGAATTGGCGTAGACGTTGAACACCGCCACGGTGTCCGCGCCCTTGCCCTTGGCGACGAGCACGCCGCCCATGTCGGCCAGGCCGAACGGCGTGGCGCCTGCGCCGACGCGCTGCGTCGACAGCGCCGAGCCCTTGCCGGGCTCGAGGTTGAGCTCGATGCCTTCCTTGGCGTACCAGCCGAGTTTCTTCGCGTAGTAGTACGGCGCGTGGTCGCCGCCCGGCACCCAGTTCAGAATGAAGTCGACCTTCTGCTGCGCGAACGCAGGCAGCGCTGCAAGGGAGGATGCTACGGCCACGCCGATGACGAGTCTCTTGAACATGCGTTCTCCTGTTGCCTGGGTCGGAAGCGTGCCGCGCGTTGACGGTTGACCGGGCCTGCGCTACAGTAAATTCACCATCTAGTGATTTCGCGGCAAAAGTATAGAACAGGCGCGCGATTTCACCCTTCCTGTCAGCGCCGACACGCCCTAGAGTTTCCCCTATGCAGCGACATTGGTCCGAGTTGCCGGCCGACACCCTGGCCCTGCTCCGCCAAGGCGCGGTGATCCCCGCGCATCCGCTGGCCCTGGACCGCTCGCGGCGCCTCGATGCGACGCGCCAGCGTGCTTTGACTCGCTACTACCTCGACGCCGGTGCCGGCGGCCTGGCGGTGGGCGTGCACAGCACCCAATTCGCGATCCGCGAAGTCGGCCTGTACGAGCCGGTGCTCGAGCTCGCCGCACGCACCGCGCGCGAGTGGGCCAAAGCCCCGGTGTGCCTGATCGCCGGGCTGGCGGGCCGTACCGCGCAAGCGTGCGCCGAGGCGCAGGTGGCGCTGGCGCATGGCTATCACGCGGGAATGCTGTCGCTGGCGGCGCTGCGCGGCGCGTCGGTCGACGAACTGATCGAGCACTGCACGGCGGTTGCCGGGCACATTCCGCTGATGGGTTTCTACCTGCAGCCTGCCGTCGGCGGCATCTTGCTTCCGGCCGAGTTCTGGCGGCGTTTCGCGGCGATCGACAACGTCATCGCGATCAAGCTGGCACCGTTCAACCGCTACCGCACGCTCGACGTCGTGCGCGGCGTCGTCGCCGCGAACGCGCAGGACCGCGTGACGCTCTACACCGGCAATGACGATCACATCGTGCTCGACCTGCTGCTGCCGTACGCCGTGCAGCGCGGCGACGAGCGCATCGAGGTGCGCATCCGCGGCGGGTTGCTCGGCCACTGGAGCGTCTGGACGCGCAGCGCTGTCCTGCAGTTGCAGCGCATTCACCGCGCCATCGCCGCCGGGCCGATCGACGCAGGCCTGCTCGCGCTGGATTCGCGCGTCACCGACTGCAACGCGGCGTTCTTCGACGTTGCGAATGACTTCGCCGGCTGCATTCCCGGTTGCCACGAAGTATTGCGGCGCCAGGGCCTGCTCGAGGGCATCTGGTGCCTGGACCCGAACGAGACGCTGTCGCCCGGCCAGCTCGAGGAGATCGACCGCGTCTGCCGCGAGCACGCCGACCTCGCCGACGATGCCTTCGTCGCCGCGGGCCTGGCGGGGTGGGTCGCCTGAGGCCGCAGCATGGACCTCTTCAGCTCCAAGCTGCGCCATTACACGCTGGGCGTGGCGGCGCACCTGTTGTTCC
>JANNKM010000407.1:0-11113 GCA_031396305.1 Rhizobacter sp.
AGAAGGCATCACGGAAGCCGGCGCGATGAGCAGCTGGATCGCCGCGGCCACGAGCTACAGCACGCACGGCGTGGCGATGCTGCCGTTCTACATTTTCTATTCGTGTTTTGGCTTCCAGCGCGTCGGCGACCTGATCCTCGCCGCCGCCGATTCACGCGCGCGCGGCTTCCTGATCGGCGCGACCTCCGGTCGCACCACGCTGTCCGGCGAGGGCTTGCAGCACCAGGACGGAAGCAGCCTGCTCGCGGCGTCCACCATCTCGAACTGCCGCGCCTACGACCCGGCGTTTGGCTACGAGCTGGCGATCATCATGGGCCACGGGGTGCAGCGCCTGCTCGACGAGCAGCGCGACGAGTTCTATTACCTCACCGTGACGAACCAGAACCTTGCGCAGCCGGCGCTGCCGGCGATTGCCGGCCTGGAAGACGGCGTCGTGCGCGGCCTGTACCGTTGCCGCGAAGCACCGGACGGCGCTGCGCAGGTGCGGCTGCTCGGCGCGGGCGCGATCCTGCTCGAAGCGATTGCCGCCGCCGAGCTGCTGCACCAGGATTTCGCCGTGCGCGCCGAGGTCTGGAGCGCGACGAGCTTCATCGAACTCGCCCGCGACGCTCGTGATGCGCAGCGCGCGAACCGACTGCGCCCGGCCGAGCCGCAACGAACGAGCCACGTTCAGCAATGCCTGGACGGCGCGCTGCCGGTAGTCGCCGCGACCGACCATGTGCGCGCCGTGCCGCAGCTCATCGCCGAATACCTGAACGTGGCCTCCTACACGACGCTCGGCACCGACGGCTTCGGCCGCAGCGATACGCGTGTGGCGCTGCGCGCATTCTTCGAGGTCGATCGATTTCACATTGCGCTCGCAGCGCTCGACGGCCTGGTGCGTTGCGGCGCGGTGGACGCCGACCTTGTGGCGCGTGCGATCACGCGCTATGCGATCGAGCCGCACACCCATGCGCCGTGGAGCGTCTGAGCCGCGCGCGCCGCGCCTGGCGTCCTGAAATTCACGCCCCTGCGGCGTACCGGCACTGCGCCTTACCCCTGTTTACGCCTGCCGCCGCATGAACCCGTTAGCCTGCGCGGCATGAAGATCAGAAACGTCGTTGCGACCGTGCTCCCCGGGCTCTGGCCATGTTGCGTGCTGCTGCTGGCGGGATGTGGCGGCGCTGGTGATGCGGCGTCAGCGGCAGCGGCGCCCATACCCACTGCCGCGTCGAGCTGCGGATTGGCCGACTTTCAGGCGGCGTCGCTGGCACGGGTGAACCAGTACCGCGCCAGCGGCGCCAACTGCCGCAGCGCGGGCAACTTCAGCCAGGCCGGCGCACTGCGCTGGAACAACTCGCTGACCCAGGCCGCCGAAGCGCATTCGCAAGACATGAAGGCGAACAATTTCTTCTCGCACACAGGGTCGGGCGGAAGCACTATGGCGCAACGCGTCAACGCCACAGGCTACGCGTGGCGCGCGCTCGCCGAGAACATCGCCGCGGGTCAGACGACGATCAATCAGGTGATCGACGGCTGGATGGGCAGTGATGGCCATTGCGCGAACATCATGAACCCGGACCTCGTCGATGTCGGCCTCGTGTGCGTTGCCGCAGCGCCGAGCGATAGCCGCTCGACCTACTGGACGATGGACCTGGGCCGCCCGCAGTAGCCAGGCCTACTGCACCGCCTCGATCACGCCACCGCCCAGGCAGACTTCACCGTCGTACAGCACCGCGGACTGGCCCGGCGTGACGGCCCACTGCGGCGCGTCGAAACTCAGCGCGAAGTCGACGCCGTCTGCATCGCCCGGCGCACTCAGTTCGCACGCCGCATCAGCCTGGCGGTAGCGCGTCTTCGCGCTGTGCCGCGCCGGAACCGGCGGCGTGCCTGCGACCCAGCTCGCGTCGAGCGCGTGCAGGCGCAGCGATTGCAGCCACGCATGGTCATGCCCTTGCACCACGACAAGCGTGTTGTTCGCCATGTCCTTGCGCGCGACGAACCAGGGCGCGTGGTCGCCACCGCCACGCAGCGTCCGCCTGGGCTTCACGCCGCCGATGCCCATGCCCTTGCGCTGGCCCAGCGTGTAGAAGCTCAGGCCTACGTGTTCGCCCACGGTGCGCCCGCGTTCGTCCTTGATCGGGCCCGGTTGATTGGCGAGGTAGCGCGCGAGGAATTCGCGAAACGGCCGCTCGCCGATGAAGCAGATTCCTGTGGAGTCGCGCTTGCCCGCGACCGGCAGGCCGGCTTCTTCGGCCAGGCGCCGCACCTGCGTCTTGGGGATTTCGCCCACCGGGAACAGCGTCTTCGCAAGCTGCGTCTGGTTCAGGCGATGCAGAAAGTAGCTCTGGTCCTTGGTGCGATCCAGGCCGCGCAGCAATTCAAACTTGCCAGCGCGTTCGCGCACCCGCGCGTAGTGGCCGGTCGCAATTTTCTCGGCGCCGAGAACCAGCGCGTGGTCGAGAAACGCCTTGAACTTGATTTCGGCGTTGCACAGCACGTCGGGGTTCGGCGTGCGCCCCGCCTGGTATTCGCGCAGGAACTCGGCGAAGACGCGGTCCTTGTAGTCGGCGGCAAAGTTGACGTGTTCGATCTCGATGCCCAGCACATCCGCCACCGCGGCGGCATCCACAAAATCCACATTCGCCGAACAGTATTCGCTGTCGTCGTCGTCTTCCCAATTCTTCATGAACACGCCCACCACTTCGTGGCCCTGGCGCTTCAGCAGCAACGCGCTGACGGCCGAGTCCACGCCGCCGGAAAGTCCGACCACGATGCGTTGGTGGTGTACGCGGGTCATGCCCGCGATTATCCCGACTGGCCTTACAGTGCGCTCCACGATGGACATGCAATTGCAGGGGCGCACGGCGCTCGTCACCGGCGCCAGCGTCGGGATCGGCCGCGGCATCGCCATGGCGCTCGCCGCCGAGGGGGTTCGCGTGGCCGTCAGTGCGCGGCGCGCCGACAAGCTGGAAGAGCTCGCGTCGCAGATCGTCGCGGCGGGTGGCGCGGCGCCGCTGCTGATCGTGCAGGACATGTTGGCGCCCGACGCGGCGCAGCGCATCGCCGCCGCGGCGCTTGCCGGCCTGGGCGCGGTGGACATCCTCGTCAACAACGCCGGCGGCTCGCGCGCGTTCAAGGAACTGCACGTCATTGAGACCGCATGGGACGAAGCGATCACGCTCAACTTTCACCGGCCGCGGCAACTGGCAGACGCGCTGGTCGACTCGATGATCGCGCGGCGCTGGGGGCGCATGATCAACATCACGGGCAAGAGTGAGCCCGACCACGTGAACGGCGCGTTTTGCGCGAAGGCCGGCATGCACAGCTGGGCCAAGGGCCTGAGCCGCATGGTGGGCGCGCATGGCATCACGGTGAATTGCGTGGCTCCCGGGCGCATCCATTCCGAGCAGATATTTCGCAACTACACGCCCGAGCATCGGCAGTGGCAGAGCGAAAACGAGATTCCGATGCGCCGCTATGGCGAGCCGCAGGATCTGGCCGACCTGGTGGTGTTCCTCTCGAGCCCGCGCGCGAGCTACATCACCGGCACCGTGATTCCGGTCGACGGCGGCTTGCGGCGTTATCAGTTTTGATCGAGGAGCTGTCCACATGACCCATTTGAATCGTCGCACCGTGCTCGGCGCGGCGGCGCTCGTCTTGCCGCATGTCGGGTTCGCGCAAGCCGCCTGGCCGAGACAGCCGGTGCGCTTCGTCGTACCGTTCGCCCCGGGCGGAACCTCGGAGATCGTCGCGCGCACGATCGCCAACGAACTCACCAAACAATTCGGCCAGACGGTTTACGTGGAAAACAAGGGCGGCGGCGCCGGCATCCCGGCGATGCAAGACGTGGCCAAGGCCGCGCCCGACGGCCACACCATCATCCTGGGTCATGTGGGGTCGCTCGCCGTGAATCCCTACATCTTCCCGAACCAGCCCTACGACGTGAACAGGGACTTCATCCCCGTCACGCTGCTGGCCAAGGTGCCGAACCTGTTCGTCATCCACCCCGACGTGCCGGCGAAAGACTTCAAGGAATTCGTCGCCTACGCGAAACAGAACCCGGGCAAGCTGAACTACGGCTCGGCGGGCAATGCGAGCGCCGGGCATCTGGCGATGGAGTACCTGAAGCTCGTCACTGGAATGTTCATCACCCACATTCCCTACCGCGGCACGGGGCCGCAGCTCACCGACTTGCTCGCCGGGCGCACCCAAGCCTCATCCGCGGGCCTGCCGGCGCTGCTGCCGCACATCAAGGCGGGAAAGCTGCGCGCGATCGCGGTGGGCACGGCGCAGCGCCTGGCGCAGTTGCCCGACGTGCCGACGGTCGCGGAGATGGGCTTCAAGGACTTCGAGACCTCGCAGTGGTACGGCATCCTCGCGCCGGCCGGCACGCCGCGCGAGGTGGTGCTGCGGCTGCAGGAAGAGTCTTTGAAGGCGCTGAAGTCCAACGCCGTGACGGAGCGTTTTGCCAGCGACAGCGCGGTGGGCGGCGGCGGGCCGCCGGAGGAATTCGCGGCCTTCATCGCCGCGCAGCAGAAGACATGGAAAGAGATCGTCTCGCGCGCCGGCATCAAGCCGGATTGAGCCGGCGCCAATGCGCGCCGCGATTCATGGCCGCAGTTCCGGGTGCCACAGCGTGGCGTCGGCGTGCAGCAGATCGAGGCTGAAGCGTTTGCCGGCGAGATGATCCTCGATGCAGCGCAACAGCAACCGGCTGCGATGACGTGCGACGCTGGCACGCACTTCGTCCGGCGTCATCCACAGCGTGCGGACGATGGGTTCGTCGAGCGTCAAGTTCGGATCGGCTTCGCCGACGCTGCCGCAAAACGCGATGCGCAGAAACGTCACGTCTTCGCCGCTGCGCTGGCGCCGAAAGCGCGACAAGTAGACGCCGAGCACCGCGTGCGCCGTGAATTGCCGCGCCGTCTCCTCCAGCGTCTCGCGCACCACGCCTTGCAGAGGCGACTCGCCGGGGTCGAGGTGCCCCGCCGGGTTGTTCAACTTCAAGCCTTCGGCGGTGTTTTCCTCGACGAGCAGGTAGCGCCCGTCCTGCTCGATGACCGCGGCGACGGTGACGCTGGGTTTCCAGCGGTCGGCCTGGCTGGCTGCAGGCGGTGGGACTGTGTTTGCGACCATGCGCCATTGTGGCGCGCCCCACCTGGCGCCGATCTTGCTGTAAACCCCGCGGCACATACCCGGCGCCCGGTGTAGGGATAAGCACTCTTTGAGGTCCACGCTGAGGTGTGCACCATGCGCTGGCCGGCGGGTGCGTCACGATGGCGCGCCCGAACGTCCCGACGATTCACCGATTCAAAAGGAGTAGCCATGTTCCATCTTCCGGCTCGACGCCGCCACCTGATCGCCCTGGCGTGCGCATGCGCCGTCGCTGCGCCCGGCCTGGCGCTCGCGCAAGCCAAGCTCAAAGTCGCCGGCATCTACACCGTGCCGTTCGAGCAGCAATGGGTGAGCCGCATCCACAAGGCGCTGAACGCGGCGGCCGCGCGCGGTGAGATCGAATACAAGGCGAGCGAGAACGTTGCGAACGCCGACTACGAGCGTGTGATGCGCGAATACGCGACGGGCGGCAATGCGCTGATCGTCGGCGAAGTGTTCGGCGTCGAAGCCGCCGGGCGCAAGGTGGCGAAAGACTTCTCCAAGGTCGCGTTCCTGATGGGCTCGTCAGGCAAGCCGGTCGCACCCAATTTCGCCGTGTTCGACAACTACATCCAGGAACCGGCCTATCTGTCGGGCATGGTCGCCGGCGGCATGACAAAGAGCAACAGAATCGGCATGGTCGGCGGCTTCCCGATCCCCGAAGTGAACCGCCTGATGAACGCCTTCATGGCGGGCGCGAAAGAGGTGAATCCGAAGGTCGAGTTCACGGTCAGCTTCATCAACAGCTGGTTCGACCCGCCCAAGGCCAAGGAAGCGGCGATCGCGATGATGGACAAGGGCGCGGACGTGATGTACGCCGAGCGCTTCGGTGTGTCCGACGCCGCCAAGGAAAAGGGCAAACTGGCGATCGGCAACGTCATCAATACGCAAGACAAGTACCCCGATACCGTAGTCGCCTCGGCGCTGTGGCACATGGAGCCGAGCATCGACCGCGCGATCAAGTTGGTGAAGGACGGCAAGTTCGCCGCCGAAGACTACGGCCCGTATTCGATGATGAAGCACAAGGGCTCGGAGCTCGCCCCCTTGGGCACCTTCGAGGGCAAGGTTCCGGCCGACGTGGTGGCGAAGATGCGCGCCAAGGAGAAGGCGATTCTGGCCGGCACTTTCACGGTGAAGGTCGACGACAACCAGCCGAAGTCGACGGCGAAATAGCCGGCTCCTCACCCTTGCTCCACCGTCGTACCGGCGCAAGTGTCACCCCGTGCTCGACACGGGGCCGGTACCCACTCGCCGCACGCAAGCCCCTGGATCCCGACTTTCGTCGGGATGACAGCTGTGCCGCGCAGAGCACGGCGTGCGATCGATGACCGACTGCGTCCTGCGCCTGCAAGGCATCACCAAACGCTTCGGCCCGCTGCTCGCGAACGATTCGATCTCGCTCGACCTGAATCGCGGCGAAGTGCTCGCGCTGCTCGGCGAAAACGGTGCCGGCAAGAGCACACTGGTGGCGATTTTGTTCGGCCACTACGTCGCCGATGCAGGAACGATCGAAGCGTTCGGCGAGCCGCTGCCCGCAGGGCAGCCGCGCGCGGCGCTGAACGCCGGCATCGGCATGGTGCACCAGCATTCGACGCTCGCCGACAACTTGTCGGTGCTCGACAACGTGATCGTCGGTGCTGAACCGCTGTGGCGGCCCTGGTCGCGGCGCGACGCGGCGCGCGCTCGTCTGCTGGAGGTGGCGCAATCCTTCGGCCTGTCGGTGCAGCCCGACGCGCGCGTGGGCGAGTTGTCGGTCGGCGAACGCCAGCGCGTCGAAATCCTGAAAGCGCTGATGGGCCGCGAAGGTGGGTCGGGCGCGCGCATCCTGATCCTGGATGAGCCCACCGCGGTGTTGACGCCGCAGGAAAGCGAAGCGCTGTTTCACACACTCGGCCAGATGGTCGGGCGCGGCCTGTCGATCATCTTCATCAGCCACAAGCTTGACGAAGTGCTGCGCGTTTCGAACCGCATCGCCGTGCTGCGCGCCGGCAAATTGGTGGCGCAGGCGAACGCTTCCGAGGTCAACGCTTCGCAGCTCGCGTTGTGGATGGTCGGGCACGCCGTGGCCGCGCCGCAGCGGCGCAGCGCAACGCCGCAGGCTGCCGCGCTGTGTGTGCTGGAGGCCGTGCATACCGGCGGCTCGCCGCGCGATCGCCTGAACGGCGCGAGCCTGTCGCTGTTCGGCGGCGAGATCGTCGCGATTGCCGGCGTGTCGGGCAACGGCCAGCTCGCCCTGGCCGAGCTGCTGTGCGGCACGCGGCCGGCCACCGCGGGGCGCGTCAGCCTGCACGGTCAGCCGCTTCCCGCCGACCCGGCGGCGCTGGTGGGGCTGGGCGTGGCGCGAATTCCTGAAGACCGGCAAGGCACCGGCGCGGTGGGTGACCTGCCGGTCTGGGAGAACGCCTGCGCCGAGCGCCTGGGCAGCGCGTTTTTCAGCCGCGGATTGCTCGGCGTGCGCTGGGTGCGCCGCGCCGCCGCGCGCCGCCACGCGCAGCAGCTCAGCGAGCGCTTCGACGTTCGCGGCGCCGGCCTGGACGCACCGGCGCGTGCCTTGTCGGGAGGCAATTTGCAGAAGCTGATCCTGGCGCGCACGTTGACCGCACCCGACGGCCGGCCGCCGCGGCTCATCGTCGCGCACCAGCCGAGCTGGGGGCTGGACGTCGGCGCCGTGGCCTTCGTGCAGCGCCAACTGCTCACGGCGCGCGACGCGGGCGCGGCGGTGCTGTTGATCTGCGACGACCTGGACGAAGTGCTGGCGCTGGGCGACCGCATCGCCGTGCTCTGCCGCGGGCGCCTGAGCGCAGCGCTGCCGGGCGCCGCGTGGACCCGCGAAAGCCTGGGCCTGGCGATGGCCGGGGCGGCGCCGGCAAGCGCGTTGGCGGCATGAAGCCGCATGAACCCGGATGACAACACCGATGAGACTGGAACCCCGCCACCAGCCCAGCGGCGCCGCGCTCGTGCTGGCACCGCTCGCGGCGATCGGCTTCACGCTGCTCGTGAGCGCCGCGCTCGTCGCCTGGGCCGGCGCGCCGGTGGGCCGCACCTACGCGCTGATGTTGCAGGGCGGCTTCGGTACGGTGTTCGCCTGGAGCGAGACGCTGACGCGCGCCGTACCGCTCATCCTGACGGGCCTGGCTGCGACGGTGGCGTTCAAGGCGCGCCTGTACAACATTGGCGCCGAAGGCCAGCTTTACGCCGGGGCGCTGGCGGCCGTGGCCGTGGGTGGCGTGGCGGCGGGTGGCGAACTGGCGGCACCGGTGTGGCTGATGTTGCCGTTGATGCTGCTCGCCGCAGCCGCAGCCGGCGCTGCGCTCTTGCTCGTGCCGGCCTTGCTGAAAGCGCGCCTGGGTGTCGACGAAGTCGTGACGACCTTGTTGCTCAACTTCATCGCGTTGCTCGGCGTTTCCGCGCTGCTCGACGGCGCGATGAAAGACCCTGCCGCATTGGGTTGGCCGCAAAGCCTGGCTTTGGCGAGTGAACTTGAACTGAGCAAGCTCGTGCCGGGCACGCGTGTGCACAGCGGTCTGTTGATCGCCGCGCTGCTCGCGCTCGCCCTCAGTGCATTGTTCAGGTACACGCTGCTCGGTTTTCAGATCCGCGCCAGCGGCGCGAATCCGCGCGCCGCGGCGTTCGTCGGCGTGCCCGCGCTGCGCACCACCGTCATCGTCGCGCTGCTTTCGGGCGCGCTCGCCGGCCTGGCCGGAGCCGTGGAAGTGGCCGGGCGCACCGGCTACGTGACGCTCGACATGTCACCCGGCTACGGCTACAGCGGCATCGTGATCGCGATGCTCGCCGCGCTGAACCCGCTGGGCGTGCTCGCCGCGGCGGTGTTCATCGCCGGCATCCTGGTCGGCGCCGACAGCATGAGCCGCGCGATCGGCGTGCCGACCTATCTGGCGGATATGATCGTCGCGACGTCGCTGCTCTGCGTGCTCGTGGCGACGCTGTTCACGCAGTATCGGGTGCGGTGGCGGGCGGATGGCGGGTGATAAGGGGTTCGTGTCAGCTACAGATCCCGCGCACGGGCGGCGAACTCGCCGAGCATGAAGGCCAGAAATTGCGGGACGCAGCCCTTGTGGCTGGACGGTAGCGCCGCACAGTCGGTCAGGCTGATATCGCTCGCGCCGCGCGCCAGCATCGCCTGCAGTGTTCGCGTCGCGCTGACATAAGGCACCGTCTGGTCGTCCCGACCATGAAAGAACCTTGCCGGCACCGCAGGCGCCCAGTCGTGCACGTTGCTTTGGCGCTCGATCGCGGCGTCGTCATCGGCCAGATAGTTGTCGATCAGCGTGGCGTCGAACACCACGTCGGCGTCGGCAGGTACGAGTCGCTTGAGCAACTCGTCGCGCACCGCGCGACGCAGCGATGAACCCAGGTGGCGCAGCAGTCCCGGGTTGATCAACGTGCCCAGCAGCGGATGCTGTTTGCGAACGCGGCGCAACAGTTCGTCGAGCGTGACGCCGGCGTCATACGGGCCGGCCCCCAGCGCAACCGCCGCCAGGTTCACCACGTGCGGACTGCCCGCAGCCTGCATCGCGCGATGCGCGGCGAGGCTGACGTAGCCGCCTTCGGAGTAACCGGCCAGAAACAACTGCCCGTTGTCGGCGACGCTGTTTTGGCTCCGCCAGGTTCGCGCGGCCGTCAGCAGATCGACGACGGCAGAGGCCGACGGCGCAGACAACAGATAGGGGTGCGGCGTTCCTTTCGAGGCACCGTAGCCGACATAGTCCGCCGCGATCACGATGTAGCCCAGCGAGGCGACAATCACTGGCGGCGCGGCTGCCGTCGGATTGTTGCTCGGTGCCTGCGCGTCCTTGTAGATCGTGGCGTGCTGATAGCTGAGTAGCGGGCTTTTAGCGCCCGCCGTCTTCACCGGCACGCTGACCAGCCCGGAGGCGACGATCTCCTTGCCCTGGCTATCGATCGTCAGATAAGACAGTCGGTAGTTGGCGACTTCATAGAGCGGCGTCAGCGATGGCGTCCGACTGCCCGCCGCACGGACTGCGTTGATGATGTCAGCGATTGCGACGCGGTTCAGCGGCGTCGCGTCCTCAAGCCGTCCGGACCTGGTGGGCTCGACCGCTGCTGGCGGGGCGGTCTGCTCAGTGCCCGATGGCGAGCCGCGACCGAATGCAGCGGCGACCAACAGCAACGGAATCAGCAGAAACTGGTGAACTGGGCGGAGGCGGCGCATGCTTCATGCTAATTTGCAAATGAACCGACCAACATCATTGGAACGGGGGGTCGTCGACCCTGCTGAGCTGCCGGCTTCGAGCCGATAATTCCGACACGCGGAATGACCTCGACGCCCATGAACCAAGCCCCCATGAAGTGGTTGAGGACCATGTTTGTTTGCGCGGCCGCCGCGTCGCTGCTGGCCGCCCATGCCGCCGCCAGCGCCGAATCGGCCGGCGCGGATTTGAAAACTCCCAGTCCGGGCCAGAACCCGCCGACGCAGCCGCTGCACGCATCGCTCGCGATTCTGTCGAGCCCGCCGCAGTACGTGTCCGGCGGCGACGCGCGAATCGTGGTGGGGGCCCCTGCCGCGCTGCACGGCCAGCACGAGCTGTGGCTCAACGGCCGCCGCGTCGAGCAGGCGCTTCAGTCGGAGCGCGACCGCATGGAAGGCGTCGTCGCCGGCATGACGCTCGGCGACAACGTGCTCGAACTGCGGCTCACCAACGGCAAGGCATTGCTGGATTCACTGAAGTTGACCAATCACCCGATCACCGGCCCGATGTTTTCCGGCCCGCAGCAGGAGCCGTTCGTCTGCACGACCACGCAGCTCGACAGGCAGCCGCTCATCGACGGCCCGTCGCCGCCCGGCTATGCGGTGCGCGATGCGCAGGGTACAACCGTCGGCTACAGCCGCCACTGCTCGCTCGAACCTTTCGTCACCTACTGGTACCGCACGACCGGTGACGCCTGGAAGGAGTTGCCGGCCGGCGCGGCGCGGCCGGCCGACATGCGCACGGTG
>JANNKM010000412.1:0-23056 GCA_031396305.1 Rhizobacter sp.
GCCCGCTTGCACATCCGACTCCGTAAATACCCGCATGCCCGTGAAGGGACTGCCGGGGAAGTTGTTCGTGCAGTGACCAGCGGTCAATAGCACCGTTGGGGTGAGCAGGGTTGCGCTGCAGCGAAACGCCGGCGCGCCACCGACCTCCATCAGAAGCAGGACGACGGCCGGGTGGTCGGCGCCATCCAGTCTTCCGTCGGTAACCGCCAGCGCCGGAGTGAAGCTCATCGCCGAAAACGCGGCGAACAGCAATGCGGTGAAGAGCGAACGCCCCATGCTCTTCTCGCTTGACAACAGAGAAACCTGCGCGAATTTCATGCCATACCCTTTCTTTGCGAACGACACTTTGCTCGGATCGCGCCACCAGCCAAGACATGCCTAGGACTGTCGACACGGCGAGAACCTCCTGTAGCAGCAACGGCTCCACACCCGTTTGCTTCGGCGAGGTGCCGAACTGCGACGCACCTATCATTTATTGATTCGAGAAGTAGCGCAAGACCGCGACCCTTTCTTTTGGGGTGGGACTTACACCAAGCTCGCCAACGTTTGCCACATCGCGCCTGTCGGACACGGAGTGCAATCGCACAGCGCAACTACGTAAGTGGGAACTTGAAGCGCAAAATACGACGCCTATGCGGTAGGCGGTCACCGCTGAGTTGTTACCGGAGACGCTCGCAATGTTCTGGCCGGGCCGTGATTTGCTCGGGCGCGTGTTGACCGCGTGCCTGTTCGCGCTGGCCGGCGCAGCCAACGCGCAGGTCGCATCACCGCACGCGCTTGACATACCCGCCTGGTTCACCGAGAGCTTTCTCGACTTCAACGACGAAGCGGCTGCGGCGGCCCGCTCGGGCAAGCGGCTGATGCTCTACTTCGGGCAAGACGGCTGCCCGTACTGCCGTGAACTGTTGCAGACCAACTTCAGCCAGAAGCCGATCGTCGACAAGACGCGCGCGAACTTCGTCGCCATCGCGCTCAACATCTGGGGTGATCGCGAAACCACCTGGACCGACGGCCAACGTTTGAGCGAGAAGGCCCTGGCCAGATTCCTGAAAGTGCAGTTCACGCCGACGCAGCTGTTCCTGGGAACCGACGGGCGCATCGTCGCGCGTCTGAGCGGCTACTACCCGCCGCACAAGTTCAGCGCAGCACTCGACTACCTGACCACGCAGCCCGAACCGCAGCAGACGCTGGCCGAGTACCTGGCGCAGCATGTGAACGAGGTGGGCCAGGCGCAGCTCAATGCGCAGCCGTTCCTGATGAAACCCCCGTTCGACCTGCGGCGCGGCGGCAGCGGCAAGCCACTGGCCGTGATCTTCGAAACCCGCCACTGCAAGGCCTGCGACGAGATGCACCGCGAGGGCTTGCGCCGCGCCGACGTCAGGGCGCAGCTCGCCAGGTTTGACGTCGCGCGCTTCGCCCTGTCCGACCCGACCGAAGTGACCACGCCGGCCGGCGCCCGGCTCAGCGCCCAGGCCTGGGCACGTGAACTGAAGATCGCGTACACACCGAGCATCGTGTTCTTCGATGCCGGCAACCGCGAGGTGTTGCGCATCGAAGGCTATGTACGGCCGTTTCACCTGGGCAGTGCGTTCGAGTACGTGGCTCAAGGTGCATACCGCAACCAGCCGGAGTTTCAGCGGTTCCTGCAGGCCAAGGCCGAGCGCGCGCGGGCCAAGGGCCAGCGCGTTGAACTGTGGAAATGACGGCGATCAGGGAAACGCCGGAATATTCGGCTCCTGGCCTTCGAAATGCGCCTCGGGGTCGCGCTCGCTGAGCAGGGCCTCGATCTCCGCGACGCGCCGGTGCGGCGCATCGACCATCAGCAGGATTTCGCCGCGTTGCAGCGCCGCTTGGAAACGCTTCAACCTGCGGCTCGGCGCGGACACGCCGATCATGCTCGACGCCCAGGCACCGAACAGCGAACCGAGGGCGGCGAGCGCGCCCACCACGCCGGGCTTGGAGAGTTCGCCGATGAGCGTTGAGGTCGCGAGCATCGCACCCGCAGCGGCGCCGAGTGCGGCGCCGATCAGCAGGCCCATCTGCGCCGAACGCACCAGGTCGGAAGACTGGAGCACGTTGGCGGCGTGCAGTCCGGTCATGTCGGCGCCGTCGCGCGCCAGAAAGTGAATGTGGGCGTTCTCGATTCGCGCCAGCAACAGGTCGTCCATTGTCTTGCGGGCGCTGCGGAGGTCAGGCAGGAGCCAGTAGATTCGTCTGCGCATGGTGTACTCCTTGGGTGCCGGGGAAATGAGCGGCGCGCAACGCGGTTCTACACCTGCTTGCCGCGCAACGCCAGTCCCGCCTTGGGGCCGCAACGACGGCGCTTTGCCAAAACGCAGAGCAGCTCTGGAGTGCTCTCCCTAGGGAAACTGCCCGATATTGGGTATCGCTCTCTACGGGTCGATGGCCATACTTGCGCCTTCTGCTGAATCATCATCACCACCACCCAAGGACAAGCACACCATGACCACCCCCACCCTGAGCAGCGTCACGCTGAAGACCCTCGAGAACTATCGCAACGCTGCCACCCAGGCCGTCGTCGCCTATCGGCTGGGCGGGAAGCGCCTGGTGTGCATGGTCAACGGTGCACTGCAGAACAGCGTCTACCCGCGCACCGCCAAGCTCGCGCCGCGCGCCACGCAACGTTTGGACGACGTTCGCGGCAGCGTCAGCGAGGCCATCGTGAAGGGCGTCGACCAGGTCGCCCAGCGCACCGAGCAGGCGATCGAAATCAGCTCCGCCAAGGCGGCCGAGCAATTGTTCAAGTTCGCTGACTACGCAGCCAAGGTCGAAAACCCAGCCGTCGCCAACGGCCTGCAGACCGCGGCGCGATTGAGCCTGCCCGGCGCCAAGGTCGCGCTGGTCATTTCAAGCAAGCTGGCCCAAGGCGCTGGCGCTCTGGCTGACGCCGCGGGTGCCGGCCCGGTGCGCAGCAGCGCCAGCAAAGCGACTGTGGGCGCCAAGCGCCGCGCTGCTCCGGTGGCGCGCAAGGCGCATGCGATGCCGAAGGCGAGCGCTGCACGCGCAACCAAGTTCAGCAAGCGCGCAACGGCCTGAAGACCTGATCGAAGAAGATGCGACAAGGGGGCTCGGCGCAAGTCGAGCCCCCTGCTGCTGTTCGGCCGGTTCGGAGACACCACGTCATGCAGATCCCCGCATTCCTGACGCGACGCGCCCTCGGCCCCTCGCTGCGCATGGTGCGCGATCGCCTCGCCGCCAACCCCGACTATCGCGAAGTGCGCAAATGGGCGGCGCGCGCGGACATGACGTATCCGAAGGCGCCGCTGGGCGCAAGAACCACCGTAGTCAAGATCGGTGACCTGAACGCGACCTGGATCGACGCGAAAGGCGCACGCAAGAGCCGCGCGATCCTTTACCTGCATGGCGGCGGCTTCATCGTGGAGACACCGCGCATCCACTCCGCGCTGGTGGCGCGCATCGGTGCGCAGGCGCGCGCGCGCGCGCTGATGCCGAGCTATCGTCTGGCGCCAGAACATCCCTATCCGGCTGCACTCGACGACTGCATGGCCGCCTATCGTCACCTGCTCGGCAGCGGGCTGCGTGCCGCCGATATCGCACTCGTCGGGGATTCGGCCGGAGGCAGCCTGGTCCTCGGCCTGATGCTGCGCGCGCGCGACGAAGGCCTGGCACTGCCGGCCAGCGCGGTCGTCATGTCCCCGGCGACCGACGGCACGCTCGGCGCTGACTCGCTGCGCCGCAACGACGGCCATGACGCGATGTTCGCGCCCAGCCTGTTCCACGCGCTGCTGCCGCTGTACCTGCCCGATGCGACGCTGCGCTCGCATCCCCGTGTGTCACCGCTGCACGCGGATCTGGAGGGCCTGCCGCCGATCCTGGTGCTCGTGGGCAGCACCGAGCTGCTGCTCGACGACTCGGTTCGCTTTGCGTCGAAGTGCCGCAGCGCCACGCTCGAGGTGTGGCACGACATGCCGCATGTGTTTCCCCTGTTCGACTTCTTGCCCGAAGCCGCCGACGCGACGCAGCGCATCGGCCGCTTCGTGCTTGAGGGTTTCGCGGCTCCGAGTTCGCGCAGCGCCGAGTTGGCGGACGGCGAGAGCCTGGACACCGACACTCCCGATGCGCCGATGAGCTGCGCGGCGCTTCCCCAGTCGCCGCAGCCGTCTGGCACCGCCGGTACGCCCTGGTGGCGACCGGCGATGCCGTTGCTCGGTGCGTTTCTCTTCGGTGTGGCGTGCGGCCTCGCGGTGCTGCTGTTCTGAACACATCTCAGGCTCTCATGCTCGGGGGCGATGCGCCCGAATCGCAGGCGATGGTGGCAGCGTCCTGAACGAGAAGACAAAGACAGGCCCGACCGCAGGCGAGCCTTTCGCAAGCTGCCGGGATCAATTGCTACTGTTTCCCGCCCCCTTTCACCGCGCCACTGCGCCACACGGACGGAGCCGCAACGGCGCCTGGGCCTGCTGCGATCGACGCCGCACTCCGCGAATCGGCGGGTGGCCATCGGTGTGCCGCCGTCACACACGCAGATACAGGCCCGCGCACCCACGCCCTAGATTCGCCGCTCGGCCCGCGCCGGCCACGCCCATCGTGGCTCCCGGAGCGCCGGGCCCACAACCGAGGGATCGTCGAATGAGTCTCGCATTGAAGCCCGCCGCATGGGCCGTGGCCGAGTTGGTAGCCTGTCTTGCGCTGGTCGGATGCGGCGGCGCCGGCACCGACGAAACCGCCGTCGACCCCGATGCCACGACGGCCACCGAGGCCGACCCTACACGCAGCGAAGCGCTGGCGTTCCGACCCACCTGGACCCGGATTGCCTTCGAAGGCCAGCCGTTCACAGTGAGCGGGACGCAGACCGTTCGATACGGGTCGGGTGGAAACTGGGTGCAGCGGTCGGTCACCGGTGTCGGGCAATGCACGAACGCCTTCTTTGGAAGCGATCCCGCGGTGGGTGTGGACAAACGCTGCCAGGTCCGGCGGTCGCCGGCACCGGACCCAGCGCCAGTACCTGCTCCCGTGCCTGCACCAGCCCCCGTGCCTGCACCAGCCCCCGCGCCTGCACCAGCACCACCTCCCGTGCCTGTACCAACGCCAGCACCCCCACCGGTCCCAGTTCCCGCACCTGCACCTGCACCTGCACCTGCTCCAGTCCCCGCCGGTGTCCACTACGGCTCGCTGTCAAGAGCTGATCTGGGCGTCGGTGCCAGCCTGCGCGGGGCCATTCCATTTCCGGCCAACAACGCGTGGAACACCGACATCTCCGCTGCGCCGGTCGATCCCAACTCGGCCAACCTGATCGCCAGCATCGGCATCAACACCGGGCTGCACGCCGATTTTGGTTCGGGCCTCTGGAACGGCGGGCCGATCGGCATTCCGTACGTCGTGGTCGACAACAGCCAGCCCCTCGCGGCGATCAATTTCACGGCCTATGGCGACGAGAGCGATCCCGGGCCCTATCCCATCCCGGCGAGTGCGCCGGTCGAAGGCGGCCTCACCGCCTCCGGCGACCGACATGTGCTCGTGATCAACCGCGACACGAATCGACTTTACGAGCTCTACGTCGCCTACGCGCAATCCGGCAACCGCTGGAACGCCGACTCCGGCGCGGTCTTCCATCTCGACTCCAACACCGTGCGGCCTGGCGGCCAACCGGGCTGGACGAGTGCCGACGCTGCAGGCCTGCCGATCTTTCCCGGCCTGGTGCGCTACGACGAAGCTGCTGCGGGCGCGATCCGCCACGCGCTGCGCTTCACGGTGCAGACGAGCCGGCGCGCGTACGTTCCGCCGGCCACGCACTTCGCCTCCAGCAACACGTCGGTGAACCTGCCGCCGATGGGCATGCGTGTTCGTCTGAAAGCCTCGTATGTGATCCCGGCGACCTTCAAGCCCGAGGTCAAGGCGATCCTGCAGGCCATGAAGACGTACGGCATGATCGTTGCCGACAACGGCAGCAACTGGTTCGTCAGCGGCGCGCCCGATGAACGCTGGGACAACAGCGCTTTGAGGTCGCAACTCGGCAGCGTGAAGGGCTCGAACTTCGAGGTGATCCGCATGGACGGCTTGAAGCAGTAGCGCGAAGCACGATTCGGCCATGCGGTGGGTTTGCCAAATTGCAGCCCTCGGGGACAAGCGAGCAGTGCCCCCGGCGAAGTGCGAGCCCCGCCCTATCTGACCTCGAAGCGACGTGTGCTCGACCAGGCGCCAGCCGAACCGTTGGCGGCAATCGCCCGCACGCGCCAGCGCAACGTAGCGCGTGGCAAGCTGCTCGTGGCGTAGGCCGAGACAGTGGTAACCGCCGAAAGCGTCAAGGGCAAGGTGAAGGAACTGCTGTCGTCGATCTGCAGTTCGTAGCGCTGCGCACCTGACACATCGGTCCAGTCGAAGTTGATCGTCTGCCCGGCATTGAAGCGTGCATCGCTCGCCGGGCTGCGCAAGCTGGGCGCGGACAAAGCCGACGGTGGCGTCACAGTCAGGTTGGCCGTCTGCACCACGGGACCGTAGGTGGCGCTGATCACGACCGCCGTCGAGGCCGAGACCGAACTCGTCGTGATCGTGAAGCTGGCGCTGGTGCCACCGGCCGGGATCGACACGCTCGCCGGCACGCTCACCGCGCCCGAGTTGTCGGACAGGTTCACCGTCGCCGTGACCGGAGTCGCGGCAGCCAGGAGCACGGTGCCGGTCGCCGAATTTCCACCGATCACGCTGGCCGGGCTGACGCTGATGGCGTTCAGCACCGACGACGCCGGTGAGTTGATCGTCAGCGGCGCAAACAGGGTCACGCTGCCGAGCACGGCGTTGAGCTGAACCGTGGTCGCGGCGACGTTGAACGTCGTGACCGTGAAATTGGCGCTGGTCGCGCCGGCGGGTACGGTGACGCTCGGCGGCACGCTCGCCGAGCCAGGAAGCTGGCTCCCCAGACTGACGAGGACACCGCCCGTCGGCGCCGCGGCCGACAACCGCACCGTGCCGGTGGACGGCGTACCGCCGCTCACGCTCGACGGGCTGACGCTGAACGATGACAGCGCAACTCCGGCCGGCGGCGGCGGTGGCGGTGAGACCGTCAGCGCGGCGCTTCGCGACGTGCCGTTGAACGTTGCGCTGATCGTCGCCGTCGTCGTCGCCGTAATCGTGCTGCGGGTGTTGACCGTGAACGTGGCGCTCGTCGCTCCGGCGGGCACGACGAGCGGATTGACCGACAGGATCGCCTGCACTTCGTCGCTCGACGACAGCGTCACCGCCGCGCCGCCGCTCGGCGCCGCGGCGCTCAAGGTCACGGTCCCGGTGGAGGGGTTGCCGCCGACGACGCTCGTCGGGCTCAACGACAGGTTGGACAGCGTCGCCGCCGGGGCCGGGCCCGCCGTGATCAGCAAGAGCGCGCTTCTGCCGGGGCTGCCGGCGAGGTCGGCAAAGACATTCATGTTGAACGTGCCGTCGGCCGCCGTGCGCGGCGCCGTGGTGATCGTGAAGCTGGCGCTGGTCTGGCCTGCCGCCACGGTGACACTGGCGGGCAGCGTTGCCACGCTCGACGGCGCGGGGGTGGACAGCGCGACCACCGTCGAGCTGGCTTGCGCGGCGCTCAGGGTCACGGTTCCGGTGGCGGACGCCCCGCCGACGACGCTGCCCGGGCTCACCGATACGCCGGCCAACACCGACGCCGCAGCCGCCGGTTGCACCTTCAGCACCGAGCTGAATGAACGCCTGCCGTCGCTCGCGGTGACGGTGACGTCGGTCGTGACGGTGGGTGAAATCGTGGCGAACGACACCTGTGCCCAGTTGATGACTCGCTCCAGGCCGGCGATGACGATGGTGCTGGGCACAACGATGTTCGCCGGTGCCGGAACGATGTGCGGGTGGCTGCTCGTGAAGCTGATCGTCGGTCCGGTGCCGGAAGTTGCGCCGCTGGTTTCGATCGTACCCAGGCTGCTGTTGCCGCCGACCACCGGGTTCGGGTCGGTGATGGCGAACGCGGCGAGCGTCGGTATCGGCAGCGCCGGTGCCGGGTTCGGCGGCAACAGCGTGAGCCATGCGTGACCGCTGCGGCCACCGGCATTGCTGCTCCAGTCGCCGACGACGTCGATGAATGTTGTCTTCGGCACCACGGAAGTCGCAACCTCGAACGGCGCGCTGCTCGCCCCCTGGGGAATCGTGATCGCCGAGTGCGGGAAGGCGGTCGCGTTCCAGTTCACGCCAAGCACGGCACCGGGTTCCCCCTGGTTGCTGATCGCACCGGGCAGGCCCTGCGTCAGGCTCGTGCCGACCGGTGCTTCGGTGACCAGGGTCGCGGGAACGCGGTCGCCGCTGATGACGACGCTGCGAGCCAGCGCCACCGGGTTCGGCCCGCTGGTGGGGCAGAAGTCATTGGCCGTGAAGTTGCTCGCCGACCCCGTCTTGCAGCCGAAGCTGCATTCCTGCTGGAAGGTGCACACTCCGAACGAGCCGTCGCTGGGCAGCGAGCAGTCGTAGAGAATCTCCGGGCTTCCTGCGCCCTGGATGATGAAACTGCGGCCGCAGATCCTGCCCTGCCAGGGCGAGGCGTCGGCGGCGGTGTTGGGATTCGTGAAGTCCGCCGGACGCGCTTGCGCCGTGACGTTGAGCGTCGCGCTGCGGCTGGTGGAATTGGCGCTGGCGGTGATCGCGGCCGAAAACGCCGACAGGCTGTATTTGCGATAGCGCGCATTCGTGCCGACCTGGAAGTTCGCCGACGTTTGCCCGGCCAACACCGTGACCGTCGGCACCGACGCAGCAAGTTCCGGCAGCGAACTGCTGAGCGCTACGGCGGTTCCCCCCGCCGGTGCCGCCGCGCCCAGCGTCACGGTACAGGTCGCCGAGCCACCGCTACCGCCGCTGATGATGGACGGGGTGCAACTCAACGCCGTCACGCCTTGCGCATGCGCCGCGGTACTCAGCAGGCCGTGGCCAAAGCCGAACAGCGCCAGCGTCATGCCCCCGATCCATTGTCTTGCAGCAGTTGTATTCACGAGGTGAACTCCGGTAGACGAGCGCAGTGCGTACGCGTGTGGTTGGCCGTTGCGGCGATCGAAGTGCGCAAGCCCTGCCCGATGGGATACGCCTGAGCGGCGGCGATGCTTCCACGAAGTCGATCGATATTTCGCGGCGCCACTGCTGCACCGGCGAGCCCTGTCTACACTCGAACCGCGCGACCCCCAGAACAGCCGGCGCCAACGATGACCACCAACTCCCATCCCATGAACGGCGCCGAGAGCCTGGTGCGCACCCTCGTCGCGAGTGGCGTCGAAATCTGCTTCGCGAATCCCGGAACGTCGGAGATGCACTTCGTCGCCGCGCTCGACAAAGTGCCGGGCATGCGCTGCGTGCTCGGTCTGTTCGAAGGCGTGGTCAGCGGCGCCGCCGACGGCTACTACCGCATCGCCGACAAGCCGGCGGCCACCTTGTTGCACCTCGGCCCGGGGCTGGCCAACGCGTCAGCGAACCTGCACAACGCGAAGAAAGCGGGCTCGGCAATCGTCAACATCGTCGGTGAGCACGCGACCTATCACCTCGAACACGACGCACCGCTCACGGCCGACGTGGAAGGCATTGCGCGGCCGATGTCGCATTGGGTGCGCACCTCGCGCAGCTCCACCGCCGTCGCGCACGATGGCGCGTTCGCCGTGGCACAGGCGCGCGCCGCACCTGGGCGCATCGCAACGCTGATCCTTCCCGCCGACACCGCCTGGGGTCCGGCCGAGGGCGAGGCGCCTGCGCTGCCCGTGGCGCCGCGGCGCGAGGTGGCTTCGCGATCGATCGGGGCCGCGGCACAGGCCTTGCTGCGCGGGGCGCCGGCGGCGCTGCTGCTCGGCGGCATTGCGGCGCGTAACGAGGCGCTGCTGCTGGCCGGGCGCATCGCCGCCAAGACGGGCTGCAGCTTGCTGATCGAGAACAACGTGCCGCGCCTGCAGCGCGGCGCGGGCCGGGTGCGTGCGCAGCGGGTTCCCTATGTGGTTGACGCAGCGCTGGCGAAACTCAAGGACTTGCGCCAGCTGGTGCTCGTCGGCGCCAAGGTGCCGGTCGCTTTCTTCGCCTATCCGGGCAAGCCCAGTATGTTGATTCCGGCTGCGTGCGCGGTGACGCCGCTGGCGAGCGTGGAAGAAGACATCGTCGGCGCGCTCGAAGCCTTGGCCGATCGCCTCGGCGCACGCGGCGTCGCGCCGGCCCATGTGGCGGCGCTCGAACGCCCGGGCTTGCCCAGCGGGCGCATCACGGCAGATGGCATCGGCGCCGTGCTCGGCGCGTTGCTGCCGGAGAACGCCATCGTCGTCGATGAATCGGTGTCGGTGGGCCGCAACTTCGGTGCCGCCACGGCGAACGCGCCGCCGCACGACTGGCTGAACATCATGGGTGGCTCGATCGGCTTCGGCCCACCCGCCGCCACCGGCGCAGCGCTGGCCGCACCGGGGCGCCCGGTGATCGTGCTGGAGGGCGACGGCAGCGCGATGTACACGCTGCAGGCCCTCTGGACCTGCGCCCGCGAAGGCCTGAACGTGAAGATGCTGATCCTCGCGAATCGCTCGTACCAGATCCTGCGCGGCGAGTTCGCCAACGTCGGTGCCGGCACACCCGGGCAACGCGCCACGGACATGCTCAACATCGACCGCCCGGCGCTCGATTGGGTGGCGCTGGCGAAGGGCCATGGCGTCGAGGCGGTGCGCGTCGACGATCTGGATGCGCTGGCCACTGCGTTTCGGCGTGCGTTGGCGATCACCGGGCCGGCGTTGATCGAAGCGGTGCTTTGAGCAATCGGCGCGGGCCCACGTATCAGGAGCCTGCGGCGCGCAGCGCGGGTTTTCCCAGCGCGCCATAGGTGAGCCGGCTCCACAGCTTCTCGATCGGGCCCTGGTCGTGGCGGCGCAGCCACCAGAGGCTCCATGGAACCTGGACCACGAAGAAGATGGCGATCGCCAGGCCCAGACCTGCCGCCGGGCCCACCTTGCCCCAGAGCTGGAAGCCCCAGCCGTAGAACAGCGTCGTGCAGATCGCGGTCTGCATCAGGTAGTTGGTCAGCGGCATGCGCCCGGCCGCGGCAAGCGGTTCGAAGCGCCGCGCCCACACCGGGTGCTGCGCCAGGCGCACGATCGTCAGCACGTAGAAGATCATCAGGCACAGGCGGCTCACCCAGTACGCGACGCTGCCCAGCAGCTTCAGCGGCGTCGGCCCGGGCGCGCGCTGCACTTCGAAGATCACCGTGAACAGCGCGCCGCACGCGATGCCCAGCAGCAGCGCCCACACATGGAAGCGCCGAATCTGCGGCATCAGCTCGGGAATTCGCTGCGCCCAGCGTCGCCGCCCCGCGAGCAGGCCGAGCAACATCGTCAACGCCATCTGCACCCAGAACCCGAGCGTGCTCCACAGCGACCAGGGCGTGCCGTAGAAGTAGGCAAACTCGCGCGCGTGTTCGAGCGCCGCGTCGAAGAAACTGCCGCGGCCGTACGCCGCGTTGTTGCTGGCCTCGAACGCCTGCGCCTTGGCCACCAGCATCGCGGTCACTTCGGGCGTCGTGAGCAGCAGGCGCAGCGCGCCCGACAGCGCCGGGTAGAGCAGGCACAACCCCATCAGCACGATCAGCCCGCGGTCGCTCACGCGGCGCAGCCCGAACAGCATCAGCAGGCCGAGCGCGGCGTAGACGTGCAGCACATCGCCGGTCCAGAACAGGCTCGCGTGCAGTAAGCCGAGGGCGCCCAGCACCAGCAGGCGGCGCAGGTAAATGGTGCTCGCGTGCAGCGGATCGGCCTGCTGCATGCGTGCGTACTGCAACGTGAACCCCAGGCCGAACAACAGGCTGAACATGCTGTTGAACTTGCCGGAGAAGAACATGTCGCGCAGCTGCTCGGCGGTCTGGTCGATCCGGCTCGTCCACAAGTGCGAGCCGTCGGCCTCGATGAAGAACGACGTGCCGAAGCCCGGCATGTTCATGATCAGGATGCCGAGCAGAGCCGTGCCGCGCACGATGTCGAGCGTGGCGATGCGCTGCGACGCGGGCAGCGGGCTGAGCCGGGCAGGTTCCATCGGTCGAGTGTGCGTCGGCCGACCCATGACCGGCATCCGCAGTACTACCGATGGCGCCCCGCGCCATGGACGTTGCCGACCTCGACGCGCTCGCGACGGCGATTCGCCATGCGCTGGCCTGCGGCGGACCATCCATGATAGAACTCGTGATCTGAGCGTTCGCAGCAGCGCAATCGCCGCGTCACTCGCCGAGCGCGATGTGCGCCGCGTGCTCGTCGCTGAGGGCTGCACCCTCGGCCAGCAGCCGCTCCAATTGATCGGCCGCCAGGGCGGTGCGCAACAGCGTTTCGACCTGGTCGCGAATGCGCTGCTCGCCGACCTGGCGCCGCCCCTTGCGAAACGCGTGCGCCGCTTCGGAACAGCCGAAAACGCGCGCAGCGTCGGCAATGCGCCCCCGCTTGAAGGCCAGCAGCGCCAGGGGATCCAGCACCTCCCACAGCGAGCCGTCCTGGGCACTCTTCGACTTCAGAACGCTTCAGGGCGAACCCAACGACCTGTGGGCGCTTCAGGCGGACAGTCCATCCATTGTCAACGCGCCCCCGTCGCTGCGTCGCCTTGGGAAATCACCCGCTCGATGCGAGCGAAGGCTTGCTCCTTAGGTGGCGGCGCGGGCCTGCGCGTGCTGACGCTGCGTGGCGCGAATGCGGTGGAAGGCGGCCTGCCGATCGTTGTGGACGGCAAGATCATCGGTGCCATCGGCGTGTCCGGCGGCTCGGCCGAGCAGGATGGCGTCGTCGCCAAGGCGGGGCTGGACGGCCTGGCGAAGTAGTCGTCGGCCCTCAGGGCCTGAGAGGCAATCCCAATGCGCCCGCGTGAGGCCCTCAGCCGTTCACCCGAATCGGCACGCTGAGAAACCCCCGGAAGCGCGCGCGCATCCCCCGCGCCGGGGCGCCCGCCAGCGCGTAGCGCGGAAACCGCGCAAGGAAGCGTGAGATCGCGATCTCGCCTTCCAGCCGCGCCAGACCCATGCCCACGCATTGGTGGATGCCGCTGCCAAACGCCAGATGGCGGTTCGGCGTGCGGCCGACGTCGAAGCGCTCCGGCTCGCTGAACTGCGCCGGGTCGCGGTTCGCCGCGCCGATGCACAGCGTGATCGACGTCTGCGGCGCGAGCCGCACGCCGCCCACATCTACCGCCTGCGTCGTCGCGCGGTTTCCCAGTTGATTGCTGCTCTCGTAGCGCAATATCTCCTCGATCGCGGATTTGATGAGCTCGGGCTGCGCGATCAGGCGCTGTTTTTGATCGGGGTGCTGCGCCAGCGTGACCAGGCCGTTGGCGATGAGGTTTGTCGTCGTTTCGTGGCCGGCATTGAGCAGGAAGATGCAGTTGTGCAGCAGCTCGCTCGTCGACAGTCTTTCACCGCCGGGCTCACCGAGGATCAGGTTCGTCAGCATGTCGCGCTGCGGGTCGCCAGGGTGTGCGCGGCGCGCCGCGATCAGGCCTTCGAGGTAGTCCAGGAATTCGCGCACCGCACGGTTGCCGCGCGCGGCCACCTCGGGCCGCAGCACCGGTTCGAGCGCGCCCAGAATCGCCAGCGACCATTCGCGCAGCGGTGCGCGCTCTTGCTTCGGAACGTCGAGCAGGTTGCCGATCACTTCCAGCGGAATCGCCGACGCGAAGTCTTCAACCAGATCGACCCGTGCCTTGCCGGAACAGGCATCGAGCAAGCGTTCGACCAATCCGACGAGCGCCGGCTGCATCTGCGCGATCGCCTTGGGCGAGAGCGCGCCCATGATCAGGCGCCGCACCCGCGTATGCAGCGGCGGGTCGTTGAACACCAGGCTCGTGGTGTGATGTTCGTAGAGCAGCGAGTCGCCATACTTCGGCTTGAACTCTTGTCTCTTGTCGGAGCTGAACAGCTTGGGGTGCTTGTAGACGAACTCGCAGTCGGCGTAGCGCGTCAGGAAGACGCTGCCATCGGGCATGCGCTTGACCGGTTCGTGCTCGCGCAGCGCCCGGTAGGTCGGAAACGGGTCGGCGTAAAAGTCGCTCGGCAGGTTCTTCAGGTCGAATGACGAGGCCGCCGCTGCGGCGGACTCGGGCGCAATGGGCATGTCGGTCTCCGCCCGCACATTGCATTGCTGTGGCTATGGCGCGCCGGGCGACTCTGCCAGCAGCGCAGCGATGCGAGCGCCGACTTCCATGTCGTCGATCTGGCCGAAATGGCTTAGCCGCAAGCGGCCGGCGCGGTCGATCAGCACCAGGCTCGGCGTGCCGTTCAGCTCATAGGCCTGCATCGTCTGCGGTATCGCGCCGCGCTCACCCGGCATGTCGATCGCGATCGGGAACGCCAGCCGGTATTCGTGGATGAAGACGTCGAGCGCGGGCCGGCCCATCACGGCGTGGTGTTCGAACACGGTGTGGATGCCCAGCACCTGCACGTCGGCGTGGGCGAAAGTACGTTGGATTCGCACCGTCTGCGGAATGCCGTGCGCCACGCAGCCCGGGCAGAGCATCTGGAACGCGTGCAGCGCGATCACCTGCCCGCGCAGGCCGGCCAGCGTCAATGGCGCGGGAGTATTCAGCCAGGCCTGGGCGCGGATCTCCGGCGCGAGCGGTGCATCGCTCTCGAAGTGCTGCCCTTGGGTATTGGGAAATGCGTCCGGCATGGCAGGTCACTCCAGGTTCAGGGGCTCAGTCGAGCCCAAGTCCGATGCGCCGCGCGACGGCGCCCCACTTCAGCGAGTCGGCGGCAAGCGCAGCCGCCGCCTGCGCCGGTGTGTTGCCGACCACGAGTTGGTCACCGGCTTCGAGTTTGGCCATGACATCGGGGGCTCGCAAGGCGTCAACAAAGGCCTGCCGAAATCGCGCGATCGTCGCCTCGGGTGTGCCGCGCGGCGCGAACATCGCCAGCGCAAAGTCGGCCTGGTAGCCCGGCACTCCGGCTTCGGCGAGCGTGGGCACGTCGGGCAGCGTCGGCGAGCGTTTGCTGCCCGACACGCCAAGCGCGACAAGCTTGCCGGCGCGAACATGCGGCAGCACCGTCGGCCCGGCGAGCAGGCCGCAGGGCACCTGGTTGCCGATCACGTCCTGTGTGGCCGGCGCCGGCCCTTTGTACGGCACATGTGTCATCTCGAAACCGGCGATCGATTGCAACAGCTCCATCGACAAGTGGCCCGGCACGCCGGCGCCGCCCGAGGCATACGCGTACTTGCCCGCCTTTGCCTTGGCGATGAGTTGCGGAACCGTCTTCACGCCGAACGCCGGGTTGCACACCAGCGTCTGGCTGAACAGGGTGCCGATCGTCACCGGCAGCAGATCGTCAACTTTGAAACCCAGGTTCTTGTAGACATGCGGGTTCACCGTCACCAGCGTATCGGTGCCCCACAACCAGGTGTAGCCATCGGGCGCGGCGCGCGCCACTTCCGCGCTGCCGAGGTTGCCGCCGGCACCGGGTTTATTGTCGATGATGATGCTTTGTTTGAGCGCCACCTGCATCTTTTCGGCGGCCAGGCGCATCACGATGTCACTCGGCCCGCCAGGCGGGAATGGCAGCACGACGCGGATGGCCTTGTCGGGCCAGGTCGCTTGCGCCTGCGCCGCGCCGCCGAACACTGCAAACGCTGTCAGTGCGACGTGCAGGCAAAGTCGAACGATCATGAAGCAACTCCGTGGGGCCAGTGGGGCGCCTGCAACGGCGGCCCGAGCCGCATCTTAAGGCGCCTGCGCCGCGGGCCTGGGCGCTAAAGTTCAGGCATGAACGCCGTCAGGCCATGAACCGGCCACCACGATGCACAGACGCGCCGCTTGGGCCGCACTCGCGCTGCTTGCTGCCGTCACCACGGCACAAGCGGCACCTCCGCAGCGCCTGTACGAGATGAGCACCCACACCGGCATGCCGCACCTCGAAGAGAACCTGCGCTATGCGGTGCTGACGCAGCAGCGCTGCCTGGACCCGCAGGACCTCTCCGGCGTGTTCTGGATGCTCGGCGACGTGTCGCTGCAAGACTGCAAGCTCGTCAAGGTGCTCGACGAGCCGCCCCGCGCCGTCTACGCGTTGCAGTGCAGCGGCGGTCACGGCACGAGCGGCGAAGCGCGCTGGGAACTCGCGCCTTCCCTGCTCAGCGGCGTGCTCAACGTGCGCCTGGGCGGCAAGAACATGACCTTCTACCAGCGCATCACGGCCAGGCTGGTCGGCGATTGCCCGTGAACCGAAGCCGGCACAATGCCGCGTGCCGAAGGAAGCTCCATGATCCAGGATTCAACCCTATTCCCACCCGGCGTGAACTGCCACCAATGGAGCTACAAACTCAACGGCGACCTGCAAGGCGTGCCGTTGCGGCGCGGCGTGCGCCAGAACGGACGGATCGGGCGCTCAGAAGAAGGCGTGCCACTGTGCGAACAACTCGGTGGCGTTCTGCGGTTTGTTCTGTGGAATTCCGTCGTTCTTGCGCCCACCCAGTCGAAATTGGGTGAACTGGAACGGCACGAACTCCCACACCGCGCTGTAGCGCGCACGCCGGTCATTGGGCACGTGCGTGTCCGGGTCCTGGTTTTCGTAGCTGAGCTTCAGGTTGTGGCCCTTGGCGAATTCGACGTTGCCTTCGACGAGCGTCGCCCAGTGGCGCTGTCGCCCGAACGGTGTTTCGTCTTCAATCGCCGAGACCACTGAGGCAAGCCAACTGACGATGCCCGTGCGCAGCCCCGCGAATGCGGCGAGCACGCGTCGGTCGGCCGTGCCGTTGGAGTTGGCGCTGCCGCTCAACCCGACGCGCCAGTCGGGTTGCACATAGCTCGCCAGGGCGCTGATCAGCTTGCCGCGATTCGTCTCGGCGCCGCCACGCGACCCGTTGGTGACGGAAACGCTGGCTGACCAGGGCCCGAGTTCCAGCCCGCCTTCAACGCCATCGTCGGATGCTTGGAAGTTTTCTCCTGAAACCTGACGAATGAACGCGCTGTCGTCTTCGATGCGCAGGCCGAAAGGAACGAACATGCGGCCGGCCTTCACATAGACGCTGCGATCGGCAAGCCACAGCAGAGCCCAGGCCTCGCGGTTCGTCGCCGCACCCGGGGCGACGCGCTCGTCGAGATAGAAGGTCAGGCGATCCGCGATCGGCTTCACCTCCAGATAGATCTGCGCGCGCGTCGGGTTGAAGCCCAGCGTTTCCTTGGCTCCGGCAACCTTGACGCTCTGAAACGTGGCACGCAGATCGGCTCCGAGCGCGAATCGATCATTGACCTGCCCGCTCCACAAGGCGCTGCCGGGCACCGCGTCGGGCACCGCGATCCTTGCACCCGTCGCGGGGTCGAGCCGATCCCTGGCCAGCGCGGTCTGCGCGTAGGCGCCGCCGAACTCGGTGCGTTTCCCGCCACCACTTGGGTTGACGTGACATGCGAGACACTTCGCGCCGGTGCGTACCGCCAGATAGGGTTCGGCGCGCAGCGCCGCCGGTGCCAGCAAGGCGAGCCACAACGGCACGAAAGCGCCCGCGAGGCCGACGCACCGCGCGACGCGCATCAAGCAGGGTGGCCTCATGGCGGCGCTCCAAGCGCGATCCACTGCCGGATCACGTCGATCGTGGCTTGCGAAAGATACTGCCCCGCGAACAACGGCATTCGCTCGCCGAGCGTCTGCGTTCCTTCGAGCTTCTGGATGAGGAAACTCGCGTTCGGAATCCCCGGGATGACGCGCACGAGGTTTGCATCGCGCGGGCTCGCCACGTTGATCAGGTTCGCGGCGCTGAACCCGGGGTCGAGCCTCAGGCCCTCCTGCACCGTTGCTCCACCATGACAGCCCGAGAAGGCGCAGTTCGGCGTCAAGACCAGCGCCTGAATCGAGGCCAGCGTCGGCACCAGCACCGCCGGGCTGGTGCCGGGCGCGACCGGCCGGCCGTTTTCGTCCAGGCCTTCGCCGCTGCCCCCGCCGCAGGCGGCGAGGGTGAGCATGGCGACGCCCATGGCGCACCGCACCTGCACGGAACGCGGTACGCGATTGAGCACCGACGCACCAACCCTACTGAACCGCGATCTGCCCGCGAATTTCACCGGCCGCACAATTCGCGGCAGGAGGGCAGATGGTGTTCGTGCTGTGCACGTTGAAGTAGGTGTTGCCTGCATTGATATCGGTCACGTTCTGCGGGGTCAGTACGACCCCTGGCGCCGGCGCCGGCGCCGGGGCCGCATAGACGTTTGTTCCAGGCGTCATCGGGTTCACCACGTTGGCGGCCCCGCTGACCCCGGGCGCACCGGTATGCACATGCGCATTGCTGGCTGAGGGAACGTTGTGCGTCACATAGGCAATGATGAGTTGGCGCGTTGCCGAATCGAACACGATGGTACCCCGGCCGGTTGCCGTCGAGTTGTTCGTTGGGACTTCCTGGGCACCGTTCAACGTCGCCAGGCCTGCGGTGACACCGCCAACCGTGTTGATCCGGCCACGGATCTCGCCGCCCGTATTCGCCGCCGTATGGATGTTGAAGTAGAGCTCGCCGGCCAGAAACGCCGTGTATTGCGCGTCGGTCAGAACCGTACCGGCCGGAATCGTGGCGGCCGAGTTGCTCGGCGACAGCGTCAACGTGATGAAGGGGCCTCCGTTCGCTGTGGGGTTACCGGCGGGGGCCTGGTGGATGTGCTGATCCGTCGGTGGAATCGACGTCAGTCCGGTGAAAGTCACGCCACCCGTGATCTCCTTTGTTGTGGGATTCACGACCACCGCGCCGCGGCCGGTCCCCGTCGTCGCATTCGCCGGGTTTTCCTGAACGCCGTCAAGCAGTGCCGAGCGAACCACCGTCGTGCACGTGATCGCTACATTGGTGACGTTTGTGGTTCCCATCGTGCCGCTACCGTTGGCGACCACGCACGGCTGGGCGGCGCTGCTCACCGTGACGGTATAGGCCGTCCCGTTGGTGAGCCCGACCGGAAAGGCGAAGCTGCCCAGGGCCGTCACCGAGAGGGGGTTCGCGCCGTTGATCTGGAGCGTCACGCCCGCCGATCCCGCGATGTTGCCGCCGACGGTGTAGGTCGGCGGTGGCGGACTGTCGCTGCCGCCGCCGCAGGAAACGAGGCTGCCCAGCAACGCTGCGGCAAGCAGACCCCTCAATGCCGCTCGAGTGTTCATTGCGATCTCCTCCAGGTAGTTTTCCGCCCGAACGAACAACGGTACATCGGTATACATCCGCGCAATCCGGAAAATTCCATCGCCGAAGTTCAAAACGTGTCGCGCAACGCTCAAGTTTTCCTCCCGACTGCCAACTCAGCAAACCGATCGAGCAGCCGGTGGGAATTGCGCGCAAAATTCAGGCAGCGCTCCACTGCGATTCCTGAGGAGCCCTTGCAAGGAGGGTGTGCGTGCCAGAGGTGCGACGATTCGTGCAGGTTCGGCAAATCAACGAAGCCCACGCGGCCTGGCGCCGAACGCCTCGCGCGCGAGCAGCTCGGGGACGAGGTGTTCGAGCGCCTCGGATGAGTGGGATCGACGTTGCGTGAAGATGCGATTGCCAAGCTGGCATTTGGGGCTTGGGGACACAGATTCGTGACCACGGCGTCCCTTGTTCTGCTCGCGCTGCTATGTTCAGCGCTTCCGGTCCAGGGCCAACCAGCGTCGGCCAGCGCCTCGGCGGCGGGGCCGCAGAAGGAGCCCGCCTGCAGCCACTGCAAAGAGCGCCTGAAGACCGTCGAGGCACTGCAACAGAAACTGCCCGCCGATTGGACGTTTCAGCTCGAGCGCGAATCCGTTTTCGGCAGCGACATGCTGGTCGTTCAGGCGGGCCACGCGAACGCGCAAACCCTGCTCCTGGTGCACGGCCTCGGGCAAAACGGTTTCACTGACTGGTTGCCCGCGCTGCCCCAGCTGGCACGCCGCTACCACGTGATCGCCGTCGATCTGCCTGGCTTCGGCTACTCGGGCGCACCGAGCGGCAGGTACTCGCCGACAAACTACGCCCGCGTTTTGCAGGGCGTGGTGACGCGCCATGCGAAAGGGTCGGCGATTGTCGTCGGGCATTCAATGGGCGCGGCTGTCGCGCTGCGACTGGCGAGCGCGCAACCGGCGCTGGTGTCCAAGCTGATCCTGGTCGACGCCGCGGGTATCCTGCATCGCACGGCTTTCGCCAAACACGGCGCGAGCCTGCCGATGTCGGCCTCCAACGTCCCGGAATTCCTCAAGGACCGGGTGGCACGCGCCAAGGAGTTCGGTAACACAGTGGTCGAGCGGATCTTCGGCCTGCCCGACCTGAGCCGGATCCTGAAGGAGAGCGACCTGGCCTGGGACCTGATGCTGCGCGACCGCGCGACCGCCAACGCTGCCCTGGCCCTCATCGAAGAGGACTTCAGCGCCGCTGTGCATACGGTGCCGCAGCCCACGCAGATCATCTGGGGCGAGGCCGATCCGGTCGCACCGCTGCGCACCGGCCAAGTCCTTGCGCGCCGCCTGCCCTACGCGGAATTGCAGTCGATGCCCCGCGTCGGCCATACGCCGATGCTGGAGGCGCCGGATCGTTTCCTTGCGCTGCTGAGCAGCGCACTCGCCTCGAGCCCCACGCCGGCGCCTCCGCCGACAAGCGGCGCGCTCGAGCCGACCGATCTGAAATGCAGTGGTCTCGTGGACCAGCAGTACAGCGGCCACTACCGCGAAGTGATCGTCGAACACTGCTCCGCGGTGCGCCTGGAGAATCTGATCGCCGAGCGCATCGTGATTCGCGACTCGATCGTGCAGATGCACAACGTGCAGATCCGCGCCACTGACGTTGCGCTGGACGTGACCCAGTCGGAAGTGACTGCCACTGCGAGCAATTTCAGCGGCGAGGTTGCGATCCGTGCCGACGCCTGCCGCATCGACCTGGCCGGCGTGCACTTGCTCGGCATCGGCACCGCGGTCGAGGTGAAACGCCGGTCACGCCTGGTTGCGTCGATCAGCCGGATCCAAAGCCCGAATTTCAGCGGATACTGGCACGACAGTGTGGAACTCGAAGGTGCACGGCTCGTTCCTGCGCCATCCACCCCGAGGAGAGAAAGATGAGCGATACCTACGTTCTGGTGCACGGCGCCTGGCACACCGGCGCCGAGCTCGAACCCACCGCGGAACACATCCGCAAACTCGGCCACACGGTGCATTGCCCCACGCTGGCCGGCAACCGCAAGGGCGACGACCGCGCGCGCATTGGCCTGGCCGACGCCGCCCAGTCACTGTGCGACTACCTGCACGAGCGCAACCTGCGCGACGTGAAGCTCGTCGGGCACAGCTATGGCGGCATGGTGATCTCGGCCGCGGTGGACGCCGTGCCGGAGCGCATCAAGCGCCTGGTGTATGTGAACGCGTTCGTTCCGCAACCGGGAGAATCGCTGAACGACATGGTGCCGCCGATGTATGTCGGCTTGTTCGACAGCATCGCCGCGGCGAACAAGGGCGCGGTGACGCTGCCGTTTCCGATCTGGCGCGAAGCCTTCATCAACGACGCCGACCTGGACCTGGCCACGTCGGCCTATGAAAAGCTCAACCCACATCCGTACAAGACCTTCACCGACAAGATTTCGCTGAAGGCGCCGCTGGCCGCGCTGCAGACGCCGAAGTCCTACGTGAACTGCATGCAGGACATCGCCTTGCCGCACAGCCTGCCGTGGCACCCACGCCTGTCGGAGCGGCTCGGCCTGTTCCGTCTCGTCGAGTGCATGGGCAGCCATGAAATCTGGTTCACCGACCCGCAGACCATCGCGCGCGCCGTCGTCGCCGCCGGGCGCGACTGATCCAAGCCGACCGCGGCCGATTCACCGGGCCGGCCCGCGCGGCTTCTACACTCGCCGTCCGGCCCGCGCGGCGACCTCATCGCGACGCCCTCGCGTTGCATCGGACCCTGCAATGACTTCAACCCCAGCGATCGACCTGCGTTCCGACACCGTCACCCGGCCCACCGCGGCGATGCGCGCGGCGATGGCTGCCGCGCCCGTCGGCGACGACCAGTACGGCGAAGACCCGACGACGAACCTGCTGCAGGAACGCATCGCCGCGCTGCTGGGCAAACCCGCGGCGCTGTGGCTGCCCTCGGGAACGATGGCCAACCAGGTGGCCTTGTGCGTGCTCACGCGCCCCGGCGACGAGGTGCTGGTGAGCCGCGAATGCCATGCCGGCTGGCACGAGGCAGGAGGCTCTGCCGCTAACGCCGGAGTGCAGTTGATCGAAATCGGCACGCGAGGTGTGTTCAGCCCGGAGGATGTGCAAGCCGCGATCAAGCCGAGTTCGTTGCCGGTGTACCCGCCGACCACGCTGTTGGAAATCGAGAACACGCACAACCGAAGCGGCGGCATCGTGTTTCCGCAAGACGAGGTGCTACGCGTCTGCACCCTGGCGCGCGCCCGCGGCCTGGCGACGTTTCTCGACGGCGCACGCCTGTGGAACGCGAGCGTCGCGAGTGGCCTCGCCGAAGCCGAACTCGCCGCGCCTTTCGACATGGTCGCCGTCGCGTTCTCCAAAGGCCTGGGCGCGCCGGGCGGCTCGGCCCTGGCCGGTTCAGCTGAGCTGATCGCCGCGGCGACGCGCAAGCGCCGCATGTTCGGCGGCGCGATGCGGCAAAACGGCATCTTCGCCGCGGCCGCGCTGTACGGCCTGGACCAGCATCGTGCGGGCCTCGCCGAGGACCACCGCAACGCGAAGCGGCTCGCCGAGGCCCTGTCCGGATGCCAGGCTGTGCAGCTCGATCTGAGCAGCGTGCAGACCAACATCGTCGTGTTCCACCTCGCGCCGGGAGCCATGGACGCAGCGACGCTCGTCGCCCAAGCCAAGGCACGCGGCGTGCTGGTGGGCGCGTTCGGGCCTCGCATCGTGCGTGCGGTGACGCATCTGGACGTGAGCGGGCCCCAAGTGGAACAGGCGGGTGCGGTGCTGCGCGAGCTGTTGGGTTAGGGCCTGTTAGCGCTACGGAGGGCTTTCGTTCAGCGTGCCCAGCTTCCGACGCCAGGGCGGCGGCGGTGCCCCCGTTCTCCGGCCCACGCTCGCGGGGCACCGTCGCAGCTTGCAACGCTTCGCCTCGTCAACACGGTTTCGCCCTGGATGTGTTGGGGACACCGCGAATGGGGCCTGCGCCCGGGGGCACCACCGCCGCCCTGCTGCAACTGACGGTTG
>JANNKM010000413.1:0-13630 GCA_031396305.1 Rhizobacter sp.
GCCGACCCGCGCTGCCGGCCTGGCTTATTTTTGATGCTTTCTCTCATAGATTTATAGGAAGGGCATCGTAGTTCTTAGTTGTGGTGTTCAGATGTCGCGTCACCGCGACCGACGCCTCCAGCGCCGGTGTCTTCGACGACTTCACGTTGACGGTAGGCAACGTCAATGACGCGCCCGCGATCACGAGCAACGGCGGCGGCGCTCCGGCAGCGGTGAGCGTGGCTGAGAACAGCACGGCCGTCACCCGCGTGACCGCGACCGACGCCGACGCGCTCGACGTGCTGCGCTTCGCCGTCTCGGGCGGCGCCGATGCGGCGTGCTTCACCATCGATCCGGTCAGCGGCGAACTGCGCTTCGCCATGGCGCCCGACCGCGAGCTGCCGGCCGATACGAACGCCGACAACCGGTATGAAGTGATGGTGTCGGTGTCCGATGGCGCACTCGGCGCACAGCAGTCGCTCACGATCGACGTGAGCAACGTCGACGAAGCGCCCAGCATCGTCGTCAATTCGTTGTTGTTGTCCAAGGGCAGCACCACGCTGGTGCTGGCCGGCACCGACGCCGACACCACGGCCGGCGCGCTCGCGTACTCAGCCAGCGGCGTCGTCGGAGGTCAATTCGAACGCATTGCGGCTCCCGGCGTCGCGATCACAGCTTTCAGCCAGGCCGAGGTGAGCGCCGGCGCGGTGCGTTTTGTCGTGGACGGCAGCGGCGCGAACCCGACCTATGTGCTGCGTTTGAACGACGGCGTCTCCAGCGTCATCTCGTCGGCGCCCGTCGTCGTGAGCGAGTTGCCCGCGCCGGCACCGGCCCTGGCCACGCCGCCGCAGGCACCTCCCGCAGAAGCGACCGCGGCGCCCGCGGCACCGGTGGCCGCAGCCCGGCCGCCGGCCGCGCCGCCAGCTATCGCGCCGGTGGCGGTACCGCAAACACCGGCGCCAGCGGGCCTCGAGCAAGCCTTGTCGGTCGCGCGTGCCGACGAATTCTACGTGCCGGTTCGCGCGCCTTCGGGCGCCGCGGCGAACGCCGTGCCGACGGCAACACAGGCAATCCGCGATGCCGGCATCGCGGGAATCGCCACGCTGGATCTGTTCGCGCTGCCATTGTTCGAAGGAACGGACAACAACACGGCCCCCAGCCCGTTCAAGCTCGACTTGGCAAGTGCATTGCGCGAGCGGCTGCTGGGCCAGGAACTCGACCAGCTTCGCGACGCCGTGCAAATCAGCCAGCACGCGGTGAAAGACCTGCAGTCGTCGAGTGCCATGCTGGCCAGCAGCCTGTCGGTCGGCTACGTGCTCTGGCTGGCGCGCGGGGGTGTGCTCATGGCCAGCCTGATGTCGGCGCTGCCCGCCTGGACCCTGGTCGACCCACTGCCGGTGCTGGGCCGGGTGCGACGCCGTGACGGCAACGATGAGCCAACGCTCGGCGACGACGCTGCCGACGGCGCGCTCGAGAAAATGTTCAGCAAGCCGCGCAAAGCGGGTGCGAGCGTGACGCCGCAGACCGAGGGCCCGCGCCCCCAGGCTGCCCCGACAGGGCAGGATGAGGGGCCGTCGCCCCGCGAGCGCACGAAGGAGCAACCCGCGTGAAAGGCCTGTCGACGCGCTTTCATCTGGCTCTGGGCCTGAGCTTGATGGTGCTGAGCATCCTTCTTGTCGCGCTCTACTTCGGCCTGATCCCTGACCGCGAAGCCGCCGTGCGCGCCGGCCGCATGGCGCTGGCCGAGGCGGTGGCGGCGAGCAGCACGGCGTTGATGGACGAACAGGAAGACTCGAAATTGCGCAACCTGCTCGGCTTCATCGCGCGGCGCAACCCCGACCTGCTGTCGATCGGCCTGCGCCGTGCCGACGGCATGCTGCTCATCGAATTCGGCGAGCATGGGGGCCACTGGCAGGCGCAGCGCGCGGGGGTCTCGACCGACGCCCAACTGATCGTGCCGATCCTGCAAGGCTCGGCGCGCTGGGGCCACGCCGAACTGCGCTTCGTCCCGCTGCACGCAGCCGGCTGGCGCGGCGTGCTGGGCTCGGCGCCGGTGAAGCTGATCGGCGCCGTCGTGCTGACTTGTTTCGCCTTGTTCTACCTTTACCTGCGGCGCATGTTGCGGCATCTCGACCCGTCGCGCTCGATCCCGGGCCGGGTGCGCACCGCCTTCGACACCCTGGCCGAAGGCCTGCTGGTGCTCGACCCGAAGGGCAGCATCGTGCTGGCGAATCGGGCCTTCGGCGAAGTCGTCGGCCAGCGCGGTGACGACCTGATCGGCAAGCCCGCCGCCGCGCTGGCGTGGACGAATCAGGCGCAGGCGCGAATTCACAGCGCCGACACGCCGTGGGCGGCGTCGCTGCAAGACGCGCGCGTGCGCCACAACGTCGTGATGTACCTGGAAGACGCGCACAAAAAGCGCCGCACTTTCATGGTGAACTGCTCGCCGGTGCCCGGCGCGGCGGGCGTGCCCGCAGGTGTGCTGGTGAGTCTGGACGACGTGACCGAACTCGAAGAGAAGGAAATCGAGCTGCGCCTGGCGCGCGACGATGCGCAGGCGGCGAACCGCGCGAAGAGCGACTTCCTGGCCAACATGAGCCATGAAATCCGCACGCCGATGAACGCCATCCTGGGTTTCACCGAGCTGCTGCGGCGCGGCTATCAGCACGGCGCCGCCGACACGCGCAAGTACCTCGACATCATCCACGGCAGCGGCAGGCATCTGCTCGAACTCATCAACGACATTCTCGATTTGTCGAAGGTCGAAGCCGGGCACCTGGACGTCGAGCGCATCGCCTGTGCGGCGCACCGCGTCGTGCTGGACGTCGTGCGGGTCATGAGCGTGCGCGCTGCCGAGAAGGGTATCGCGCTGCGCGCCGAGTTTCCCGAGGCCTTGCCGGCCAGCGTATTGTCCGATCCGTCGCGCTTGCGCCAAATCGTCACCAACCTGGTGGGCAATGCCCTCAAGTTCACCCAGCAAGGTGCCGTTATTGTGTCGATGCGCATCGCCCCCGACACACCACACCGCGCGCTGGCGATCGACGTCAGCGACACCGGCATCGGCATTCCCGCGGACAAGCTCGAAGCCATCTTCGAGCCTTTCGTACAGGCCGAAGCTTCGACGACGCGCGAGTACGGCGGCACCGGCCTGGGTCTGGCGATCAGCCGGCGTTTCGCGCGCGCGCTCGGCGGCGATGTGACCGTGAGCAGCGTTCCCGGGAAGGGCAGCACGTTCCGCATCACGCTCGAGACCGGCGCGCTGGAGGGTGTGCCATGGCTGGCACCGAGCGAGCTCGCCGCCGTCGACGAAGCGCGCGAGACGATTGTTGCAGCGCCTTGGCATTTCGCCCCGGCCCATGTTCTGGTGGTCGACGACGGCGCCGAGAACCGCGAACTCGTGCGCCTGGTGCTCGAAGCCGCGGGCCTGCGGGTGAGCGAGGCCGAACATGGCGCTCTCGCGCTGGAACAGATGGCCGGTGCCGGCGCAGATCTGGTCTTGATGGACGTGCAGATGCCGGTGATGGACGGCTACACCGCGGCGCGCTTGCTGCGCGAGCGGGGTTGCACGGTCCCCGTGCTTGCACTGACCGCGAACGCGATGAAGGGCTTCGAGCGCGAGATCGAAGCGGCAGGCTTCAGCGGCTACCTGACCAAGCCGGTCGACATCGACGCGATGCTGGCCGAACTTGCCTTGCACTTGGACGGCCGGCGCGGTCCGGTCGACGCTGCCGTCACGACGCTGGACGAAGCCGCTGCCGGGACAGCTCATTGTGCGCAGACACGGCGGCACGAAGGCTCGCGTTCCTCTTCCGCCGGCGACCCGATCGTCTCGCGCCTGGCGCAGCACCCCCGCTTGCAGCGCGTCGTGCGCAACTTCGGCTTGCAGTTGCCGGCCAAGCTGCAGGCCATGCTCGACGCACAAGCTCGCGGCGATCTGAATGAATTGGCAGCGCTGGCGCATTGGCTCAAAGGGGCCGGAGGCACGGTGGGCTACGACGAGTTGTTCGAGCCCGCACGCGATCTCGAGCAGCACGCGCAACGCAGCGACGCCGGAGCCGTCGCGCAGGTGCTGCAGCAGCTGCAGGCGCTGGCGCGGCGCATCGTCATCCCCGATGAGCCGGCGGCAGCGCCGATGCCGGTCCCGAAGACCCCTGTTCCCGTCTGAGGCCGCCGTATGCACCCGATCCTCCAAGATATCGTGCCGCAACCGGCTTCAAGAGAAAAAGACTCCGTCTCGTCGCGCTACGTGCGCTGGGCGATGACGTCTCCCGCTGCGCTTGAATCGCCCCTGACCAACGCCGGCGAGCTTTCAGCCGCACAGCCCTCGGGGCTTTACGAAGTCACCGTCATGATGGTCGACGACGAGCCGCTGATGACCGACATCATCCAGGCCTACCTGGAAGAGGCGGGGTATCGGCGCTTCATCGCGATCAACGACCCGTTGCTCGCGCTCGAGGCGGTGCGCCGACACCGCCCCGGCCTGCTGCTGCTCGACCTGATGATGCCCGGGGTGTCGGGTTTCGACATCCTGGCGCAGATTCGCAATGACGACGTCTTGCGCTACACGCCCGTCATCATCTTGACGGCGGCAAACCATACCGCGACCAAACTGAAAGCTCTCGAACTGGGCGCAACCGAATTCCTTTCCAAACCGGTGGATCCCAGTGAACTCGTGCTGCGGGTTCGCAACAGCCTGGTCTTCAAGGTGTACCAGGATCGGCTCGCCAACCAGGACTTGCTCACCGGGCTGCCCAACCAGCGCGTGTTCAGCGAACAGCTGCTCGCGGTGCTGGCGCAGGCGCGGCAAGAACCCAGCGCGCTGGCGATGCTGCAAATCGGGCTGGACCGATTCAAGCAAATCAACGACAGCCTGGGCCACAGCGCGGGCGACCGACTTCTCGAAGCGATCTCGCAGCGCCTGCGCGCCTGCGTGCGGCGCTCCGATGCACTGTTGCTGTGCCGACTCGAAGGCGATCAATTTGGCCTCCTGATGCCCGGCATCGAATCGCCCGACGCAGCCGACCGCATGGCGCGCCGCATCCTGGCGGCGATGTCGCGACCGCTTCAACACGAAGGGCAGGAGCTGTTCGTCACGCCGAGCATCGGCATCTCGATCTACCCTGGCGACGGAGTGACTGGCGAGACCCTGCGGCGCAACGCGGCCGCGGCGATGCGCCATGCCAAGAGCAATGGCCGCAACACCTTTGCGTTCTACTCGACCGAACTCAACAGCGCGTCTGTGGAAAGACTGACGCTCGAGACCCAATTGCGCCGTGCGATCGAACGCAAGGAACTGGTTCTGCACTACCAGCCCAAGATCGAACTCGCCAGCGGCCGCGTCGTCGGCGCCGAGGCTCTGTTGCGTTGGCTGCGGCCCGTGACGGGCCTGGTGCCGCCGGCACAGTTCATCGGGATCGCGGAGGAAATCGGCCTGATCGTCGAACTCGACGAATGGGTGATCGAAACCGCCTGCGCCCAGATGGCGGCCTGGCGCGACGCGGGCCTGGGCAACGTGAAGGTGGCCGTCAACGTCACCCGCCACGACCTGGCCGCAGGCGGCCTGGTGCGCGCGGTGGGCGATGCGATGGCACGCCACGCGATCGGGCGTGGGCAACTCGTGATCGAGCTGACCGAGAGCATGCTGTTGGACCGCATCGAGCACACGCGCAAGCAGCTCGAGGATTTGCGCAGCCTCGGTGTCGAACTGGCGATCGACGACTTCGGCACCGGATACTCGTCGATGAACTATCTCAAGCGTTTTCCGCTCGACGAGTTGAAGATCGACAAGTCGTTCGTCGACGGCACGCCAGACAGCCCGACCGAATGTGCGATCGTCAAGGCGCTGATCGTGCTCGCCCACAGCCTGGGCATGCGCGCGCTCGCCGAAGGTGTGGAAACCGCAGCGCAGCGCGATCTGCTGTACAGCCTGGGGTGCGACGCCTATCAGGGCTACCTGTGCAGCAAACCGCTGGTCGCCGCGGCGTTCCAGGCGCGGATGCTGGAAATCAACGCAGCCACTCCCGGCTGAGTCGTGCGCCAGACTGTTTGCCTCCGGGCTCAGCGCCCCGCGGCGACGAGTGCCTCGCGCACCGCGGCGACCTGGCGGCGTGACACGGCCAGCCACTCGTCCACAGGCGCCACGCAAACCGCCCAGCTCTCGCCGGATTCTTCCTCCGTCGTCCCCGGCAGGGTGCGCCGCTCCAGGGCACGCACCGCGGGTCGTGCCACCAGGGCGTTGCGATGCACGCGCATGAAGCGCTCGCCGACGCGCGTCTCCAGGTCGGACAACGGGTCGTCGATCACATAGCTGCGCGCCGCGGTGCGCAGTGTCACGTACTTGAGTTCGGCCTTGAAATAAAGAATCTCGAGCAGCGGCACACGCACCACGCGGCCGCGATCGCTGACGACGATCGCCGCGCTGTCGTCTTGCGCTGCCGCGGGCGACGCGGCTGCGCCCAGCGCCAACTGCGCGGCGACGCGGCCAAGCGCGCCATTGAGCCGCTCGCGCTTGACGGGTTTGGTCAGGTAGTCCAGCGCCGCCAGGTCGAACGCCTTCAGCGCATGTTCCGGATGCGCGGTGACGAACACCACGTCGGGCGGGTGCGGCAAGGTGCGCAGCTCGGCGGCGAGCTGGGTGCCGTCGCGCCCCGGCATGTGGATGTCGAGCAGGATCACGTCGCAAGTGTGCGCGGCGAGCCAGACCAGCGCCTGCGCAGTGTTCGACGCTTCGCCGACGACGATGGCCGAAGGTTCGCGGCATTCGCCGATCAGGCTGCGCAGGCGCAGCCGCGCGAGTTCTTCGTCGTCCACGAGCAGCACCCGCAAGGGCAACACCGGCACGCCCGAATTCATGCGCGCACCCTGCGCGCTGCGCGCGGTCCCGCAAGGGCCACGAAGGGGCCCCTGAGCGCCCCTCGGGAGCATGAGCACTTGGGGCGGCCCGGCGTGTTCATAGCGGCACCAGAATCTGCACGCGGAACACGTCGCCTTCGCGCCGCACGTCGAATTGCGCCGCCACGTCGTGCATCAGGCGCAGCCGCTCGCGCACGTTGTCCAGCGCCATGCCATTGCCCGGCTGCGACGCCAGATCGGGCACGTTGTTCATGATCAGGATCTCGGCGCGTCCCATGCGCACCCGCGTGCGCACGCGAATCGTGCCGCCCTGCGCAGACCGCTCGATGCCGTGGCGCACCGCGTTTTCCACCAGGGGCTGCAACAGCAGCGGAGGCACGCGCGCGGCGGCGGCCTCGTCGTCAAGTTCCCAGAGCACCTGCATGCGACTGCCAAAGCGGATCTGTTCGATCGCCAGGTAGCGCCGGGCGAGCTCCACCTCGTCGTGCAGCGTCACCGCCTGCCGGTTTTCCGACAGCGCCACGCGGAACAGTTCCGCCAGGTCTTCGAGCACGCCTTCGGCGCGTGCCGGGTCGAGCCGCACCAGCGTCAACGCCGTGTTCAGGGTGTTGAACAGGAAGTGCGGGCGGATTCTCGACTGCAACTCGGCCAGCCGCGCCGTGGTCTGCACCGGCAACAGTGCCTGTGCGCGCATGCGCAGCCACTGGAACATCAGGGCGGACACGCCTGCGCCGGCCAAAGCCGGTGCAAACAGGTTCGGCGGCGCAATCACATCGGGCCCGGGCAGGCTGGACAGCCAGGCCCCGGCCACGCCGCAAATCGCGCCCATCGCGGCCACGGCGGTCCATTGCGCAGCGCTGGGCAACGCCGTCAGGGGGCGTTTGAGCGCGCATGTCAGCAACAGCCACAGCAACACCGCGGGCAGCGTGGCAGCCGATGCAGCGGCGGCGAGCAACCCCCAGGATTGCAGCCCCGTGGCCTGGAAACTCAATGCGATCGCCATGCCGCCGTGCACGAACAGCAACGCGCGCAGCACGACACCGACGTGGCACACGTCGAACAGCGAGTTTTCGGATGGAGCCGCCTGCGGTGGCGCCGGCCCGAACATCGACGAGCCGAAGCCGGACGTCGCCGGCGTGGTGGGTGCATCGGTCTGGAGGACGACAGGATCAGCCAAGGTGTGCAGGGTAGCGCAGTGTGAACCGGCAGGAGCGCCGCGCCGTACCAGCCATCAAGCCCAGTCGGCTCGATAGAATCAGCGCCGTGCGCGGCGTGCAGACTGTGACGCAAGCGCCATTGTCTCCAACTCCGACGCACCCACGACGGGCTCGACTGCGTCATCCCTCACACTCATCATGGCCAGCAACCCACTCGAGCGCAAGTCCCAGGCGTGGTCAGCGCTTTTTTCCGAGCCGATGAGCGAACTGGTGCAGCGTTACACGGCCAGCGTCGGCTTCGACCAGCGCCTCGCGCGCGCCGATATTGCCGGCAGCCTGGCGCACGCCGAGATGCTGGCGCAGCAGGGCATCGTCAGTGCGGCCGATCATGAGGCGATCCAGCGTGGCCTGGCACAGATCAGCCAGGACATCGACGCCGGGCGCTTCGAGTGGAAGCTCGAGCTCGAAGACGTGCACCTGAACATCGAGGCGCGCCTGACGCAACTGGTGGGCGACGCCGGCAAGCGGTTGCACACCGGCCGTTCGCGCAACGACCAGGTCGCGACCGACGTGCGGCTGTGGCTGCGCGACGAGATCGACGGCCTGCTCGCCCTGCTCGTCGCGCTGCAACGTGCCCTGGTGGACCTGGCGGCGGCAAACGCGCAGACCATCATGCCCGGCTTCACCCACCTGCAGGTGGCGCAGCCGGTGAGCTTCGGCCACCACATGCTCGCCTACGTGGAGATGTTCGCGCGCGATGCGCAGCGCATGAGCGAGGTGCGCGCGCGCACGAACCAGCTGCCCCTGGGTGCCGCCGCGTTGGCCGGGACGAGCTACCCGCTGGACCGCGAGCGTGTCGCGCGCACGCTCGGTATGGTCGACGCCGCGGGCCGCGCGTGCGTCTGCCAGAACAGCCTGGACGCCGTCAGCGACCGCGATTTCGCGATCGAGTTCACGTCCGCCGCCGCACTGTGCATGGTGCTTGTGTCGCGTCTGGCGGAAGAACTGGTGCTGTGGATGAGCCAGAACTTCGGCTTCATCGAACTCGCAGACCGCTATTGCACCGGCAGTTCGATCATGCCGCAGAAGAAGAATCCCGACGTCGCCGAACTGGCGCGCGGCAAGAGCGCCCGCGTGGTCGGCCACCTGGTCGCGCTGCTGACCCTGATGAAGGGCCAGCCGCTCGCCTACAACAAGGACAACCAGGAAGACAAGGAACCTCTGTTCGACAGCGTCGACACGCTGCGCGACACCCTGCGCATCGTCGCCGACATGCTGGGCGGCCTGCGCGTCAAGAGTGAGGCGATGGAGCGCGCCGCAGCCAAGGGCTACGCTACCGCGACCGACCTCGCCGACTACCTTGTCAAGAAGGGCCTGGCGTTTCGCGACGCGCATGAAATCGTCGCCGCTGCGGTGAAGCAGGCGCAGCAGCGCGGCGTGGACCTGAGCGAACTGGCGCTCGAGGAATTGCGCAGTTTCCACGCTTCGATCGACGCCGACGTGTACCAGGTGCTCACATTGCGCGGCTCGCTCGACGCGCGTCACACCCTCGGCGGCACCGCGCCCGCGCAGGTGCTGGCGCAGGTGGCGCGGCACCGGGCGCGGCTGGGATGAAGCTGAGGCCGGCGCGCATCCAAACCCATGCACGCAGCGTAATCAGGTGTAGCCCGCCGGACGGCGCGGCGCGATGCAAGGCAAACCGGCTGTGCGAAAACTTCTTGTTCTGGGGCTGGGCATCCCGACCGCAATCGTGGTCACGCTTGGCGTCTTACTCGCCAGCGCCCCGAGCGCAACGCTCAATGCCATCGCCTCGATCGACACGCACCGCGTCGCGCAAGCCTTGCCCTATGGGCCGCTACCGCGGCAGCGCCTCGATGTCTATGCTCCCCGGGTTGCCGCACCACCCGGCGGGCACCCGGTGGTCGTGTTCTTCTACGGCGGCTCGTGGAATCGCGGCGAACGCGCCGACTACCGTTTCGTCGGCGAGTCGCTCGCCTCGCGCGGCGTGCTCAGCCTGGTGGCCGACTATCGCCTATACCCCGAAGTGCGTTACCCGGATTTCCTGGCCGACTGCGCACTCGCCCTCGCCTATGGCCTGCGTGAAGCATCACGCCTGGGCGGAAATCCGCAACGCGTCTTCGTGATGGGCCACAGCGCCGGCGCCTACAACGCCGCGATGCTGGCGCTCGATCCGGGCCACCTCGCGCCGACCGGGCATTCCCCGAAAAGCCTCGCCGGCTGGATCGGCCTGGCCGGTCCGTATGACTTCCTGCCGATGACCAACCCGGACGCGCAACCTGTTTTCTTTCACCCCAACTATCCGAGCGGCACGCAGCCGATTCACTTCGCATCGAAACACGCGCCGCGAAGTTTCATCGCGGCGCCGCTGCACGACGCGCTGGTGAATCCACAGCGCAGCAGCGTCGGGCTGGCGACACAGCTGCGCAACGCCGGGGTGGCAGTCGAACTGAAGCTGTACTCGCGCGTCGATCATATGACATTGGTCGCTGCCCTCACCTGGCCCCTGACCAGGCTGGCGCCGGTGCTCGACGACGTGGTGGCGTTCGTTCACGCGCAGGGCGAGCCATAGACGAGCGACGGGCGCGCCAGACACCGAACCTCTGTTGCGGCGGGCGTGCGAAGATTGCGCGCGATCCCTCAGGGCGTTGGCCCCACCACATCGTGGCAATTGCACCCAAACCCGCAGCCCAACGCGCTCCTCCACCCACATCCTCATCCACCTGCGGCAACTGCCGCCAGCCGCTGCAACAGCTCAAGCTGCCAGGGCACTACGGCCGTGGCGTTGAGCTCGACGTGTGCGCGCCTTGCCACCTGGTTTGGTTCGACCAGACCGAGACCGCGCGACTCACCGGGGCTGGCTTGCTCGAGTTGATTGGCGCGATGGCAAATTCACAGGCGCTGCCGCACCAGCCCTTGCACCCGGATCCGCGCTGTCCGCGTTGCAACGGCGCGCTGAAGACGGTGCACAACAGCACGCGCTGGGGCAAGTCGCTGCATCTCGAATGTCACCGCGGCCATGGCGCCTACCAGTCGTTCGCCCAGTTCTTGCAGGAAAAGGGGCTGCTGCGGCCGATGTCGCGCCTGGACCGGTTGCAGCTGGTTCAGAGCCAGGGTCGCATCGACTGCGTCAATTGCGGCGCGGCGATCGGCAACGACGACGAAGAGTGTTCGTTTTGCCGCAGCGTGCCAAGCCTGCTCGACGTGGCCCGCCTGGCGCGGGCACTCGATCCCGAAGGTGCGGTCGCACCCCAGGCAGTGCACGGCACGCGGGCCCGCCAAGACGCGCTGCAATGTGCGGCATGCGGCACGGCATTGCCGCCGCAACGTTCGCTGGCCTGCGCTCACTGTGGCGCCATCCTTGCCATCGACCGGCTGAGCGAAGCGCACGAGCGCGTCGCTGCGCTCGGCCCCGCATTGCGCGCCCACGCCGCCAAGCCCGCGCCCGAGGTCGTGAGGCGCCGCCTCGACGCGCTGGCCGGCGACCTGCCACGGCGCCGCGAATGGGCCGCGAGCATGGAAGCGCAAGCCGCCGAGGCGGGCGGCACCGAGCCTGAAGGGTCGTCGCTGTTCAGCTCCGGCACGAACCCGCTGCGCGCGGTGCTGATCGCGCTCGCGATCTGGTTCCTGTGGTGGTATTGGTGACGTTTTCCCCGCACGTCATCCCGGCGCAAGTGCCACCCCGTACTCGATACAGGGCCGGGATCCACCGGCATGACTGCCCTGGATCCCGGCGTGCGCCGGGATGACAGTTCGGCTAACGCAGGCGCTGCAACACCGCTTCATCCCACGCCCGGGCCGCGACCGGCTCGCCCCACAAGTCGATGCTCACCGGCGTGCCCCGGTGCACCGCCAGCGCTGCCGCGCCTCGCACATAGCCCAACCCGACGCACGCGCCGGCCGCCGGGCTCCAGCCTGCCGAGCTGAGCTCGCCGACGCTGCCGCCATCGAGGTGGATCGCCTCGCCACCCCAGACCCAGGCCTGCGGGTCGTCGAGCACGAATGTGAGCAGCTTCTTGCGCAGCGGCTCGCCCCGGACCTTGCGCAGCGCGTCCCGCCCGAGGAAATGCGCGGGCTTGTCGATCTTCACCGCAAAGGAAAGACCCGCTTCCCACGGTGTTTCGTCCGGGCCGAGCTCCGCCCCCCAGGCGCGCCGACCGGCTTCGATGCGCAGCGCGTCCAGCGCGTAGTAGCCCGCGTCTTGCAGTCCCAGGTCCGCGCCAGCTTCATGCAACGCCAGATAGACGTGGCGCGCCATCTCCACCGGCACGTACAGCTCGAAGCCGGGCCCGCCCACATAGCTCATGCGTGCCGCGCGCACCCGCGCCAGACCGAGATCGATTTCGCGTGTCCATGACAACTTCAGGCTGTGCGCCGACAAGTCGTCGGGGCAGAGCCGTCCCAGCAGCTCGCCCGCCCTGGGGCCCATCACCGACAACACCGATGTCATCGCACTCACATCGGTGACGAAGGCGTGTTCGTAGGGCTCGATGCGGCGCGCGATCCAGTCGTGGTCACGTTGCGGCTGCGCCGAGCCGGTGATGAGCAGGAAACGGCTTGGGGCCAGGCGCAACACCGTCAGGTCGCTCTCGAAGCCGCCGCGTTCGTTGAGCATCGCGGTGTAGACCATTCGATCGACGCTCACGTCGATGTCATTCGCGCACAGGCGCTGCAAGACACCGAGCGCGTCGCGCCCTTGCAGCAGCAGTTTGCCGAACGACGTCTGGTCGTAGATCGCCACCGCCTCGCGAGTCGCGCGCTGCTCGGCCTGCACCCACGGCAGCCAACCCGGCGTACCCAGGCCGAATTCCGGGCGCGGCCGGCCGTCGGGCCTGAAGTAGTTGGCGCGCTCCCAACCGTTCTTCGCGCCGAACTCCGCACCTTTTGCAGCGAGCAGGTCGTACAGCGGCGACGTGCGCAGCTCCCGCGCACTCTCCAGCTCCTGGCGCGGCCAGCGCATCGCGTAGTGCAGGCCCAGGGTCTCGACGGTACGCTCGGCGAGCGCGCGGCGATTCGCGGTGAAGGGGCCGAAGCGGCGCACGTCCACGTCCAACAAGTCGCTCGGCGCCTCGCCGCCCGCGATCCACTGCGCGATCAGCTGGCCCGCCCCGCCCGAGTTGGCGATTCCGGAGGAATTGAAGCCCGCGCAAACGAAGTAGTTGCGCAAGCCAGGCGCCTCGCCGACGATGAAGTTGCCGTCGGGCGTGAAACTCTCCGGCCCGTTGAGCAGCATCTTCACTTTCGCCGTCTCCAAACAAGGCGTGCGGTGGATCGCATTCGTCATCAACACTTCGAACTGGTCCCAGTCTTCGTCGAGCAACTGGAACTGGAAGGTGCTGGGGATCGGGTCCACCATCCACGGCTTGGCCTGGGGTTCGAAGCCGCCCATCACGAGGCCGCCCACTTCTTCCTTGTAGTAGATGTAGCCGTCGGGGTCGCGCACGACCGGCCACATCGGATGGATGCCTTCGATGCGATCGGTGACGATGTAGAAGTGCTCGGCCGAATACAGCGGCACGTTCACGCCCGCCAGCGCGCCGAACTGGCGTGCCCATTGGCCGGCGCAATTGACGAGGATCTCACAGCGCACGTCGCCGTGCGCGGTGCGCACGCCGGTCACGCAC
>JANNKM010000414.1:0-8336 GCA_031396305.1 Rhizobacter sp.
CAGGTCGACCCGGATGGCGCCTGAATTCGAGGGCCGTTCGCCATCGAGAATCTGTACGACGGTCGGGACTGCTTCACCTGCGGCGTAGCCGCGAAATCCGTGGACGGTGAGCCCGGCCGTGTGACTCAGCATCCGGCGCAGGGTCACTTTTTCATCCGCCGTGAACCGATTCGCCGGGACCTTCCATGTTTTGAGCACCTCATTGACGTCCTGATCGAGCTGGAGCTTGCCCGCTTCGACCAGTCGCAGGAGGGCGAGCGCACTGACGGGTTTGCTGATCGATGCCGCCTGAAACACGGTCTCGGCGTTCACCGGAGCCGACCCACCGGCCTCCAGCGTGCCGTAGCCTCGGGCCCATTCGAGCTTGCCGTCGTTGATCACGGCAATGCCGACACCCGGCACGACTTCCCAGGTGGAGCGCCAGGCCACTCCCAAACCGGCAACGCACCAGTCGTGCAGCACCTGGCCGTCGCTGCAATTCAGGCGCCCGCTCGGGCGCAGATGGATCACGCTGCCCTCGACGCTGAACGCCCAGCCGCGCGTCTGGCTCGCATCGCTGCTCAGTGTCAGGCACTCGTGGCGTGCCAATTCGCTCGGGTGCTTGGGCACACCGGCTCGGCTCAGGTACGCCGGTGCGGCCACGCACAAGCGCCGGTTGTCAGCCAGGCGCACGCTGATCAGGCTGCTGTCGGGCAGATCACCGACGCGCACTGCGCAGTCGACGCCTTCGTTGACGATGTCGACGACCCGGTCGCTCAGGTTCAGCGAAATTTCCAGGTCCGGATGCAGCTCGAGAAATTTCGGCACCAGTGGCGCCACATGGCGGCGCCCGAAGCCGGCCGGCGCGGTGAGTCGCAGATGGCCGCTCGCCTTGACGCTGCCCTGGCTGATGCGCGCCTCGGACGCCGCGATTTCTCCCAGCAGGCGCTGGCAGTCGTCGAGGAAGGCGCTGCCCTCGGGCGTCAGGCTGATGCGCCGCGTCGTGCGCAACAGCAGCTTGACGCCCAGGCGCGCTTCCAGGGCGTCGATGTGGCGCCCGATCGCTGCGGGTGCCACGCCCAGCGCATGACCCACCGCCGTCAGGCTGCCCTTGTTCGCCACCGCGACGAAGGATTCAATCTGCGCGAGCCGGTCCATGGGCGGGAATTATGGTCGGATGGGGCGCCAGGGCCGGCGCTGGGACGATTGCCTCGCGGCCGTCACGACACCCCATGCAACAGTCTGGGCAATCGAGCGGCTCAGATCGAATAAATTGCAGGCTATGCAACCACTTTCATCGGGGCGCCCCCAAGCCGTGCTTTTCGACGCCTACGGCACGCTGTTCGACGTGTACAGCGTCAGCGCCCTCGCCGAACAGCTGTTCCCGGGTTTCGGCGAACGCCTGAGCCTGCTGTGGCGCGACAAGCAGATCGAGTACAGCCGGTTGCGTTCGATGAGCGCGCGCTACCGGCCGTTCTGGGAGATCACGCGCGATGCGCTGCGTTTCGCGAGCGCCCGGCTGGGCCTGAGCCTGGACACCGGGCGCGAGCAGCAGCTGATGGCCCAGTACCGCCACCTCGACCCGTTCCCGGAGAACCGCGACGTACTCGCCACCCTGGCGCAGCGCGGCGTACGCAGCGGCATCCTGAGCAATGGCGACCCCGATATGCTTCGGGCGGCGGTGTCGCACGCCGGATTCGCCACGTGGCTCGACCCGGTGCTGAGCGTGCAGCCGACCGGGCGCTTCAAGACCGACCCCGCGACCTACGCACTGGGCACGACAGCGCTCGGTCTGGACGCGGGGGATATCCTCTTCGTCTCAAGCAACGGCTGGGACGCGATCGGCGCAACCTGGTTCGGCTACACCACGCTGTGGGTGAATCGCGGCGGCTTGCCGCTCGAACAGCTCGGGACCGAGCCGTCGAGAACCGGTTCCAGCCTGCGCGACGTGCTCGACTTTTTCCCGGCCTGACACCCTTTGGCTCATCCCTCGACCTCACTCCCAAGGACCCCGCATGACCGCGCGCACTCCCCGTCACCGCCTGCTCGTCGCCAACCCGCTGTTGCGTTTCGTCGAAGACGAGGTGCTGCCGGCGATCGGCCTGGCCAGCGACCCCTTCTGGCGCGGCTTCGACGCCATCGTGCACGACCTGGCACCGAAGAACATCGCGCTGCTCGCTGAGCGCGACCGGCTGCAGGCCGCCCTGGACGAATGGCACCGCGCCCACCCGGGACCGATTGCCGACATGCCGGTGTATCGGCGGTTCCTCGAAGGCATCGGCTACCTGCAGCCGGTGCCCGCAGGCGCGCGCACGACGACGAAAAGTGTCGACGCCGAACTCGCGGTTCAGGCGGGCGCGCAACTCGTCGTGCCGCTGCTCAACGCACGCTACGCGCTGAACGCGGCGAACGCGCGCTGGGGGTCGCTGTATGACGCGCTGTACGGCACCGATGCGATTCCAGAGGCCGATGGTGCGAGCCGCAGCGGTGCCTACAACGCCAAGCGCGGCGCCGCCGTCATCGCCTACGCCCGGGAGTTCCTCGACAAACGTGCGCCGCTCGCCGCGGGCGCGTCGCACCGCGATGCGACGCGCTATGCGTGCCGCGACGGCAAGCTCAGCGTGACCTTGCGCAGCGGCACGGTCTGCGCACTGAAAGAGCCGGGCAAATTCGTCGGTTATCAAGGCAGTGCCGACGCGCCGAGTTCGGTGCTGCTGCGCAACCACGGCCTGCACGTCGACATCCGGATCGACCGCGGCACACCGATCGGCGCCAGCGACGCCGCCGGCGTCAGCGATGTCGTGATGGAGGCCGCGCTGTCGACGATCCTCGACCTGGAAGACTCCGTCGTCGCGGTGGACGCGCAAGACAAGGTGCTCGGCTATCGCAACTGGCTCGGCATCTTGCAGGGCACGCTCACCGAGACCCTCGTCAAGGGCAGCAAGAGCATCGTGCGTCGTCTCAACCCGGATCGCCGCTACACCACGCCGACGGGTGGCGAGCTGAGCCTGCACGGGCGCTCGCTGCTGTTCGTGCGCAACGTCGGCCACCTGATGACGAACCCGGCGATCCTGTATGCAGGATCGAAGGAGATTCCCGAAGGCATCCTCGACGCCGTGGTCACGACGGCGATCGCGATGATCGACGTGCAGCGCAAGGGCGCGGTGGGCCTGGTCAACTCGCGCACCGGTTCGGTCTACATCGTCAAGCCGAAGATGCACGGCCCGGCCGAAGTTGCTTTTGCCGGCGAGCTGTTCTCACGCGTCGAGGCGATGCTGGGTCTGGCGCAGAACACGGTGAAGCTGGGCATCATGGACGAAGAGCGTCGCACCAGCGTCAACCTGCAAGCCTGCATCGCCGCCGCGCCGGCGCGCGTGGCGTTCATCAACACGGGTTTCCTCGACCGCACCGGCGATGAAATGCACAGTGCGATGTACGCCGGACCGATGCAACGCAAGGGCGACATGAAGACCAGCGCCTGGTTGCAGGCCTACGAGCGCAGCAATGTGCAGGTCGGATTGGCGACGGGCCTGCGCGGCAAGGCGCAGATCGGCAAAGGCATGTGGGCCATGCCCGACCTGATGGCGGCCATGCTGCAACAGAAGATTGCGCATCCGAAAGCCGGCGCGAACACGGCCTGGGTGCCTTCGCCCACGGCGGCGACACTGCACGCGCTGCACTACCACGAGGTCGACGTCGCCGCCGTGCAGGAGGCGCTCGAGAAGGGCGACCTGGGCGGGCAAGCCGACGCGTTGCTGAATGACATGCTGACGATCCCCGTCGTGCGAGACGCAAGCTGGAGCGCGGCCGAGCGCCAGCAGGAACTCGACAACAACGTGCAGGGCATCCTAGGCTATGTGGTGCGCTGGGTCGATCAGGGCGTGGGGTGCTCGAAAGTGCCCGACATCCACAACGTCGGTCTGATGGAAGACCGCGCCACGCTGCGCATCAGCAGCCAGCACATCGCCAACTGGATGCTGCATGGCGTGATCACAGCGGCGCAAGTGCGCACGTCGTTCGAGAGAATGGCAGCGATTGTCGACGCGCAAAACGCAGGCGACCCGCTGTACAAGAATATGGCCGGGAACTTTGCAAGCTCGGCGGCGTACACGGCGGCCTGCGATCTCGTGTTCAAGGGGCTCGAACAACCCAACGGCTACACCGAGCCGCTGTTGCACGCCTGGCGCTTGAAGGTCAAGGCTGCCCACGGAGGATGAGCCACACCGCATTGGGCGAGGAGCGTGGGGCGACCTTCGGCCGGCGGCGGCCGTTCGCCACGACGTGCCTGCGAGCCTGGAGCGAGGGCAGGTGGCCCGGGGTACGTTCTCCGGCCCCACGCTCGCGGGGTACCGGATCGGGCCTGCGAGCGTTGCGCCATCAGTGCAGTGTTCTTGTGTGCGGGTCGAGGACACCGCGAATGGGGGCCTGCGCCCGACCCAAAGCCCGCCAGCCTCCTAGTGCCGGGGAGGTTGCGATGCGGAGAGGGCGAGCCGCGGCGGAGCAGTGGCGATGTCCGTGACCAGTGCCCCCGCACCTTGCGAGGTTCTCGTCGTCGGCGCCGGCCCGGCCGGCAGTGCGTGCGCCTTGTGGCTGGCGCGGCACGGCGTGCGCGTGTCACTGGTGGACGCGCAAAGTTTTCCTCGCGACAAAGTCTGCGGCGATGGCTTGATCCCTGACGCCCACGCCGCGCTACAGCGCCTGGGCGTGCTCGACGAAGTGATGGCCGTGGCGCACCGCGTCGCTCACGTCGCCTGCATCGCACCGCGTGGCGGGCGTGTCGACGTGCCCGGCGCGTTGGCGGTGCTGCCGCGGCGCCAGCTCGATGAGATCTTGCGCGCCGCTGCGGTTCGCGCAGGGGCCAGCTTCCACGCGCCGTGGCGCTTCGAAACGCCTCGTATCGACAACGGGCGCGCCGTCGGTGCGCGGTTGAAGTCGGGCGAGCAGACGCTGGACGTGGACTCGCGCTGGGTCGTGCTCGCCACCGGCGCCGTGCCGCAGGCGCTGATGGCGGCCGACATGTGCACGCGTCGCGTCCCCACCGGTGTGGCATTGCGCGGCTACGTCAAGAACGACTCGATGGTGCAGCGTATCACCGAGCTCGAAGTCGTTTGGCACAAGAAACTCCGCCCCGGTTACGCCTGGATCTTCCCGTGCGGCGACGGCGTCTTCAACATCGGCGCGGGTGTGCTGCACAGCCACGGCGAAGTGCGCGGCGACGGCAAGGTCGGCATGAAGGATGTGAACCTGCGCGACCTGCTGAAGACCTTCGCCGAGTGCCACGAGCCGGCACGCGAGTTGATGGCCACGGGAACACCGCTCGGCGAATTCAAGGGCGCGCCGCTGCGCTGCACGCTGGAAGGTGCGCGCTGGAGCCGGCCGGGCTTGCTCGTGGCCGGGGAAGCCGCTGGAAGCACCTATGCCTTCACCGGAGAAGGCATCGGCAAGGCGATGGAAACCGGAATCCTCGCCGCGCAGGCGCTGCTCGGCGCGCGCCACGGCAACTCCGACGATGCGGCTCTGTGCGAAGGTTACGACGCCGCGCTTGCGGCGCTCAAACCGCGCTTCGATCTGTATGAACGCGCCAACCGCGTGAATGCCCACCCCTGGTTGATGGACCTGGTGATCTGGCGCGCCCGGCGCAGCGCGCGCCTGCGCCGGCGCATGTCGGGTGTGCTCGATGAAACCAGCAACCCTGGGCATCTCGTGACCCTGAAGGGTGTGGTGCGGCTCTTCACGGAGTAGCCTCGCGCTTCGCCCGAACCGCCGAGACGCCTTTGCGATGACCAGCACCGCCAGCCCCACACCACGATTCGACATCTTCTACCGCCATGAGGACCTGACGCGCCTGCTCTTCAGCTACGCCCAGGCCTGGCCGAGCCTGGTGTCGGTTGCCTCCGTCGGCAAGAGCTTCGAAGGCCGCGACATCTGGGTCGCGACCGTCACAAACAGCCACACCGGCAGTGACAGGGACAAGCCGGCGTTCTGGGTCGACGCCAACATCCACGCCGCCGAGCTGACCGCCAGCACTGCGGTGCTGTACTACCTGGAATGGCTCGTCAAGGGTTACGGGGCGCCGGGCGACGACGGCCGCGCCATCACCCAGCTGCTCGACACGCGTGTGCTTTACCTGTGCCCGCGCCTGAACCCCGACGGCGCCGAGCTTGCGCTGGCCGACAAGCCGCGCCACATTCGCTCCGGCACGCGCCGCTATCCGTTCGAGGAAGACGCGGTGGAAGGCCTCACCGTCGAAGACATCGACGGCGACGGCCGCATGCTCTCGATGCGCATCCCCGACCCGCACGGCACGTACAAGAAGAGCGAACTCGATGCGCGCCTGATGGTGGCGCGCGATCCGGGTGAATTCGGCGGCGAGTACTACCGCGTGATCCCGGAAGGCACTTTGCTCAACTACGACGGCTTGAGTGTCAAGGTGAATCCGGACCTTGAAGGCCTGGACCTGAACCGCAACTTCCCCGGCTGCTGGCGCCAGGAGTTCGAACAGGTGGGCGCAGGCCCGTTCCCGACCAGCGAACCCGAGGTGCGCGCGATGGTCGACTTCGTGATCCAGCACCCCAACATCGGCGCGGCGATCAGCTACCACACGCACAGCGGCGTGATCCTGCGGCCGTTCGGCACCCAAAGCGACGACGAGATGATCCCGGAAGACCTGTGGTCGTACAAGCGCTTCAGCGAGCTCGGTGCCAGGCTCACCGGCTACCCGGCGATCAACATCTTTGCCGACTTCAAATACCACCCGAAAGAGGTGATCGGCGGCACGCAGGACTGGTTCTATGAGCATCTGGGCGCGCTGTTCTGGGTGGTGGAACTTTGGTCGCCGAACCGCGAAGCGGGCATCACTGACTACAAATGGATCGACTGGTACCGCGAGCATCCGCCCGCCGACGACTTGAAGCTGCTGCAATGGAGTGATGCGCATTGCAACGGTCAGGCGCATGTCGACTGGAAGCCGTTTCAGCACCCGCAACTGGGCGCGGTGGAAATCGGCGGCTGGGACAAGATGAACTACTGGCGCAATCCGCCGCCGCATTTGCGCGAAGCCGAGGCGGCGCGCTTTCCGGGCTGGATGACGCAACTCGCGCTCTCGTTGCCCAGGTTGGAATTGCTGCGCACCGAAGTGCGCGCGCTCGGCCCCGACACCTGGCGCATCAAGTTCGCGGTGGCCAACAGCGGCTGGCTGCCGGCCTACGTGACCAAGCGCGCGCTGGCGCGCAAAGTCGTGCGCGGAGTGATGTTCGAGATTCATCTGCCCGAAGGCGACCCGGCGGTCTCATTGGTCGGCGGCAAACCTCGATTCGAAGGGCCGCAACTCGAAGGCCACGCGCCGAAACAATCGCTGCACGCGTTTCTGCCGAACCGCGAAGTCACGGCCGACCGCGCCGTCGCCGAGTGGGTAGTGCGTGCCCCCAAGGGAACCCACCTCGCGCTCACGGCCCGCGCCGACCGCGCCGGTGCAGTGCGCACCGAAGTCAGCCTCGACTGAGAACTCGCCCTGCGACCCCGTCATCCCGGCGAAAGTGCCACCCCGTGCTCGACACGGGGCCGGGATCTACCGTTTGATCCCGAGCCTTGCCAAAGCCGCAGCCCGCGGCGCGGGCGATCTTGCCTGGAGCTGGGACGCCACATCAATCCGCCTTTGCGGCTGCGGCCTTGGGCGGCGCGAAGCGCTGCGACGGGCGATCCGCCCGAGCGTACAAGGGCTCGACCAGATGCAGATTTGCCTCGATGTCCTTGATGCGCGTCGGCCCCGTAGGGTGCGTGCTGAGGAACTGCGGCGGCGCGCCCTTGCTCGCGGCGGCCATCTTCTGCCACAGCGTGACGCCAGCGCCCGGGTCGTAGCCGGCGCGCGCAGCGAGCTCCATGCCGATCAGGTCGGCCTCCGACTCGTCTTCGCGGCCGAACTTGAGCGTCAGCAACTGCCCGCCCATGTCGGCCGCCATGCGCCCGGCGTTGCCCAGACCGAACAGGGCGGCGCCGATTTCGATGGCGCCGCGGGTTGCCGCCGTCTTGCCCATGCGTTCGCGTGCGTGTTCGCGCAGCGCGTGCGCCGCCTCATGGCCCATGATCATCGCCACTTCGTCGTCGTTGAGCTGCAATTTGTCGAGGATGCCGAAGTAAAAAGCGATCTTGCCCCCGGGCATGCAGAACGCGTTGATTTGCGAGCTGCCGATCAGGTTCACTTCCCACTGCCACTGGCGCGCGCGTTCGTTCCACTCGTAGGTGTGGGGCCGGATGCGCGCGCCAGTGGCAGTGGGAAGTGAACCTGATCGGCAGCTCGCAAATCAACGCGTTCTGCATGCCCGGGGGCAAGATCGCTTTTTACTTCGGCATCCTCGACA
>JANNKM010000487.1:0-9161 GCA_031396305.1 Rhizobacter sp.
GGACGTGCGCCACCACGATATCGGGCATCTCGCCGGACATCGGCACCAGGTAGTCGGCCATGCTGCCGTTGAGCAACTGGCCGGTGGCGTCGAACAGGCATTCCTCGTACAGCGCGCCGCCGATGCCTTGCACGATGGCGCCGCGAATCTGCTCGTCGACCAGCATCGGGTTGATGATGCGGCCGCAGTCCTCCACCGCCCAGTGCTTGAGCAGCTTGACGAAGCCGGTGTCGACGTCGACCTCGACATGGCTGACCTGCACGCCGTTCGTGAAGATGAACGGGTAGTCGCGCTGCGCGTAGTGGCGCGTCACCATCAGCTCGGGCGTGAATTCCTTGGGCAGCGTGTCGGAGCGGAAGTAGGCGATCCGGCCGAGCTCCGCCAGGTCGAGCAGTCCCTCGCGGCTGGCAGCGTCGACGATCGCGCCGCGGTGCAGCGCCAGAGCGGCGCGTTCGCGCTTCAGGATCGCCGCCGCCGTGGCGATGATGTTCTCGCGCAGCACCAGGCCGGCCTGCAGCACGGCCTCGCCACCGATGCCGGCGCCGCGCGAGGCCCAGGTGCCGCCGCCGTACGGCGTGGCGTCGGTGTCGCCGGTGATCACGCGCACGCGGTCGAGCGCCACGCCCACCGCGTCTGCGGCGATCTGCGCGAACACGGCTTCGGCGCCCTGGCCCTGCTCGCCGACGCTGCTCATCACCGTCAGCACGCCGCTCGGCTCCAGGCGCAGCGTCGCGCCGTCCTGCGAGGCGATGCGCGCGCCGCCGACGCCGTAGAACGCCGCGCTCGGATTCGTCAGCTCGATCAGCGTCGCCACGCCGATGCCGCGGTGGATGCCCTGGCGTCGCAGCACGGCCTGCTCGGCGCGCAGCGCGTCGTAGTCGACCAGGCGCTTCGCCTCGCGCAGGCAGGCTTCGTGCGACAGGATCTCGAGCTTGATTCCCGACGCGCCGGTGGCGGGATAGGCATCGTCCGGAATCACGTTGGCCAAACGCAGCGCGATCGGGTCGATGCCGAGCATCGAAGCCACGCCGTCGACCAGCGCTTCCGTGACCGCGCAGGCGATCGGATGCCCCACGCCGCGGTACTGGCAGGTCGGCGTCTTGTTCTGGAACACCACTTTCAGCGCGGCGCGGTAATGCTTGTGCTTGTACGGGCCGCCGGTCAGGTTCACGACCTGATTCCCCTCGATGCCGCTGGTGCGCGGGAACATCGAGAACGGGCCGATGCCGGTCAGGTCGTCGATCTCGAAGGCGAGGATCTCGCCCGACCTGGCTGCGGCAATGCGTCCTTTGATGCGGTGCTCGCGCGCGTGGATGTCGGAGACGAAGCTCTCCAGCCGGTCGGCGACGAACTTGACCGGCCGGTGCAGCAGCATCGAAAGCGCCACCGTCGCGAAGTCGTCCGGGTACGCGTGCACCTTGATGCCGAACGAACCCCCGACGTCGCGGCAGACCACGCGCACCTGCGATTCCTGCAGCTCGAACTGCCGGCAATACAGGTCCTGCATCATGTGCGGCGCCTGGAACGAGTGATACACGGTGAGCTTCTGGTCGCCCGGGTTCCAGTCGGCGATCTGGCAGCGCGGCTCGAGCGTCACGCCGGTATGCCGGCCGAACACATAGGTCTCCTCGAACACCGCGTCAGCGCGTGCGAAGGCCGCGTCGACACCGCCGGTGTCAAGCGCCCGCGCGAAGCACAGGTTGTCGCCGAGTTCGGGGTGGATCAGCGGTGTCGCGGGGTCGAGCGCGGTCTCGGTGTCGAGCACCGCGGGCAGCTCGTCCCATTCGACCTCGAGCAGCGCGAGCGCGTCTTCGGCGCGCGCACGCGTCTCGGCGACCACCGCGACCACCGGCTCGCCATGCCAGGTGGCGCGCTCGATCGCCAGCGGGTATTGCGGCGCGCTCTTGATGCCCGCCAGGTGCGCGAGCGTGGCGACCCAGGGTTTGCAGATCGCCGCGATCTCGCTGCCGATCACGACCGCAATCACTCCCGGCAGCGCCTGCGCCGCGCCGCGCTCGATGCGCTTGACGCGCATGTGTGCCACCGGCGAGCGCCAGAACACCACATGCGCCAGGCGCGGCAGCTCGATGTCGTCGACGAACTGGCCGCGGCCCTGCGTCAGGCGACGCACGCCTTCGCGCGGAATCGCCACGCCGATGTGGCGCTGGTCTTCGGTGACCGCCGGCAGATCGGCGCCGAGGTCGCGGTGGGTCGGCACTTCGACGGGGAAGTTCATGGCTGGGCCTGCGCGACGGGTTCGTCGCTGAAGCGGCCGGCACGCTGCTGCTCGAGCACCGCGCAGACCGCATCGACGATCGCGTGGTAACCGGTGCAGCGGCAGTAGTTGCCGCTGATCCACTCGCGCACCCGCTGACGGTCGGCGTCGGGCCGGTGTTCGACGAGATCCAGCGCGGCCATCAGCATGCCCGGTGTGCAGTAACCGCACTGCAACGCGTTGTGCTCGATGAAGGCGTCCTGCAGTGCCTTCAGGCGTTTGCCCGGCGTCGGCGTCTCGACCGTGTCGATGCGCCGGCCGTCGGCCTGTACCGCGAGCACCAGGCAGCCGCGCACGATCTGCCCATCAAGGCGCAGCGTGCAGGCGCCGCACACGCCGTGTTCGCAACCCAGGTGCGCGCCCTTCAGGCCGCAGTCTTCGCGCAGGAAGTCGACCAGGTGGCGCCGGCATTCGACGTCGCGCACGAACGCCGTGCCGTTCACAACGATGCTGACACGGCGTTTCGGGGTGTCGGTGGGAGTGTTCATGGGGTGGGGCGGGTCAGGCGGCGGGGGCTCGGATCAGCGCAGCGACCGTGCGGCGCAGCAGCGTTGCGGCGAGCTGCTTCTTCGCCGCTGCGCCGTGGGTCAGGTCGGGGAACGGGTCGAGCTCGGCACGCAGCGCCGCGTCGGCCTGGGCAATGCGCGCCTCAACCAGCGGCCCGCCTTGCAGTACGGCTTCGGCGGCGCGCGCGCGAAGCGGCCGGTCGGCCAGGCTCAGAAAAACCAGGCGCACGTCGTGCAGTGTGTCGCCGACCGGCCGTGCGCGCGCGGCCAGGCCCACCACCGCGTAGTCGCCCTGGCGCCGCGCGAGTTCGTCGAACACCTGGCGCTCGCCGGCGGCGGCGATCGGCAATTCGCAAGCCAGCAGCAGCTCGCCGGGCTGCAGCGCGGTGCTGTACAGGCCCTGGAAGAAGTCTTGCGCGGCGACGCGCCGCTCGCCGCGCGCGCTGGCCAGCACGAGAGTAGCGTCCAGCGCGAGCGCGCACGCGGGCCACTCGGCGGCGGGGTCAGCGTAGGCGAGTGAGCCGCCGAAGGTGCCGAGGTTGCGGATGGCGCGGTGCGCGATGTGCGGCGCGGCCTGCGCCAGCAGCGGGGCGTGGCGCGCGACGAGCGCCGACTCTTCCACTTCGACATGGCGCGTCAGCGCGCCGATGTGCAGCACATGGCCGTTGAGCGAAATGCCACGCAGCGCGTCGAGCCCGGCAATGTCCACCAGCAGCGCCGGCTGCGACAGCCGCGCGTTCAGGGTGGCAAGAAGCGTCTGGCCACCGGCGAGCACGCGCGCGTCGTCGCCGTGCTGCGCCAGCAACGCGTAGGCATGTTGCGGCGACTCGGCGCGGACGTAATCGAAAGCCGGCGATTTCATGGCGATGGCAGGGTTTGTCGGGATGGGGTCTGTTGATCAGGCGTTCAACAATTTCAGCAGAGTTGAGCAAATGGTCAATACGGAACAAACCCGCCCCCGCGCCGCGGCGCTGCCCGGCACCGCTGCGGCAGCCCCGGCGGCGTCCACCGCGGCACGCCTGCCGCCGCGGCGCCGCCTGGAAGCGCGCGAGCGCGAGCAGCAGATCGTCGCCGGCGCGACCGAATTCTTTGCGCGGCGCGGCCTGGACGCGCAGATGCGCGAGCTCGCCGCCGAACTGGGCATCGCGCATACGCTGCTGTACCACTACTTTCCGACGAAGCGCTCGCTGATCGAACGCGTTTACGAGCAGACCATCGCCGGCCGCTGGGACGCCCGCTGGGAAACGCTGCTCGACGACCCGGAGTTGCCGGTGCAAGACAAGTTGCACGCCTTCTACCGCGAGTACCTGCCGGCGATCCTCACCCCCGAGTGGTTGCGCATCCTCGTGTACTCGGGGCTGTCCGACGGGCTGATTCCGAGCCGCTACTTCGCGCTGGTGCGCGAGAAACTCTTCCCGCGCCTGCTGCGCGAAGCGCGCCGCCATGCCGGCAGCCGTTCGCGCGCGCGCACCGCGCCGCGCGAGGAAGCGGCGCTGATGGGGCTGCACGGGGGCCTGATCTACCACTTGGGAATCTGGCCGCTGGTGTACCAGCAGCATTTCGCCGGCGAGGGGGACCCGGGGATGGTGGATACCTTCATCCGCGACCGCATCCGCGGTTTTCTCGCGCAGGTGCCCGAATTGCTGCCGCCGCCGTCGCGCCTGCGCCGCTGACCACGCTGGAGTTCACAGATGGGCATGTCGTTGAACCACTTCTCGATCCGCACCGTGGATCTGCAAGCCTGCGAGCGCTTCTATGGCGGCCTGCTCGGCCTGAAGGTGGGGCCGCGCCCGCCATTCCCCTTCCCCGGGCTGTGGCTGTACGCCGGCGACACCGGCACCTATGCCAACGCCGTCGTGCACATCGTCGGCATCGACCCGAACGACCCCGAAGGCCTGAAGCAGTATCTCGGCGACCGCGACCAGACCTCGCTGCACGGCTCGGGCGCGGTGGACCACGTTGCGTTCTTCAGCACCGGCCTGGCCGACATGCTGCAACGGCTGCGCGCGCAGGGCGTGGCGTGCCGCGAGCGCTCCGTGCCGGTGCTGGGTCTGCACCAAGTGTTCGTCGACGACCCGAACGGCATCATCGTCGAACTCAACTTCCCGGCCGACGAGAAGGCAGCGCTGAGTTGACCCCGACGCGAATCCTCATCAGCGGCGGATCGCTCGGCGGCCTGATGGCCGCCACCCGTTTGCTGCGCGACGGCCACGATGTGCAGGTGCTGGAGCGCTCGAGGCACTCGCTGCAGGGGCGCGGCGCCGGCATCGTCACGCACGAGTGCCTGCGCGCCGCGCTGCGGGCCTGCGGCGCGTTGGTGGATGGCACGCTCGGCGTGCCGGTGGACTGGCGCGTCGTGCTCGACGCCACAGGTCACGCCGAATGCCGCTGGCAGCATCCGCAGGTGCTCACCTCGTGGGGGCGCCTGTACGCGCTGCTGCGCGACGCGCTGCCGTCCGAGCGCTACCGGCTCGGCGCCCAGGTGGTCGGCGTTGACCAGTCCGCCACCGGCGTGGTGGTGCGGCTCGCCAGCGGCGAGAGCGTGGCCGGCGAGCTGCTGATCGCCTGCGAGGGCATCCGCTCCGGCGTGCGCGCGCAGTTCGCGCCGCAGGTGCAGCCCGAGTACGCGGGCTATGTGGCGTGGCGCGGCATGTGCGACGAGGCGAGTCTTTCGCGGCACACACGCGACACGCTGTTCGACTGTTTCGGATTCGGTCTGCCCGAGGGCGAGCAGATGATCGGCTACCCCGTGGCCGGCCCTGACGACAGCATCGTGCCGGGCCAGCGCCGCTGGAACTTCGTCTGGTACCGCCAGGCGGCGGCCGGGCCTGAGCTCGCGGCACTCATGACCGACGCCGACGGCGTGCACCATCCGCAGGGCATCGCGCCGCAGCAGGTGGCGTGGCGCAACGTGGTGGCGATGCGCGAAGCCGCACGTTCCAAGCTTGCGCCGCAGTTCGCCGAAATCGCCGAGAAAACAGCGATGCCGTTCCTGCAACCGATCTACGATCTGACGTCGAGCAGAATCGCCTTCGGCCGCGTCGCGCTGCTGGGAGACGCTGCCTTCGTGGCGCGTCCGCACGTGGGCATGGGCGTGGCCAAGGCGGGCGACGACGCGATGCTGCTGGCGCAGTGCATCGCCACCGACGGCGCCACGCCCCAGGCGCTGCGCCACTACGCCGCGCTGCGAATGCCCGTCGGCGCGGCAGTGGTGCAGCGCGCGCGGCGCCTGGGCGCCTACCTCGAGGCGCAGCGCCGCGGCGCAAACGCGCAGCGCAGCGCCGAGGAAGTGATGCGCCAGACGGCGATCGACCCGAGTCTGTTCGACACCGAAGACCCCGCCTTGCAGGCCGCCTGAAGCCTGCAACCTCCAGCTTCCGAACCATCACCCACTCGTCAAGGAGACCATCCCATGAGCCTCACGCCTCCGAACCCGCGCCGCCGCCGCATCGTCATCGCCGGCACGGCAGTGGCCGCTGCGCCGGCGCTGTTCAGCATCGCCCGCGCGCAGGCCGCGACGATCCGAATCGGCTTTCCGGTGCCGCTCACCGGTGCGTTCTCGGCCGAAGCGCAGGACCAGGTGCGCGCCGCCGAACTCGCCGTGAAGGAGTGGAACGCCGCCGGCGGCCACAAGGGCCAGCTGGCCGAGCTGCTGGTGCGCGACGACAAGCTCAACCCCGGCGAGGCGGCGACGCGCACGCTCGAGCTGATCGAGAAGGACAAGGTCAACTTCGTCGTCGGCTCGCTCTCGGCGGCGACGCAACTCTCGATCAACGCGGTGACACGCGAGCGCAAGGTGCTGTTCAACTCGATCAGCCAGTCCGACACGATCAACGAGGCCAAGGACTGGAGCCTCTACACCTTCCACGAGGCGCTGAATCCGCACCTGACGGCAGGCGCAGTGGGCCGTTATGCGTTTCCGAAGTTCGGCAAGAAGGTCGTCTACCTCACGGCAGACTACGCCTACGGCCATGAAATGGTGCGCGGCTTCCAGCGTGCCGGCCAGGCCCTGGGCGTGCAGACGCTGGCCGACATTCGCCACCCACTGGGCGCCGCCGACTACTCGGCGTTCCTGCCGCGCATCCAGTCGCTCAAGCCCGACGTCCTGGTGCTGTGCAACTTCGGCCGCGACCTCGTCAACTCGGCCAAGCAGGCCACCGACTTCGGCCTCAAGCAGGGCACGAAGATCATCGCGCCGGTGCTGCTGTACACGTCGCGCCTGGCCGGCGGGGCCGAGGCCTTCGAGGGCGTGCTCGGCGGCACCTCGTATTACTGGGGCATGGAAGACAAGATTCCAAGCGCAAGACGGTTCAACGACGCGTTCCGCAAGGCGAACGGCGGCGCGGTGCCGTCGGACTACGGCGCTCTGGGCTATGCCGGCATCCGCAGCGTGCTGCAGGCGGTGCTGGACGCCAAGACCACCGACTCGGTGCCGGTCAGCATCGCATTGCGCCAGCTCAAGTACAACTGGTACAAGGGCGACCAGTTCTATCGCAAGTGCGACCACCAGTCGGTGCAGTCGGTGGTCATCGTCGAATCCAAGTCGAAGGCCATGAAGGACAAGTACGACGTATTCAACGTCTTGTCGATCGAAGCGGCCAACGAGGCGAACCTGCGCAGTTGCGACGAGCTCGGCCACAAGGTCACCACCTGACTCCGCGACCTTGAGCCTGGTGGCGCCCCGCCACCGGGTTAAGGCGCTCGCAAAGGATCCACATGGGCGAGATCACGTTGTCCCTCCTGATGTTGCAGCTCATGACCGGCATTGCGCTGGGCGCGGTGTACGCGCTGCTGGCGCTGGGCCTGTCGCTGATCTTCGGCATGTTGACGGTGGTTAACTTTGCGCACGGCGCGTTCTTCATGGTCGGCGCCTTTCTCGGCGTGTACTTCCTCGGTCTCACTGGCAACTTCTGGTTCAGCCTGCTGCTCACGCCGCTCGCAGTGGGAGCCGTTGGCCTGTTGACCGAGCGTTTTCTGGTTCGCCCGCTGTACGGCCGCGGCATCGACTACCCGCTGCTGTTGACCTTCGGCCTGTCTTACGTGATGGTCGAGGCGATGCGGGTGCTTTTCGGCATCGAGGGCGTACCCACAAGCACCCCGGCCGAGCTGCGCGGCGCGGTCGACTTGGGCTTCGGCCACTTCCCGCTGTACCGGCTGTTCCTGATCGGCGCCACCGCACTTGTCGTGCTGGCTTTGTGGCTGTTCATCGAGAAGACCCGCTATGGCCTGATCATCCGCGCCGGCTCGCGCGATCCTGAAATCGTGCGCGTGCTCGGCATCGACATCTCCCGCGTCTGGCTCCTGGTGTTCGGCATCGGCACTGCGATCGCCGGGCTGTCGGGCGTGCTGGCCGCGCCCACCCGCGCCGTCAACCCGGAGATGGGTATTTCGGTGCTGGCCGAGTCTTTCGTCGTCACCGTGGTGGGCGGGATGGGCTCGCTGCCGGGCGCCGTGGTGGCCGGCCTGCTGGTCGGCGTGGTGTACAGCATGACCTCGCTGTTCGCGCCCGACCTGGCCGAGCTGTCGATCTTCGTGCTGATGGCCGTGGTGCTGCTGATCCGGCCGCAGGGCTTCTTCGGCAAGGCCGGGTTGATGAGCTGATGAACACGCACTTTCTCAACCTCGTGGTGCGCAACCGGGTGGCCGCCGTACTGGTCTTTTTGCTGCTGTTCCCGCTGGTCATGCCATACGAGGCGCTGGCCATCAACATCTTGATCTTTGGCTTGTATGCGGTGGGCTTCAACCTGCTGTTCGGCTACACCGGCATGCTGTCGTTCGGGCATGCCGCCTTTCTGGGGGTGGGCAGCTACCTGTGCGGCATTGCCATCGTCAGCGGCGGCTGGCCATGGTGGGCGGCCATCGCAGCCGGCGTGGCGGCGTCGGCGCTGGTCGGCGTGGTGATGGGCTATCTGGCGATCCGCACGCGCGGCATCTACTTCTCGATGGTGACGTTGGCGCTGGCGCAGATCGTGTACTACGCCTTCTACAAGGCCGAGCGCTGGACCGGCGGCGAAAACGGCCTGCGCGGCATCCGCGTCGAGAGCATCGATCTGCTCGTCTGGAAGCTCGACTTCTTGAACCCCATCACCAAGTATTACGTCATCCTGGTGTTCGTCGCGGCCGCGCTGTGGTTCGTGTCGCGGGTGCTGAACTCGCCGTTCGGCGCTGTGATCGAGGCCATTCGCGAGAACGAGAAGCGCACCGCGGCTTGCGGTTTCGATGTGGCGCGCGCCAAGCTTCTGGTGTTCGTGCTGTCGGCCGCGGTGTGCGGCCTGGCGGGGGCGCTGCGCGCGCTGCACCTGTCCATCGTGCCGATCGACTCGCTGCATTACCTGCAGTCTGGGCAGGCCGTGATGATGTGCCTGCTGGGCGGCATGGGC
>JANNKM010000410.1:0-7275 GCA_031396305.1 Rhizobacter sp.
CGATCGACAGGGCTTCGAAATCGTAGATGCTGCGTGGCTGCGAGTTCATGGTGGGCTTTCAATTGCAATGCACCCGCGGATGGTAGCGCGCCGATCTTCAGGGCGGCACCGGCTCCAGGGTTGACAGCAACGCCGCCAACAGGATCATGGCGCCACCCACCATCAGCCGTGTCGTGAGTGTGCCGCCGCCGAGCGCCAGCGCCGACACAGACGCGAATATCACTTCAGTGAGCATGATCACCGACGTGACGTTGGCACGCAGCCGTGCCGCCCCGTACTGCAAGGCCAGATTGCCAACCAGGAACAGCACCGCCAGCCCCAGCGCCCAAGGCGCCAATGACCAGGACAAGTCAACCGGCCAGCGCATCAACCCGGATTGCGCCAGCGCCGCGCCCAGCAATCCCGATACCGCTGCACCCCCCATGAACATCGCCAGCGCGCGTGCCGCTTCGGGGCGGTGCGATTCGCGGCGCAGCATCACATTGTTCAGTGCGAAAGAAAACCCGCCCAGCACGCCCAGCCAATCTGCAAGCGAGCGCGGCACCGGCCAGCCCGCGGCGTCCACGCCTGCCTCGGGCCAGAGCACCACAGCTGCACCTGCCAGCGCCAAGGCGGCGCGCGCCAGCGCCGCGCGCGTCAGCGGCTCGTTCAGCAATGCCCGAGCCAGCAGCACGGCCCACAATGGCATCAAATAGAACAACAAGACGACGCGCACGACGTCGCCGATCACCACACCCCAATTGAACGCCGCGTTCGTTGCACCGGCGGCCAACACCAGCACCCACAGGGTGGGCGTGCGCAGCAAGTAGCCCAGCGCCGCCGGGCGCCACGCGATGATGACCAAGGCCCCGAGCGTGTAGACGAACAGCGTGGTCCACAGCGGATGCAAGCCCAGCGCTTCGATCCGGCGAAACGGCCACCAACTCGTGCCCCAGACCAAGGCGTTGAACATCAAGGCCAGCGCGGGCAGAAGTGTTGCAGGGGCAACGATTGCAGACATCGAAGCATTGTCGGCCAGGGGAATCGAGGCCGACGAGCCCGCAAATTCCGACCGTTGCACAACACGCCCGGCTTGCCAAGCGTGGTCGAATTCACGCCGCGAGCATGCAACGCGATGAAGGCAAAGATGTCGGCAAGTAAGCCGGCTGAAGATCGTCATCTCGCTATTCGAGGCACGATCGGCATGAATCACAGAACCTTGACATCGGCCGGCTTCCTCGCCGCGACCCTGAGTCTGGTGAATTGCGGCGGCGGGGCCGTCGCTGGCCCCGGCGGGGGTAGCAACACCGGCGCCGGCTCGACGCCCGTGGTTCTGGTCGGTGCCGGCGACATTGCCAATTGCAACGGCAATGAAGCAGCGACGGCCCTGCTGCTCGACGCCATTGCCGGCACCGTGTTCACCACCGGTGACAACGTCTATCCGATCGGTGCGGCGGCGGAGTACGCGAACTGCTATGAACCGACCTGGGGCCGCCACAAGGCGCGCACGCGGCCCAGCGCCGGCAACCATGACTACGGCGTCGCGGGCGCGCCTCACTACTACAACTACTTCGGGGCGAGCGCGGGGCCCGCCGGGCTGGGCTACTACAGCTACGAACTAGGCGACTGGCATATCGTCGTTCTCAACAGCAACATTGCGCGCGGTGCCGGCTCATTGCAGGAACAGTGGCTGCGCAACGATCTGGCGGCCAATACCAAGCCATGCACGCTGGCCTATTGGCATCACCCGCTGTTCAATTCGGGCGCGAGCCATGGCAATGACCCGAGCCAGGCGGCGCTCTTCAAGGCTCTGTACGACCACCATGCCGACGTCATCGTCAACGGCCACGAACACATCTACGAGCGCTTCGCGCCACAGAACGTGAACGGCCAGGCCGATCCGAATGGGCCGCGCGTGTTCATCGTCGGCACCGGGGGTGTGCCGTTCTACGGCATCGGCACGGTCCAGCCGAACAGCGAGGTTCGCAACAACACGACGCACGGCGTCATCAAGTTCACGCTCAAGGCGAACAGCTACGACTGGCAGTTCGTTCCCGTGGCGGGGCGGACCTTCGCCGACAGCGGCACCGCCTCATGCGTCAACGGCGCCCCGCCGGTGGACGGCACGCAAGTGACGCTGAACCCGAGCGATGGCTGGGACAGCAAGAACCTGAAGACGCTGCTCGCGGACGCCAGGCTCGACACCGTGACCGGCGACGATCTGGGTCACTTCCTGTCGCTTCAATTTGATCAGTTGAGCGGCTCCGGGTCGATCAAGCGGGTCGTGCGCAACAACGACCCGCGGTTCAAGAAGGCCCGCATCGACAAGGCGACGCTGGTGGTGACTTACGGGCCTTGAGACCGCAGGCGCGAATCGCGGCGCCGCTTGGACTCTCAGTGCTTGTCACTGCGGGCAATTGCAAGCAGGCGCTCGATCTCATCGCGATGGCGCACGCAATTGCGCGCGTGCCAGCGCCGGATCAGCTCCATCACGCCTGCGACGACCAGACCGAATACGGCAATCGCCGTGAACGCCGACAGGCCCAGGCGCGTCATGCCGGTGTAGAACGCACCCAGGCCGAGGATGCAGGCCTGTTCGTTGAAGTTCTGCACGGCGATCGAGCGGCCCGCACCCATCAGGTTGTGGCCGCGGTGCTGCAGCAGCGCATTCATCGGCACGACAAGAAAACCGCCGGCCAGGCCGAGCAGGATCAGGAACGGCACCGCAACCCAGATGTCGCGGATCGCGTTCAAGCCGATGATGAGGATGCCCATCAAGATGCCCAGCGGAATCACGGCGGTGGCGCGGTCCAGGCGCATGCGCATCGAGGCGAGCACGGCGCCGGCCGCCATGCCGATCGTCACCACACCGGCAAGTGACGAGGCCTGCGTCGTCGAGTAGCCCAGTGCTACAGCGGCCCAGGGAAACACGATGACGCGCAGGTTGCCGCCCACGCCCCAGAAGATCGTCGTCGTCGCCAGGGAAATCTGGCCCAGCTTGTCGTCCCACAGGCGCGCGTTGCAGGCGGCAAAGTCGCGCACCAGGAACACGGCGTTGCGCGACAGGGTCTGCAGCGGCGCGTCGGTGCGCGGAATGTAGAGGTTGAAGATCGCCGCGAGCACATAGACGAAGATCAACGCGGCGATCGCCACTTCGGGGCCGGTGTCGACGCTCGTCACGATCAGCGGCACGTCGATGCCCAGCAGCCAGGGCGCGATGCCGGGGCCGACCAACTGGCCCCCCAGAAGAATGCCCAGGATGATCGAGGCGATCGTCAGGCCCTCGATCCAGCCGTTTGCCTTGACGAGCTGCGAAGGGGGCAACAACTCGGTGAGGATGCCGTACTTGGCCGGCGAGTAGGCTGCGGCGCCCAGACCGACCACGGCGTAGGCGATCAGCGGATGCGTGCCGAACAGCATCATCAGGCAGCCCGCCACCTTGATCGCGTTCGATATGAACATGACCTTGCCTTTGGGCACGGCGTCGGCAAACGCGCCGACGAAGGGCGCGAGGATCACGTAGAAGAGGGCAAACATCGGCGTCAGCGCCGGCACCTGCCAGCCCGGCGCACCCGAGGACTTGAGCAGTTCGATCGCCGCGACGAGCAATGCGTTATCCGCCAGCGAGCTGCAGAACTGCGCTGACATGATCGTGTAGAAGCCTTTTTTCATTCGCTCGTCGCTGCGCCCAAGGCTTCCAAGGTGGTAAACAGGCCTGGCCTGCGGGCGCGGTTATAGCACGCGGCCCTTAGGCCCCGCCTCAGCGTGTAGCCACTTTGCCCGGGTCGGCTGGCAGAATCGGCGCATGCCGCGCCCCATCGAAGCCGTGATCCACAGCGACGCACTGGCGCACAACCTGGCGCGGGCGCGCCGGGATGCGCCCGACGCCAAGGTCTGGGCGGTGATCAAGGCCAACGCCTACGGCCACGGCATCGAGCGCGTGTACGCGCACTTGCGCGGCGCTGACGGGTTTGCACTGCTCGACCTGGCTGAGGCGCAGCGGCTGCGGGCGCTCGGCTGGCGTGGGCCGGTGCTGTTGCTCGAAGGTTGTTTCGAGCCGCGTGATCTCGAACTGTGCTCGCAGTTGCGCCTGTGGCACACGGTGCACAACGAAGCCCAGATCGACTGGCTCGCGGCGCACAAGACGACAGCTTCGCACCATGTATTCCTCAAGCTCAACAGCGGCATGAATCGGCTCGGATTCAGCGCCGACGCTTACCGCTCGGCCTGGCAGCGCCTGAGCGGTCTCACGCAAGTCGATTCAGTGACACTGATGACGCACTTCGCCGACGCTGACGGTGCCGCAGGTGTGGCCCGCCAGATGGCGAGGTTCGAAGCAGTGGTGCGCGAACTGCCCGGCGAGCGGTCCCTTTGCAACAGCGCCGCGCTGCTGCGTTTCGGTGCTGCGGCGCCGGGCGTGCGCGGCGACTGGGTGCGCCCGGGCATCATGCTGTACGGCTCGTCGCCCGACCATCCGCTGCACAGCAGTGCGACGTGGGACTTGAAGGGCGCGATGACGCTGCGCGCGCAGCTGATCGCGGTGCGCGACCTGAAGGCGGGCGACGGTGTTGGATACGGTAGCGCGTTCACCGCACCGGCACCGATGCGCATCGGCGTTGTGGCCTGCGGTTATGCCGACGGCTACCCGCGCGTCGCACCCACGGGCACGCCGGTGCTCGTGGACGGCGTGCGCAGCCGAACCGTCGGGCGCGTCTCGATGGACATGATCACCGTCGATCTGGCGGGCGTGCCGGCCGCCCGCGTCGGCAGCGAAGTGACCCTCTGGGGCGAAGGGCCGGGGCGCAGCTCATTGCCTATCGACGAGGTTGCGCACGCAGCGGGAACGCTGGGCTACGAGTTGATGTGCGGGTTGGCGCCGCGCGTGCCGGTGCGCGTGGAGTGATGCGCATCCCGTTCACCCTGGTTCCAGCGGAAATCGAAATCAGCGCGATCCGTGCCCAAGGCGCGGGTGGGCAGAACGTCAACAAGGTGTCGAGTGCGGTGCATCTGCGCTTCGATGTGCGGGCATCGTCGCTGCCCGAGGAATTGAAGGTGCGCCTGCTGGCGATGGCGGACTCGCGCATTTCAAGCGACGGCGTCGTGGTCATCAAGGCCCAGCAACATCGCAGCCAGGACATGAACCGCACCGAGGCGTTCGAGCGCCTGACCGAAATGCTCGAAGCGGCGGCCCATGTGCCGCGCGTGCGCCGCCCGACCAAACCGACCCGCGCGTCGCGCGAGCGGCGGCTCGAAGGCAAGGCCGTGCGGAGCCACGTCAAGGCGGGTCGCGGCAAGGTGCAGGAGTGAGCGCCCGGGCAGCGCCCGCTACAGTCCTGGGGTGAACAAGGCGAAATCGCAATACACGTGTCAGGAATGCGGCGGCACCAGCCCGAAGTGGTTGGGCAAATGCCCGAGCTGCGGCGCCTGGAACTCGTTGGTCGAAGGCGTGGCCGAGGTCCCCGGCAAACACCGCTACCAGGCATTGGTCGCCGCGCAACCAGTGGCAACGCTGTCGGAGATCGAAGCCACCGAGGTCGAGCGTCAGCCCACGGGCATCGACGAGCTGGATCGCGTGCTGGGCGGGGGCATCGTCGCCGGTGGCGTGGTGCTCATTGGAGGCGACCCGGGAATCGGCAAGTCGACGCTGCTGCTGCAGGCGCTCGACTCCTTGTCGCGCCATGCGCGAACGCTCTACGTGACCGGCGAGGAGTCGGGCGCGCAAGTCGCGTTGCGCTCGCGCCGGTTGGGCCTGGAGGCCTCACAGGTGCGTGTGATCGCCGAGATCCAGCTCGAAAAGATCGTCGCGACGATTGGCGCTGAGCAACCCGGCGTGTGCGTGATCGACAGCATCCAGACCGTCTACAGCGAACAGCTCACCTCGGCGCCGGGGTCGGTGGCGCAGGTGCGCGAGTGCGCGGCGCAACTGACGCGGCTCGCCAAGAGCAGCGGCGTGTCGATCGTGCTGGTCGGTCACGTGACGAAAGACGGCGCGCTGGCGGGCCCGCGGGTGCTGGAACACATCGTCGACACCGTGCTCTATTTCGAAGGCGACACGCACAGCAGTTTTCGCCTCGTGCGTGCGATCAAGAACCGCTTCGGCGCGATCAACGAGATTGGCGTGTTCGCGATGACGGAGCGCGGTCTGAAAGGCGTGTCGAACCCAAGCGCGATTTTTCTGTCGACGCACGGCGACCCGGTGCCGGGCTCGTGCGTGCTCGTCACGGTGGAAGGCACGCGGCCGATGCTGGTGGAAGTGCAGGCGCTGGTGGACAGCGGCGGCGCGAGCCCGAGGCGCCTGAGCGTCGGTCTGGACCGGGACCGCCTGGCGATGATGCTCGCCGTTTTGCACCGTCACGCCGGCATCGCCTGCCTGGACCAGGACGTGTTCGTCAACGCGGTCGGGGGCGTGCGCATCAGCGAACCTGCCGCTGACCTGGCGGTGATGCTGGCGATTCAAAGCAGCCTGCGCGGCCGGCCGTTGCCGAAGGGCTTCATTGCCTTCGGCGAGGTCGGCCTGGCCGGTGAAGTACGTCAGGTTTCCCATGCGCGGCGCCGGCTCAACGAAGCCGCGCGGCTGGGTTTCGCCCGAGCGATCGTGCCGGCCAACTCCCCCAACGGAATCGACGGAATGAACCTGCACCGCGTCGCCACCGTCGCCGAAGCGCTCGCCGCGGCCGGGTTGCTCGGGCCGTAACCGCGCCGGCTCCCGTCGCCATGCCGTTCAGCACCCGCTGGACGAACCGTCGTCACGCGGGGCGGTAGACCGCCCGCAAGGTCGCCGGGGCATCGTCGGCGATGACCAACATGCCATCGTCGGCCAGCTTGACGAGGTGCGCAAGCACACTCCGCCCGGCCGGCTTGTGCAGTTCGGGGCGCACGGCGGCGTACAGCACCTCCACCATCGAAGCGATCGACGTCTGCCCCGAGCGAACAGCGGCGAGCACCTGGGCCTCACGTTCCACGCGGTGAGCGATGAACGCATCGACAAACGGGCCCGGTTCGGTGACGGGAGCGCCGTGCGTCGGCCACATCACGCAGTCATCGCGCCCGCGAACTTTGTGGAGCGAGGCGAAGTAGTCACGCATGTCACCATCGGGCGGGCCGATCACCGTGGTGCTCCACCCCATGATGTGATCGCCCGTGAACAACCCGCGCTCTTCGGCCAAGGCAAAACACAGGTGGTTCGAGGTGTGACCCGGTGTGTGCACCGCTGTCAGGGTGAACCCGGGTCCGCGCGCTGCGACCTCGCCATCGATCACGCGGATGTCGGGGTCGAAGTCGTAGTCGGTGCTCTCC